>CAYFRR010000184.1:0-1718 GCA_964345505.1 uncultured Rhodothermales bacterium
GCCCGGTCGCGCACCTTGTCCATGTCGATGCGTCCGGCCAGCGGCCCGTCTTTCTCCACGCCATAGTATTCGGCGTTGTAGAGCTTGCCGGAGAAGTTCACCGGGCTGCCGTGCGTGAGGTGCCCGCCATGGGCAAGGTCCAGCCCCAAAAAGGTGTCGCCTGGCTCCAGAAAGGTCAGGTAAAGTGCCGCGTTGGCCTGTGCACCGGCGTGCGGTTGCACGTTCACCCAATCGGCGCCAAACAGCTCCTTGGCGCGGTCGCGGGCCAGGTTTTCGGCGATGTCTACAAACTCGCAGCCCCCGTAGTAGCGTTTGCCGGGCAGGCCCTCCGCATACTTATTGGTGAGGGGCGTACCCATGGCTTCGAGTACGGCTTTGGAGGTGAAGTTTTCTGAGGCGATGAGCTCCAGGCTATCGTTCTGGCGGGTTACCTCCTGCTGGATGGCCTCGAACACATCAGGGTCCTGCAGTTGCAAATTGGTCATGGCGTAAAGACGGACTAATAGTAGCGGGTGCACACGGGACAGGGGAGATCGGACGTACTCTGCCAGTCCACGAAATGTTGTGGGAATTATTCGACGTTGTCGTCCAGTGTGGCTGGACGTTGCCACTCAATGAACCGATCACCGATGCCAATGAAGACCCACGCATTGTCGTCGGTTGAGGAGGGGCCAAGGGTGAGACTATAGCGGCTGAAGAGGAGCCTGTTCTCGCGTTCGGTGGCGTCACGGATGAGCGGCCCGGCGAAGCGACTGCCGGCCCCAGCCAGCGCGCGGCCCAGGGGCTCATCGCCCAGTTGCTCGACGAGGACGTCTTCCAGCTGATCTTCCGCGAAGCGCTGAAAATCGTCCGGCCCCGGGTTCGTGAGCGCCAGGGCGAGCGCGGTGCCAAGCAGCACCACAAGAAAGGTGATGGCGCCGGTGCGCATGAGCTTCAGGACTCGGTGGCCGTGCGGGGTTCGGAGGTTACCTCCTGTGCAGGCTCGGCGTTGGCGTTGGGCTCCGACGGCCGGGTGAGGGCGTACACCAGGATATTGGTGCCCATCTGCAGGGCGGCGCGGCGCACGTCGGGCGGGTTCCTGTGCACGTCGGGCGGGTCCCAGCCATTGCCGAGGTCGGCCTCATAGGAGTAGAAGACGGCCAGCCGGCCCTGGTCGTCAAAAAGGCCAAACCCTTGCGGGGGCGCACCGTCGTGCTCGTGTACCTTGGGCAGGCCGTTCGGAAAGCGATAGCGGCTGCGGTAGATGGGGTGATCAAAGGGAAGCTCCACGAACTCCTGGTCGGGGAAAACCTTCTGCATCTCGCGGCGGATGTGCTCGTCAAGCCCGTAGTCGTCGTCGATGTGCAGAAACCCGCCCTGCTCCAGGTAGCGCCGCAGGGCCCGAGCGTCCCGCTCGCTGAAGAAGACGTTGCCGTGGCCCGTCAGGTACAGCACAGGGTACTGGTAGAGGCGGCTGCTGGAGAGCTCCACATTATCTTCCGACGGGGCCACGTCCATGAGGGTGTGCTCCCGCACGAACGAGAGCAGGGTCGCGAGCGTCTGCGACCCCGTGTACCAGTCGCCCCCGCCGCCATATTGCACGCGGGCGATGGTGACGTCGTAGTCGTCGTTCTGCGCCTGAGCGGGATGTGCGGCCGACAGGAGGAGCGCGAACGCAACCAGCGCCCACACGCCGCGCATCGGTCTGGGCAGCCAGTCAGAGGAGAAGCACACCATGC
>CAYFRR010000184.1:1818-5014 GCA_964345505.1 uncultured Rhodothermales bacterium
GAGGCAATCAGCCCGGCAAAGATCAGCGCCACCGTGTTGATGACCTTGATGAGGGGGTTGATGGCCGGGCCGGCGGTGTCCTTGTAGGGGTCGCCTACCGTATCGCCCACCACCGCGGCGGCGTGGGCATCGCTGCCTGAGCCGCCGTGGTTGCCGTCTTCGATGTACTTCTTGGCGTTGTCCCACGCGCCACCGCCGGTGGCCATCATGAGGGCCACCATCAGGCCGCTGGCAATCACGCCGATCAGCAGGCCGCCCAGCGCCAGCGGCCCCAGCAGGAAGCCGACGATAAGCGGCGCAAACACCGCGATCAGGCCGGGCAGCACCATCTCCCGTAGGGCCGCCTTCGTGACGATGTCCACACACGTGTCGTACTCGGGGTCCTGCGTGCCTTCCATGATGCCGGGCAGGGCCTTAAACTGCCGCCGCACTTCCGTGATGACGGCGCCGGCCGCTTTCCCTACCGACTCCATCAGGAAAGCCGAGAAAAGGAACGGCAGCATACCGCCAATCAAGATACCGATGAGCACGATGGGGTCATTCAGCAGGAACTGCACGGGTTCTCCGTCAATCTCGGCCGGCAGGCGGAAGACATAATCGGCAAACAGCACGAGCGCGGCCAGCGCGGCTGAGCCCACAGCGTAGCCCTTCGTGGTGGCCTTGGTGGTATTTCCGACAGCGTCCAGCGCATCCGTGTTGGCGCGGGTCTCCGGCGGCAGATTGCTCATCTCGGCGATGCCGCCCGCGTTGTCCGTGATGGGGCCGTAGGTATCCATCGCCACGATCATGCCCGTCACGCTCAGCATGGCGACGGCCGCGATGCCGATGCCGTACAACCCCGCGAAGATAAACGAGACAAACAGGGCCACCACGAGGATGAGCGTAGGCACGAGCGTGCTCTCCAGCCCCACGGCAATACCGCTGATGATGTTCGTCGCAGCGCCTGTCTCAGAGGCCTTCGCGATGCGGCGCACCGGGCCATACTCGGTGCTCGTGTAGTATTCGGTAATGAACATCAGCGCGATCACGACGACGATCCCGACGATGGAGGCGAGAAAGAGATCGAGCCAGGTGGTATCTGCTGCGATGCGCCCGCCGACCTCGGCAAAGTTGAAGTCCTGAAAGAGCCACACGCTGACCAGCAAAAACCCGATGATACTAAAGAGCGCGCTGGCAAAGACGCCCTTGTACAGCGCCCGCATGATGTTGCCACCTTCACCGAGGCGGACGAAGAACACGCCAAGGATGCTGGCCACGATGGCGACCGCGCCGAGATAGAGGGGATAGGTGACCAGCTCCGAAATGACCGGTACATCCGGCAGGAGGTAGCCCAGGAAGATGGCGCCGATGGCGGTCACGGCGTAGGTTTCGAAAAGGTCGGCACCCATGCCGGCGCAGTCGCCCACGTTATCGCCCACGTTATCCGCAATGACGGCGGGGTTGCGCGGGTCATCTTCCGGGATGCCGGCCTCCACTTTGCCGACGAGGTCGGCGCCCACGTCGGCCGCCTTCGTGTAAATGCCACCGCCCACACGGGCAAACAGGCTGATGAGGCTCGCGCCAAAGGCAAAGCCGACGAGCGGCTCTACCGGGTTGTGGAGATCGAACACCACGTGAAACAGATAGAAGAAGCCTGACACGCCGAGGAGCGCGAGCCCAGCTACGGCGAGCCCGGAGACGGCGCCCCCGTTGAAGGCCAGCTTGAGGGCGCGGGGCAGGTCGACGCTCGCGGCCTGCGCCACGCGCACGTTGGCCCGCACAGCCACGTTCATGCCGGCGTAGCCGCTGAGCCCGGAGAGCAGGGCGCCGACCGCAAAGCCGACGGTCGTCCACCACCAGATGGTGGCCTCGTCTCCGCTTTGGGCCAGCGCCACCATCGCAAACAAGGCGATGATGAGGAGGGCCACGTAGAAAATGGTGCGGTACTGCCGGTTCATGTAGGCACTTGCCCCTTCTTTGATGGCATTTGAAATGCGTACCATCTCGTCGTTGCCTGAGTCGGCATTGAGCACACCGCGGGTAAAGAGGGCGGCCGCAAAGAGGGCGATGACCGCGGCGATAGGAGTCAGTATCAGAAAGGGGTCCACGGGCACAGAGGCGTGTTGGTGGAGGACAGGGGCGGGGGGAGACCATCAACCCTGGCATCGGGGCGACACTCATGGACAATTCCCGTGCAGGGTGCGCAAAGTATACAATGTGAGGACGTCGCGTGCAACCGCGAGAAGGGAAGGGGTTACCCCAGACGACGGGCGCGGGCCAGGGCGCCCTCTACCGGTTTGGCGGTGGAGGGGCGGAGCGTCCACGCGGGGTGCTGATCCTGCAATGCGCGGGTGAGGGTGGCCACGTAGCGCGGCGCTTTCCGGAGCCCGCCAAACAGCACGGCGGTACGGGGCAGCGTCGGGTGGGCCTCGCGGAGGGTATGCACGAGCCGAGCCAGGCGTGCGGTCTCGTCGCGCAGGATGGCGGTGGCTACGCCGTCGGACGGAGCCGCTGCCAGCACCAGCGGGGCCGCCGCGGCGAGGGGCTGGTCCTGGTCATAGACGTGGGCCAGCAGGGCCTCCCGCGAGGTGAGGCCCCAGCGGTCGGCCACCTGCTGTTGCAGGGCGGTGGGGCGTCCGCCGTCGAGTGCGGCGCCCACCGCCCGGAAGGCACGGCGCCCAAGGGCATAGCCGCTGCCCTCATCGCCCAGGCGGTAGCCCCAGCCGCCGCGCCGGTGCACCGTGCCGTCGGCTGTGCGCGCCAGCACCACCGACCCCGTGCCTGCGATTACGGCGATGCCGGGTCCTTCGCCAAAGGCGGCCTCCAGCGCCAGCACGCCATCGTGAACCACGACCGCGTGCGGAGTGGCGAGGGCGGCACGCAGGCGCTCCGTCAGGTCCGGCGCGAGGTCCCAGGCCCCGGCCACGCCCGCGACCAACCCGTGGAGTCGGGCCTCGGGCGCTTGGGCGGCCAGCGCGCCGACGCAGGCCACCAGCCGCTCCACCACCTCCGTTGGGTCCACCCGCCGCGCCTGAATGCCCGGTCCGGTAGTCGCCCAGCGGGCATCCACGGTGTCGGTGGCAGGGTCGACGGCCACCGCCTGCGCGGCCGTCTTGGTGCCGCCGGCATCAATGCCGATGTACAGGTGCATGGCGAGCGAGCGGAATGGTTGGAAGGCGGCGTGCCCTCGTCCCACGCATAAACGCGGCACAGGATC
>CAYFRR010000185.1:0-5003 GCA_964345505.1 uncultured Rhodothermales bacterium
GCCGCTCATCCTACTCCTCCTGGCATGGGGCCCATCTCCTGAACGCTCCCCTTCCACCGCGGCCCGTGCAGCAGACGGCACCGCCATCGACACGGTGCGGTTTGACCTGACCAGCGCCATCCTGCAGGCGCTGGAAGCCAGCCCCGAGGTGGGCATCGTGGCGTCCGACCGCGACCGCGCCGAGGCCCGGAGTAGCCTTGCCTGGGCCAGCCGGTTCGGGACGGTGTTCAACGCCCAGACCGCCCACGCCATCGCGCCGGGAATCGACAACCCCAACGGTGTTCCAACGGAGGAGCTCTACCTGGACCCGGAGGTGCGGAACGACTGGGAAGACATCCGGCCCTTCAATCAGCTGGAGGTGGACCTGCTCCAGCCTATTTACACCTGGGGCGAGCTGGGCGGCAACGTGCGCGCGGCCCGGCATGGCGTAGACGTGGAGGCTGCGCGCGTCCGCGGGGAAGAAGTAAAGGTGGCCTTCCGCACGGCCGAGCTGTACTTCGCGATCCTCCTCACCAACGAGCTGGCCCGCGTGGCTGACGAGGCCGAGGACGTGCTGCAGCAGGCCCGCACCGAGGTGGAGCGCCTGCTGGACGAAGGCGACCCCGACGTGGATAGCGCCGATGAATACAAGCTGGCCCTCAGCGAGCAGGAGCTGAAGCGCCAGCGGGCGGAGGTGCAGCAGCAACAGCAAACCCTGCGCTCGGCGTTTGCCCGGCAGCTGGGCCTGCCAGGGCGCGGCGCTGTGCTCCCGGCACCGGAGTTTCTGGAAGCCTTCGCGTTTGCGCCACGTGAGCTGGAGGCGTACGCAGCCGAGGCCGTAGGCCAGCGGTCCGAGCTCCAGCAAGCCCGCGCCGGTCGGCAGGCCCGGCAGGAGCAGGTGACCGTCGCCCGCTCCGACTACTATCCCAAGCTCTTCGCTGGCGTGCAGGCCAACTATCGGTTTGCGCGGGGCCGCTTTCGGCAACCCAACCCGTTTGTGAGCGACTCCTTCGATGGGCGCTCGCTCCGCGCCGGGCTTGGCCTGCAGTTTAACATCAACCTCTTCCAGACCCGCGCCCGCGTGGAGCAGGCCCGCGCCGACGTCCGCAAGGTCGACTTCCAATTGGAGGCCGCCGAGCAGCTGGCCCTGTTTGAGGTCGAGGAAGCCTACCGCTCCCTGGAGGCCGCCACCGTAGCACTGGAGGCCGAAGAAGAAGCCCTGGCCATCAGCCGGCGCTGGCTGCGCGAAGAACAGATCAACTTCGACCTCGACTTTGGCGACACGGGCAACCTCATCGAGGCCGTCGAAACCAATCTCGAACAGCGCATTCGATACAACGAAGCCGTGCGGAGTTACAACATGGCTATCCTCCGCCTGCACCGCGCCTCCGGCACCCTCGTCGACCGCACACGAAGCGGCACGCTTGTTGACTAAATAGTACGTGCACCGGGTGGCGATCCCCGCCGGTGCACCAGACGCACCCTCTCCACTTACGGATTGCTTACCATACGTCTCTGTCTGCTATGTTGAACAAAGGAATCATGAACCGTTCGCTCGTTAGCGTTATCGCCCTGCTGCTGTTGATTGGGAGCCTGGCGGTACCGGCCCTGGCCCATGCGCAGGATGAGGCGCAGGAGATCCGCGAGATGTTGGAGGAGCGCGACCGCGAGATCAAGGACATCCTGGGCGACCGCGACTCCTTTACCCAGGAGCAGCGGGATGAGCTGATGAATCTCGTGAACGGCGTCATCAACTTTCGCGAGATGGGCCGGCAGGCGCTGGGCACCCACTGGCGCGAGATTTCCGACACCCAGCGCGACCAGTTCGTGGACGTCTTTAGCGACATCGTGCGGCTGCAGTCCCTCTCCGACCTGGAGGTGTACAACTCCGAGGTGTCCTACGAAGAGATCACCGTAGACGGCGACAGCGCATACGTCAACACCAACACCATCTACCAGGGCACGCCCACGAAGGTGGAATATTACATGGGCAAGGCCGACGGGGAATGGTTCGTACACGATATCGTGCTGGATGAGGTCAGCACCGTCGGTGGCTATGAGCGCTCCTTTCGCCGCATCATCAACCGGCGCGGGTTTGACGCCTTGATGAACAGCCTCGAAAACCGCCGCGAGCGCGCTCGCGAAGACGCTGAGGAACGCACGCGGTAACCCCCCGCCTCCCTGCTTCCATTACCCGGCCCTGCCTCTCGTATGAGGCGGGGCCTGGTGGTTTCTGGCCCGGGTGCGGCCCGAACCTGCGTCCCTACGCTGCGTAGGCGCAGGCACCCGCTATTTGGATCCTCACCGCCGCCATGGACGCCCCTGTTGAAGGCTACGTACTGCACACGTACGGCCCCCCGCGGTACCTTCGGCATGCGGTAGCGTCCGTGGTTACGCTTCGGCGCTACGACGCCACACGCCCGGTCGCGCTCTTCTGCCCGCCTGCCCATCAGGACGTGCTGGAGCGCCAGGGCCTCACCGGGCTCTTTCAGCATCTGGCCCCGCTGCCGCCCGCGCACCAATCCATCGTCGGCTTTAAGCACCATCTGCCTCGGTTTGCCCCGTTCGACCGGTCGCTGTTCGTGGATGCCGACATGATTTGGTGCCGCAACCCAGACCCGCTGTGGACTCGGCTCTCGACGTTCGCCTTCACTGCCACCGGCCTCCCCAAGGCCGACTTCTTCTTTGGCGGACCGAAGGGGGCCGGTGTGCTGCTCGATATCCTCTTAAATCGGCGCGGGCGCACCC
This sequence comes from uncultured Rhodothermales bacterium, assembly GCA_964345505.1. GTDB lineage: Bacteria > Bacteroidota > Rhodothermia > Rhodothermales > Salinibacteraceae > Tc-Br11-B2g6-7. The sequence continues at coordinate 2,728 of CAYFRR010000185.1, forward strand.
TGCGGCGGTTCGGGCTGACGTACCTGCCTCGCGTGCAAGCGGGGATGATCTACCTGCAGGACCGGCACGTGGGCGAAGAGGTGTGCCGCCACGCCCGTCGGTTTTTGGACGAGCGGGCCGACACCCACTTCCGCAGCCGCCTCGACGAAGGGCGTAGCGAGGAGACGTGTGAGTGGAGCCTGGCGATGGCCATGAGCCGGCTGGAGCTACCCATCTTTCCCTGGCTGCAGGGGCACGAGAGCCCCCAGCTGGACTACATCGACAGCCTTACGACCCACGACGCCGACTTCTATAACGTCACCTGCCAGTACCACACGACGGGCTTTGTGTACGGGCTTCGCGGGCTTGCGCAGCGCGGGCTTCGAGAGGCGTTGATCCGGAGTGCCACTCGCCTTCCCGGCTGTGGCGACTTCCTGGAGGTGACGCCCTTCGTCATACACTTCGGATGGCTGCATCAGAAGGAGCCGTTCTACTCGTTTGCCGAGCGCATCTGGCAGCGGCTCGAAGAAGATGGGCCTGACCGGGTAGTCCCGAGCGCCCCGCACCCCGCACCGGCAGCCTCCTCGCGCTGATTGGCGAGATGGCGTCTGCTCAGAGCGGCCCTTCCAGCACGAGCCGCGCGACGAACAGGAGCTCCGTGCGGTAATAGAGGCCGAGCGCCAGCAGCACGACCGCCGGCAGCAACGGACTCAGCAGAAAGGCCAACCCAAAGCGCCGAGGCGTCAGCGTGGTGATCTGCAGGAAGGACTGCAGCGTGCGGGCGGTACGCAGCAGCCACGCCACGACCCAGAGGCCCACCAGCGCCAGCACGCCATACCGGCGCCACGGCGCGGGGAGGGTCAGCACGACGAGGCTGGCCCCGAAGAGGGCGCCTACGGCCCACCGTGGCCAGACCACCAGCGTCAGGGCTTGCGGCAGCCGCAGCGGACGGCCCTCCTGGCCCAGGCCCCACAGCACGCCGCTCCAAAGCAAGGCACTCAGCACGCTACCCACCGCGGCAGCCACGGCCACTGCTACGGGCTGCTGAAACAGCGCAGCAGCGCCACTCTCGGCCAGCACGCCCCAGCGGAGCACCACCGCAGAGGCCAGAGGGGACGCGAGCATCACCATCAGTGCCGCGGCCAGCAGCCCTGCCGAGCAGGCGATCAGGGCCAGCGCCACGCCATACACGTCAGCCCCGAGCTCGCGCCCCTCCCGTACCGACTCGTAGAAGAAGCGGGGCGTGAAGAAGTAGCGAGCGAGCAGTTGCCGGAACGGCAGCGAAAACCGATACACGACACCGAGCACGCCCAGTAGCACCCACACGGCTACGATGAGAGGATAGGGCGGGCCCGACCGTTCGGGTGGCGGTGGATCAAAAGCAAACACGCGCTGCTGCCCGGTAAAGAACCCCGTCACGACCCGCAGCGCCGGCCACGCGGTGCCATCGGCATGCAGGCCGTAGGTGCCCGCGCGCCACGCGTGGCGCGGCAGCAGGCCAGTCTCCGCCCGCTGCCCCTCAGCCGCCGGGTCGAGCCACTGGTGTACAAAGACGGCGGCATGCGGCCGGGCAGCCACGGCCCGCAGGGCTGCTTCGAGCGCGTGCGCCTGGGCTTCATCAGCCGCCATTCCGTTATTCCTAAGGGGCGCGCGGGCGTAGCCGATGACCACACCGGCCGGGGTTTCATGCGCGGCCTGCCAGCGGGCCAATCGCGGGCCGGGCGTGGTCGCACGGGCATCCAGCAGCACTTGGTCGACAAGAGGATGGCATCGGTCGCGCTCCAGCAGCGCCGTCGTGTAGAAAAGCGTGAGGTCGGACGTCGCTTCGCCGGGCGCTCGCAGCGCCGTCACCAGCGGCTGCAGCGCCGCGCAGGTGGCCTGGGTGCCGGTGTCGACCGTGTGCACCAGCCCGATATGCCGCGCTGACGGATGCGCCGCCGCCCGCTCCCGGATGCCCGGCACAACGTCCTCCACTACGGCGCTCACCTGGCCCCGTAGTTGCCGGAGCGACAGGCCGCGCAGGGGCAGCTGCTGATAAAACACCAGCCCGAGCTCGTCGGCCTGCGCAAGAAGCTGCGTGTTTGTGACGATACCCGTATGCACTGCCGTAGCCCCCGTGGCCGCGATCGCGTCCAGCTCTGCAGCCGCCGCTGACGGGTCCGTCGGCACCGCCCACGTTACCCCCCGCACGGGCGCCAGCTCCTGCGCTGAGGCACGTGGCGCCCCCACCGCACAGACCATAAGCAGGAGCACCAGCAGGAGACGCATGAGCAACGGCGAACGTGAGACAATCGCGA
>CAYFRR010000186.1:0-3290 GCA_964345505.1 uncultured Rhodothermales bacterium
CTGGACCCCGACGAGCGCGCGCTCTTCCTTGACGAGCTGGGCCTGGAGCGCTCAGGCCTGGAGCGCCTCATCCGCGCCGCCTACGACCTGCTGGGCCTCATCACCTTCTTCACCACCGGTCCGAAGGAGACGCGCGCTTGGACCATTGAGCGGGGGACGCATGCCCCGGCGGCCGGCGGCACCATCCACAGCGACTTCGAGCGTGGCTTCATTCGCGCCGAGACCATCCCGTTTGAGACGTTCGACGTGCTGGGCTCGGAAGCGGCTGCCCGCAACGCCGGCAAGCTCCGCGCCGAAGGCAAGGACTACGTGGTGAAGGATGGCGACGTGATCCTTTTCCGATTCAACGTGTAGCATGAGCGGTTCGTCATTCCCGCCACGCTCCGCTGCTCCTATGCCCCGCCTGTTGCCCGCCTCGCTGTTTCTCTGCGCTCTACTGATCCTGGGCTGCGAGCCCCCCGAGGACCCCGCCGAGGCGCCGGAGCAGGAAGCCTCCATCGACCGGCCGGCCGTAACCGACGCGGCCGACTCTCTGGCCATCCGCACTTATGAGGCTATCGGCGGCCCCGAGGCGTGGCAGCGCCTCCCGGGGCTGCGGTTCGACTTCGCGATTGAGCGCGGCGGCGAGCGCACCCTCGTGGCGAAGCACCTCTGGAACCGGGAGACGGGCGACTACCGCCTGGAGCGCACCACCGAGGACGGCATGGAGGTCATCCTTTTCAACGTGGACACGCAAGAAGGCAGCGCCTACCGCGACGGGGAGGCGCTGGGCGACGAGGCCACAGCCGATGCCCTGGAGGCTGCCTATCAGCGGTACATCAACGACACGTACTGGATGATGGCGCCGGCCAAGCTCTTCGATGCAGGCGTCAACCGTAGCGTGGCGGCTGACTCGGCCTCCGCCGATTACGATGTGCTTCACCTCACCTTCGGCGACGTGGGCCTCACGCCCGACGACCGCTACTGGCTCTACATCGACACGGAAACCGACCGGGTGGAGCGCTGGGCCTTCATCCTGCAAAACAATCCAGACGCCGATCCCTCGTTCTTTACGTGGACCGACTACGTGACGCTGGCCGCCCCGGGTGGCGACATTCACGTCGCCCAGCGGAAGGGGTCAGAGGCCGAAGGTGGGCCGGCCATCCTCACCGACAATGTGGACGTGGTGACGACCTTCACCTCGGCCGACTTCGAGGCCCCCGAGCCGCGTCTGTAGCCGCCGCCTTTTCGCTCTTGGGCTGCCCGTATGGATTACCGTTTTCGCATCGCGCGGCGCTACCTGTTTAGTGCCAAGCAGGTGTCCATGATTTCTATCATCACGGGCATCGCTACCGTGGGGCTGGCCATTGGGGTGGCCGCGCTCATCGTGGTGCTCTCCGTGATGAACGGGTTCTTCGACTTTGTGCGGGACATGCTCGTATCGGTCGATCCGCACGTGCGCATCGTGAGCGTCGATGAACGCGGTCTGGACGATCCTGACGCGCTGATGGCCACCGCGCTGGACCTGCGGCATGTGCAAGAGGCCGCACCCTTTGTGGAAGGCCGCGCGCTGCTCTCCATGGGCGGCGACGGCCGGGAGGCGCGCGTCGTTACGGTGCGTGGCGTGGATGCTACCACGCTGGGCGGCGTGGGCGAGATCGTAGCGCAGACGGGGCGCGGGAGCTTCGACGTGGAGCGCCGCGACGGGCGCTCAGGCCTGGTCATGGGTATGGATCTGGCGCGGCGCCTCGGCGTGCGCCCCGCTACAGACGAACGCGCCGGCGACACCGTGGGGCTGCTGTCGGCTCAAGGCATTGAGCGCATGCTCACGCAGCCGTTCAGCGTGCCCCAAGTGCGCCCCTTTGAGCTGCGCGGGCTGTACCGCCTGCAGGGCGCCTACGACGAGAGCCACCTGTTCATCGGGCTGACGGAGGCGCAGCAGCTCTTCCGCATGGGCACGCGCGTCACCGGCGTGGAGCTTCGCCTCGATGCCATCGACCGGAGCGACCGGGTGCAGCGGGAACTGCAGGCCACGCTCGATGGCGACCGCTTCGAGGTCCTTACCTGGTACGACCTGCAGCGCTCGCTCTACGACGTGATGCAGCTGGAGAAGTGGGGCGCTACGCTCATCCTCTTTCTGATTGTGATTGTGGCAGCGTTCAATATCGTAGGCTCCCTCACCATGATCGTCATTGAGAAGCAACGGGACGTGGGCGTGCTGCAGGCCATGGGGGTTTCGCGAAAAGACATCCGCCGCATCTTTTTGCTGGAAGGCGGGCTCATTGGCGGGGCGGGCGTTGGCGCGGGGTTTGTGCTGGGGCTGACGCTGGCCTGGCTGCAAGATGCCTACGGGTTGGTGCCGCTGGCCGGCGCCGAAGCCTTCCTGATTGACGCCTATCCCATTGCCGTGCAGGCCTCCGATCTGGTGCTCATCGGCGGCGGCGCGTTCCTCCTGTGCCTCCTGGCGGCCGTGTATCCGGCGTCGCGCGCGGCGGCTGTAGAACCGGCCCGCGCCGTGCAGGTGGAAGGATGACATCCATCAGCGCTGCCTACAGCCGGCTATCTCCACACGTTTTTCGGAAACAACCGCGCGCTGCGCTGGCTATAAGGCGTCTGCCCGTTCGATGGAGAGCCGCACAGAGCCCAGCGTCCTGTAAACACTACTGTAGCGTGCTCCCTCAGAACGCGACGTTTACCACAGAATTTGATTGAGGGCTGTTATGTCCCGCAAAGACGACCTCACGGGGAAAGGCCCCCGCAGCGGCAACAACGTCTCCTTCGCCAATAACAAGACGAAGCGGCGCTTCAACGTCAACCTTCACAAGAAGCGGTTCTACGTTCCTTCCGAGGATCGGTGGATTACGCTGAAGGTGTCGACCAAGACGCTGAAGACCATCAACAAGAAGGGCATTGAAGCCGTCCTGAAAGAAGCCCGCAAGCAAGGCGTAAAGGTGTAAACCCCGCCGCCTGCTCGCACGCCACGATTGACTAAACCCGTAGGATTATGGCTAAAGGAAATAGAGTCCAGGTTATTCTGGAATGCACCGAAGCGCCCGGCACGTCGCGGTATCACACCACGAAAAATCGCCGCACCACGACCGAGCGCATCGAGCTGCGTAAATACAACCCCGTACTGCGTAAGCACACCGTCCATAAAGAGATTAAGTAACAATGGCTAAGGTTAGCAAAAATCAACGTACTGGCCGAATCCATGGCGACAAGGGCCGGGACATGGCCCGCCTCGTGCTGGCAGAAAAGAACAGCAAAGGCCACTACAGCTTCCGCCAGAAGATGGTGGATGTGAACGACGT
>CAYFRR010000186.1:3390-4949 GCA_964345505.1 uncultured Rhodothermales bacterium
ACGAGCGCCAACGTAGCATCCGCATATCCCCTGCGGGGCGTAGCGCAGCCCGGTTAGCGCGTCTGCTTTGGGAGCAGAAGGTCGCCGGTTCGAATCCGGCCGCCCCGACGAAGCCCGCGGTTGTACCACACGCGGCCCCTGTTGAGATGACCCCGTAGCTCCACGGCTGCGGGGTTTTTTTGTGGGCGCGCCATTTGCTGACCTCGGCTCCAACGCTGGCGTTGCAGTTCCCTGTGGTGGTGCCTATGTTGCCGCCGCTTTTGTTGTATTGCCTCCTCCCCCTTGTTGTGCTATGATCGAAGACGTCGTAACCCTGGCTGATGTACGGGCCGCTGCCCAGGCTATCAAAGGACAGGTAGACCAAACCCCGCTGATGCATTCCCGGAAGCTCTCGGATCTGTCCGGCGCGTCGGTCTTCCTGAAGCTCGAAAATCTACAGTTCACCGGCTCGTTCAAAGAGCGCGGTGCCATCAACCGGATGCGGGTACTGTCCGATGCGCAGCGCAAACAAGGCGTCATTGCGCAATCGGCCGGTAACCATGCGCAGGGCGTGGCTTGCCATGCCGAGCGGTTGGGCATCCCCGCTGTCATCGTGATGCCGCAGCACACACCCAGCGTGAAGGTAGAGCGGACGCGGGCCTTTGGCGCGGAGGTAATCCTGCACGGCGACACCCTGGACGAGACCAGCCGCCGCACCCGTCAACTGGCGGAGGAGCGCGATCTCACCCTTATCCATCCTTACGACGACCCCCACGTCATTGCGGGGCAGGGGACCATCGGCCTGGAGATGTTGGACGCAGCCTCCGACCTCGATACCCTCATCGTGCCCATCGGCGGGGGCGGCATGATTTCCGGCATTGCCATTGCCGCTCGTGCCCTGCGCCCCGACTTGTCGATCATTGGCGTACAGACGGAGCGCTTTCCGGCCATGTACCAGGCCCTGCACGGGGAGGAGATCCAGTGCAGCAACAGTACGATTGCGGAGGGCATTGCGGTGAAAGAGCCTGGGGAGCTCACGCAGCAGATCATCAGCGAACTGGTGGATGACATTGTGCTGGTGGACGAAGAAGGGATTGAGGACGCGGTGCTCCGGCTCTTGCAGCTGGAAAAGCTGGTAGCAGAAGGCGCCGGCGCGGCTGGGCTTGCCGCTTTACTTACGCATCGGAAGCGCTTTCAAAGCCAGAACGTCGGCATCGTCATTTGCGGCGGCAACATCGACCTGCTCATCCTCTCCTCCATCATCCAGCGCGGCCTGGCCCGCACGAGCCGCATGGTGCGGTTGCATGTGGAGATCCGCGACGTGCCGGGGTCGCTGGGTACGGTGCTCCAGCGCATCGGTGAGGTGGGCGGTAACGTAGTGGAGGTACAGCACCAGCGCACGTTCACCACGCTGCCGGTGCAGACGACGGAGGTGGAGATTGTGCTGACCACGCTGGGGCCGGAGCATGTGCAGCGCATCATGAGCGCCCTTCAGTCACACGGCTACAAGGCGCGTGTGCTGGAGCGCAATGGCGCCCGCGCTGTGTAGTCCGAAACCGCACAATTCTCCTCAGGTACTA
>CAYFRR010000187.1:0-4922 GCA_964345505.1 uncultured Rhodothermales bacterium
TTCCGCACAGTACTGGTCGCCCGAAATGTTTGATCTGCTGGGGTGCGGCGCTTCCGATTTGACGCCCTCAGCAGAAGCCTGGCTTACGGCTGTGCACCCGGACGACCGCGCGGCTGCGGGGAGAGGCTACCTGGAGGACCGCTGCTGCATGCTGAGCGAGCGTAGGGTGGAATATAGCAAGAATGGTAACCCTCCCGTCTGAACAATCTGGTGGAGCAGAGGTCCTACCGGTCCGCTTCTTCGACCAACCGCTGCGCTTATGGCTGCTGATGCAACCGCGCCCCCACAAGTTCAACTGCGTGAGCTCACGAAAGGCTACCAGGAAGGGGAGCAGTTCCGCACCGTGCTGGATGGCCTGAACCTGACGATCGCCAAAGGGGAGATGGTGGTGCTGCTCGGCCGGTCCGGGGCGGGCAAGAGTACCCTGCTGAATCTCGTCAGTGGCATTGACCGCGCCGATTCCGGTGAGGTCATCCTGGGCGATACGAACCTGACCACGCAGTCGGAGCACGCGCGCACGCTCTTTCGGCGGGAGCACATCGGGTTTGTGTTTCAGTCGTTCAACCTGATTCCAACGCTGACGGTAGAGGAAAACATCCTCCTGCCCCTGGAGCTAAACCAGCGCTCCAGCTCGGAAGATCGAGAGCGGGCGCTGCACTTTCTCAAAGAAGTGGGGTTGCGTGACCGCCGCGGCACCTTTCCCGACCGCCTCTCCGGGGGCGAGCAGCAGCGCGTCGCGATTGCGCGGGCCCTGGCGCACGACCCCTTGCTAATCCTGGCCGATGAGCCTACCGGTAACCTCGACTATGAGACGGGGCAGCAGGTCTTGGACGTGCTGGATCGCCTCGTGCGGCAGGCCGGCCGCACCATGCTGGTGGCGACCCACGACCACGACCTCCGCGCGGTGGCCGACCGGGTGCTGTTCCTCCAAGGCGGCACCCTCGACGTCTTTGATCCGTCCTCCGTGCCTGCCTCCCGATGACTCCTTCCCTCTGGCGCTCCAGCCTGCGCTACCTCTGGAGCCATCCGTGGCTCTTCGGCCTGTCGATCGTGGGTGTTGCGATGGGCGTGGCCATGGTGGTATCCATCGATCTGGCCAACGTAAGTGCGCAGGAAGCCTTTGAACTGTCAGCCGAGACCGTCACCGGGCGCGCCACGCATCAGGTGCGAGGGGCGGGGGAAGGGCTGGACGAGGAGGTCTACCGGCAGCTGCGGGTGGAGCATGGCGTCCGGCCGGCCGGGCCCGTGGTGGAAGGGTACGCCACCGTCCCCGACGCCGGCCGCACCTTTCAAGTGCTGGGCATTGACCCCATCGCGGAAGGGCCGTTTCGGTCGTATGCCAGCCAGGACGCGGGCATTGCGCTGGACGTGTTCATGGCGCGCGGGCAGACGGCCCTCATTGCGGAGCCGGTTGCTGAGACGCTGGGCCGGGCCCCGGGCGACACCCTGCAGGTACGCATCGGCGGGCGCGACCGCACCCTCATCATCGCGGGCCTCCTCGCCGCTGATGATGAGCGCAGCCGGCAGGCGCTGGAAAGTGTGATGGTCGTGGATATCAGCACCGCGCAGGAGCTCTTCGACATGCCGGGTCGGCTGAGTCGCATCGATCTTATCATTGACACCGATGCGGAGCGCAACCGCATCGAAGGGTTGTTGCCTGAGAGCGCCCGGCTGGATCGGTCGGAGGCGCGCACGGAGACCGTCGAGCAGATGACGCGTGCCTTCGAGCTCAACCTGCAAGCCCTGAGCCTGCTGGCGCTCGTCGTGGGCATGTTTTTGATCTACAACACCATGACGTTCAGCGTGATACAGCGTCGCCCGCTCATTGGGCGGCTGCGGGCGTTGGGGGTTACGCGGCGCGAGATCTGGCGTCTCATCTTGGGCGAGGCGCTGCTGATTGGCACGCTCGGCACCGCTGTGGGGTTGGCGCTGGGTCTGGTGCTGGCGCAAGGCCTCGTGGTGCTGGTCACGCAGACGATCAACGACCTATACTACGTGCTTACGGTCCGCGAGCTCACCATCGACGCGTGGACGCTGACAAAGGGCGCACTGCTGGGCCTGGGGGCAACGTTGCTCGCCACCGTCTGGCCTGCCCGGGAGGCAACCAACGCGCCCGCCAGCACCGTCTTGCAGCGCTCCTCGGCGGAGGCCTCTACCCGCAAGGCCGCCCCGCGGCTGGCGCTCGGCGGCCTGCTTCTCGGCCTCATAGGAGGCGGCTTGCTGCTCATCCCGGGCGACAGCATCGCCCTCAGTTACGCGGCCCTCTTTCTCCTTATCATCGGTTTCTCGCTGCTAATTCCGCTTGTCATTACCGGGATGGCTGCCGGCTTGCGCCCGGTGATGGATCGGCTCTTTGGGCTGATCGGCCGCATGGCGGCACGGGGCGTCGTGACCACGCTCAGCCGCACCGCCGTGGCGATCGCGGCGCTGGTGGTGGCGGTGGCGGCCACCGTGGGCGTGGGCATCATGATCGACAGCTTCCGCAGCACGGTTCAGGTGTGGCTCGAAGGCCAGCTGCAGGCCGACGTGTACGTGCAGCCCCCCAGCCTCGTCTTCCGGCAGGCCGACGCCACGCTGGACGCCGGCGTGGTGGCCACCTTCCGCGCTGCCGAGGGCGTCCGCGACGCGCATACGGTGCGGAGCGTCCACGTCGAAACCACCCACGGGCGCAGCGAGCTGGTGGCCATCGAGTTTGGGCCCTCTACCCGAGAGGCGTACCGCATTAAAGCGGGCGATCCGTCGGTGTGGGACCGCCTGGGCAGCGAGCCCGTGGTCATCGTTTCCGAGCCGTATGCCTACCGGCACGACGCGGCGGTAGGCGACACGATCGACATCCAGACGGACGAGGGCACCGTGCCCTTCGAGGTCGGTGCGGTGTATTTCGATTACGCCTCCGACCTCGGCGTCATCACCATTGGGCGGCCTGTGTATGACCGATATTTTGAAGACGATGCGGTCTCCGGTCTGGCGCTCTACACGACCGAGGCGCAGCCGGTAGAGGAGCTGGTAGCGCGGCTTCGTACGCAGGTGCCAGAGGGCCAGGAGGTCATCATCCGCTCCAATCAGGGCCTGCGCGAAGCGTCCCTGGAAGTGTTCGACCGCACCTTTACGGTGACGGTGGTGCTGCGCCTGCTGGCTGTGCTGGTGGCGTTCGTGGGCGTGCTGAGCGCCCTCATGGCGCTGCAGCTGGAGCGCTCGCGCGAGCTGGCGGTGCTGCGCGCCAACGGCATGACGCCCCGGCAGCTCTGGCAATACGTAACCTCGCAAACCGGTGTGATGGGGCTCATGGCCGGCCTGCTTGCCGTACCGCTGGGGCTCATCCTGGCCACCGTGCTCGTCTATGTGATCAACCGGCGGTCCTTTGGGTGGACGCTGCAGTTCAACATTACCCCGGAGATCTTGCTGCAGGCGGTGGGGCTGGCGCTCGTGGCTGCGCTCCTGGCAGGGCTCTATCCGTCGTACAAGATGGCGCAAGCTAACCCAGCGGACGCCTTGCGCGAGGAGTAATCTGCAGCGCAGCACCTGACTTTTTTCGTGAAGAATAACTGGCATGATGGGATATCGACTGCTCTGGATACTGCTTGGCCTCGCCCTCGTGGCGGGGGCCGCGTGGATGGTGTGGCCTACAGCACCTGACGAAATCGATGGCCGGGTGTCGCCGGCAGAGGCCCTCAGCGGCGATGCCGAGGGCTTTCTGCGCGCAGATGGGCCGCGGGAGCTGTCCTTTCCCGGAGACCACGGTCCGCACCCCGGGTACCGCACGGAATGGTGGTACTACACGGGCAACCTTACCACCGACCAGGGCCGGCGCCTGGGCTACCAGTTCACGATCTTCCGAAATCAGCTGACCCCCCCGGACAGCTCAGAGGCGCCTCGCCGTTCGGACTGGGCAACCAACCAGCTCTATCTGGCCCACTTTGCCCTGGCGGATGTTGAAAACGAGGAGCATTACGGCGCTGAGCGGTTCAGCCGTGGAGCCGCTGCGCTGGCCGGCGCGCAGGCCAATCCCTTTCGCGTCTGGCTTGAAGACTGGTCGGCGGCGGCCACGGGCACGGATACGACACCCATGCGGCTGCAGGCCACTGATGCGGATTTTTCTATCGACCTGACGCTGGACCCCGCCAAACCCAAGGTGCTGCAGGGCGATGGGGGCTACGACCCCAAGGGGCCCGACCCCGGCAATGCGTCCTACTATGTCTCATTTACCCGCATGGAAACGGCGGGCACGGGGGTAGTCGGCGACGACACGCTGTCCGTTTCGGGGCAGAGCTGGATGGACCACGAGTGGAGCACTTCCGCGCTCTCCGAAGATCAGGTGGGCTGGGATTGGTTCGCCATCCAGCTTGATAACGGCTACGACCTCATGTACTACGAGCTGCGCGAACGGGACGGTGCGCGAAGCCCCTACACCTCCGGCACCCTCGTGAACCCGGAGGGCGAGACCGTTTCCTTTCACGAGGGCGACGCCGAGCTGGAGGTGCTGGACCGATGGACAAGCCCCCGGTCAGGGGGCGCATACCCGGTGCGCTGGCGTCTACAAGTCCCCTCAGAAGATCTCGATGTGACGATCGAAAGCCTGTTTCCGGACCAGGAAATGGATGTGTCCACGCGGTATTATGAGGGCGCCATCGACATCACGGGCCGGCACCGAGAGACGGAGGTAACCGGGCGGGGCTACGTTGAGATGACAGGTTATGGTGACGGGACGGGGCAGCCGCGCTTTTAAATCCCGTGGTTGGCGCAGGGGCACCAGAGAAGAAAGGTAGGTGCCCCGAAAAAATCTTCAGCCCGGTGTCCGGTTTGCCCGATGCGCAACGCTTTACCTAATGAACGATGGGCATATGCTGCATGCTCGATGCACGTATGTCGATGGTGGGGAAGGCCCGGCCGGCTGTGGTCGGGCCTTTTTTAGTTTCTGAGGG
>CAYFRR010000188.1:0-4918 GCA_964345505.1 uncultured Rhodothermales bacterium
GCAAACTTTAGATGCCACGCCTAAGCCGCCGATTGCGCTTCGCAGCCGTGCGACCTGGGCGACGCCCTCCGGTGTCTTTACCAGGGCGGCTGTGGGCTGCTACATGCCCTCCTGTAACGTCCCACCCGCAACATCCCACCCGCAACGTCCCACCCAATCCTTGTACAAGTCCCCCACGTACCTCATGAAATCTCTACCATACGCCCTGCCGCTGTTGTTGGGGCTTCTTCTCCTAATAAATGGCTGTGCCCCCAGCAACCCCAACCTGGGTGAGGCGCAGGATGCACTTGAAAATCGCAACTTTGAGCAGGCCGCCGAAAGCATCGAGCGGGCGATGGAAGCAGAGCCAGAGAATGCAGACATCGTACGCACCAAGGCCAACATCATGCGCCAGTGGGCGCAGTCCACGGAATCCCTTGACGCCCGTACCGAGCGCTTCCGTGCGTACCGCGAGACCTTAGATCAGCTACTGGAGATGGATCCGGACCTTGCCGGTCTCTCCGAGGCTGCCGAGACGCGAGTCCTGGATGAGACGCTACAGGCAGCGGATCAGACCCTGGCCGAGGAGTTCGAGGAGGCAGTCGCAGCCTTTCAGCGAGGCCAGACCAATGAGGCAGCTTACGATACCGCGGCCGCTTACTTCCAAAATGCAGCGGTCCTGCGCCCCGACCTCCGTGATGCCCATGTGAACCGCGCGTATGCACTCATTAATGCGGGGCGTGCAGGCGAGGCCATCCAGCCGTTCGAAACGGCCCTGCAGTTGGGCACCGAGATGGAGCGGGAGATGCGCGAACTGGAAGAATCCGGCGAGTTTGCTGACCTTCCCGAACAGGAAAAGGAGCAAATGCGCGCCGTTGTTGAGGAAGACGCCGAGCTGTACGTCTTTATTGCCAGCATCTACGCACAGGAGGATCGTCTCGACGATGCAGTGGATGTACTGGAGCAGGGGCGCGGGCGGTTTCCACAGAATGAGGAACTGCAAGAGCAACTGCTTAATGCCTACGTACAAACCGGGCAGTTGGAACGGGCTACGGAGCAGTACGCGCAGGCGGTAGAGGCCAACCCGGATAATGCTATGTATCGGTACAACTACGGCTCTCTGCTCTTGGAGGCGGGGGAGTATGATGCCGCACTGGACGAGTTACGCATGGCCGTTGAACTGGAACCGCAGAACGCGGATGCTTACTTCAACCTCGGCGTAGCCTTCATCAACCAGGCGGCCGACGTGAACGATCAGGTGCGCGAGATGGATGACCAACTGCGCGAGCAACAATCCGAGCTCTCGCGAGAAGAGATCCAGGAGATGAATCAAGAGATCGACGTGTTGATTGAGCAGCGCACCGAGCTCTTCGAGCAGTCCGTAGAGCCGCTGGAGCGTGCCCGCGAGCTGGCCGAGTCGGGATCCGAAACGGAAGCTACGATCTGCGGCGCCCTCATCCAGGCCTACGCCAATACGGGCCAAACTGAGGCCGCGGAGGAAGCTCAGCAATGTGCCGACCAGATGTAAGCCCCTGCCGCGCTTCTCTGCTGCACGCGAGCGAGCCCGGGTCCGGTCGGATTCGGGCTCGCTGCATGTCACCCTTTTTTACTTTTCGATTTTCACTATGGCCACTGACGCTTCCACAACCCCGAGCTACGGATTTGGCACGCGTGCCGTCCATGCCGGGCAAGTCCCCGACCCCTCTACGGGTGCGGTCATGACGCCCATCTTCCAAACTTCTACCTATGCGCAACGCGCGCCGGGTGACCACCAAGGCCACGAATACTCGCGGGTGACCAACCCCACCCGCTCGGCCCTGGAGGGCAACCTGGCGGCTCTTGAAGACGCTGACCATGCCGTGTCCTTTGCTTCGGGCGTGGCGGGCATCGACGCCATCCTGAAAGGCCTCCGGCCCGGCGACCATGTGGTGACTACCAACGATCTGTATGGCGGTACCTTTCGGCTCTTTCGGCAGGTGTTTGAGCCGTTTGGGCTGCGCTTCTCCTTCGTGGACATGAGGGACGCGGAGGCAGTAGACGCTGCCATTGAGCCGGGTGCCACGAAGCTGATGTGGATCGAGACGCCGACCAATCCGCTCATGCGGATCTACGATATCGCAGCGCTGGTGGAGCGGGCCAAGGCGGACGGCATCGATGTAGCCGTCGACAACACCTTTGCTTCACCGTACCTGCAGCAGCCGCTGGCGCTGGGGGCCGACATGGTGCTGCACTCCACCACCAAGTATATCGGTGGCCACTCCGACCTCATCGGGGGCGTGGTGTGCACGAGCCGCGAGGACTGGCATGACAACCTTCGCTTTCAGCTGAAGTGCGCGGGTGCTGTGGGCGGGCCCATGGATAGCTTCCTCACGCTACGTGGCACCAAGACGCTGCACCTGCGGATGGAGCGCCACTGCGCGAATGCACGGCGCCTGGCCACTTTTTTGGATGAGCACCCGAAGGTAGGCCGCGTGCTTTATCCGGGGTTGCCCGATCACCCAGGACACGACATCGCCAAAAAGCAGATGAAGGACTTCGGCGGAATGATCGCGTTCTCCCTGAAGGATGATGCCGTGGAAAAAGCAGTCGCGGTTATGACGCACACGAAGGTATTCACGCTGGCCGAGAGCCTCGGCGGCGTGGAAAGCCTCATTGAGCACCCTGCCTCAATGACGCACGCTTCCATCCCACCCGAAGAGCGCCGCAAGATCGGCCTTGACGACTCGCTTATTCGGCTCTCCGTCGGTGTTGAGGAAGCAGCCGATCTGTTGGCTGACATCGATCAGGCGCTGCAGCACGTATAGCGGCCATAGATGACTTCGGGACCGGTGGGGTGGGTAGTGCCTACCAGCCCCAGGTGCCCGGGCCGCCCTTGAACGGGCCGACAATGTTGCTTGTCAGCCAGCCGCCGTAAAAGTCACCTTCCTGCGCCTCTGCCTGTTCGTCGCCCACATAGCAGGCTCCCATCTTGGAGGGATAAAACGCCACGTAGTCGCCGATGTCCTCAAACCGGTCGGTAGGCGTTGGATAGGCCCAGGCCGCTTCCTTGGCGCTCTGCCCGTCCACTACAACGTCGAAGTAAGCTGCACGCCCCTTCCATTCGCAGTGGGAGGTGCGCCTGGCCGGATCCAAGCAGCCGTCCACTATATCATCGGGCGGGATGTAGTAGACCGGCGGGTGACTGGTTTCCAGCACGCGGTACGCGCCGGTTGTGTCTGCAATGGTAACGCCGTTGAAGACAACACGGATACGGTCGCTCACCGGTTCGAGGCGCGGTGGGCGTGGGTAGTCCCAGACGGACTCCTGTCCAGGACCGGGCGTAGGACGTTTGGAGGGCATAAAACGATGGGCGTTGAGAGAAAAACTGTACTCCGTTGCACCCATGTCCCCACCCGTCGGGTTTCTGGTTGGAGCGGCGTCGACGTAACGGTTTAGAAAACGACGCGTTAGGGGCCTGTTCTCCCCATTCGTCGTGGCGTTTTCCCCGTATGTTTATCCCATGAGGCACACACTGTATGCCCCGATGATCTTCTCTCCGAGCCCCGCTCCTGATGTGTAACTGGCCGCGCGTTACCTACCGTTCATTCATCCTGCTGCTGCTCTGGGGGCTGCTGACTGGGGCAGGGCTGCAAACAAACGCTACAACAGACACACCTGCATCTACCATGGCTACCGACTCCCTTACTGTAGGCGCGTTTTCAACAGCAGACGTAGGGGCCGCTGTCCCTGACGGGTGGCGCGAGCTTACGTTTGAGCGAGGCGACATTGAAACGCCCACCACCTATGAGGTCGTCCTGCAGGAGGGTAAGCGCGTGGTGCGGGCCCACAGCGTGCAGGGCGCCTCAGGTCTGGTGAAGGAAATAGACATCGACCCGGAAGTCTACCCGGTGGTGTCGTGGTCGTGGCGCGTGGACGGTGTGCTGGAGAACGGTGACTACCGGAGTCGCTCAGGCGACGATTATGCGGCTCGCCTCTACCTTATCTACGATGTGCCGGCCCGCGATCTCGGTTTTCGTGGGCGTATCGTCTACAACGTCATTCAGGCCCTTGGCTACAGCGACGTCCCCACGCGGGCCCTCAATTACATCTGGGGCAACGTGGCGCCGGTGAATGAGGCGCTGGATAATGCGTACACCGACTGGGTGAAGATGGTGGCCGTCAAAAGCGGGAATGCGGAGGCAGGCTCCTGGCATTCCGAGGTGCGCCATCAGTACAACGACTACGTCGCCATCTGGGGAGAGCGCCCGCCAAAAATACTGGGGATAGCCATCATGACGGATGCAGACGACTCTGAGGGAGAAGCGACCGCTTTCTATGGGGATATCGTGTTCCACCGGCAGCATGAGGCGGCGGAGAACATTCCGCTGCAGCGGTCCGAGTGATGGGAGCGGGCGTAGGCTCGCACATGTGCCGGCAGCTACACGTCAGGCACGGATGAGATAGAGCGGGCAGCAGGAAGCGGCTGCAGTTTGTCGGGGAAGGTTTCTCGGATGAGCGCCCGGGCCAGCACCACCGTAGGGTCCACCATCGGCAGACCGTCGATTACCGGCTCCGGGACGGCCAGCGGGAGCTCGGTGCAGCCCAGGATGATAACCTCTGCGCCCTGCGCCTTCAGGGCGGCAATGGCGTCCAGCAGATGCGCCCGTGCGGCAGGCGTGACCGGGTGGGCCTGTGCCTTCAGCCCCCAGGTCGCATCAAAAATGGTGGGGTTCACGATGGTCTCCTGCATGGATTCATCTGGCGCCACCGTCGTCAGTCCAGCGGCCGTCAAGGCATCCGCATAAAGCCGCAGCCGATACACCGCCGTCGTCGATAGCACACCGACGCGTTGCACGGCGGGGTACGTTTCCTGAATGTGGCGGACGGTTTCCTGTATCATGTCAACCACCTGTATCGTGCTTCCGCGGGTGGCGAGCGCGTCGACGAGCGGGCCGAGGAT
>CAYFRR010000189.1:0-4901 GCA_964345505.1 uncultured Rhodothermales bacterium
CGTGCCTATGTTTACGTGCGGCTTCGTACGCTCAAACGTCTGCTTCGCCATGGGTGCGTTGGGGAAAGGCTATTAAGGTTTTGAGGGACTGGGAACCCGGCATCGAAGCAGCGCCACTCGGAGCTGGCCGATGGGGTCTTGGGTGCGGCAGGTACGTTGGCGGGGCGACAGGGCGTGCCTGACGCCTCGCAAAGCTGCCGCCGGATGCTACGTGAGCCGCCTCCCGGATTTGAACCGGGGACCCCTTCCTTACCATGGAAGTGCTCTACCACTGAGCTAAGGCGGCCGGGCGGTGCGCAGGCCTGGAGGCCAACGCGATGCTATATCAGCAGAATCATCATGCTGGTGCTACAGAGCGGGAGACGGGATTCGAACCCGCGACCCTCAGCTTGGAAGGCTGATGCTCTACCAACTGAGCTACTCCCGCTTCAACATCGTTGGTACGGTGACGCTCGTTAGGGTGGGCGTCTTTGGTTGCATCCTGCACGGTGTCACTGGACTCACTGGACAACGTGCTGCGTGCTATCCAACAGTGGGCCGGGGAGGATTCGAACCTCCGAAGGCTAAGCCAGCAGATTTACAGTCTGCCCCGGTTGACCGCTTCGGTACCGACCCGTATGTAGCATTTTCCTTAAAGTACGTGCACTTGTGTAGGTGCCCCACACAGCATAGAATTTCAATGAAGAGCCCGCTGGCAGTGCAGCAGATCTCGTAGATAGCAAACGGCGTGCTTTTCTGCAAGGCACAGGAGGCTGGTGATCCGTGAAGAAATAGTGGGCTCGTTACGCGCCGCCTCAGGGCCGCACGGCGTGCCCCAGCATCCTGCAAAATACGAACGGGGGGCGAAGGAGCTGACGAAGGGACTCGAACCCCCAACCTGCGCTTTACAAGAGCGCTGCTCTACCAATTGAGCTACGTCAGCGTTATGGACTACAACATTTGAAGTACAACGGTTGAAGATAGGGCAGCCGCGCCCACGAGTCAATGTAGACGCCCGTAAATGACGCGTGAACGATTCACACGAAGAGGCCTCACCGGGCGTTCCGCCGTAGGTACACACGCGCCCCCCATACGACCAGACCCACGAGGAGGAGTACCCCTACGGCGACACTGTAGCGTTCGAGGTACAACGCTACGACCTGCCAGTTTTGCCCCAAGAAGTACCCAAGCAGTGTCATGAGCGCGCACCACAGCACTGCGCTGATGGTGGCGTAGACGGCTACCCGGAGCGGCCGCATGCCCGCGATGCCCACGGCAATCGAAATTACCGACCGGGCCCCCGTCAGGAAGCGGTTGGCTGCAATGGCACCGTACCCCCAGCGGTGGATCCACACGCGGGCTTTTCGCATCTTGCGTACCGGGAGCCACTGGAACCGCCGCTTATCGAAAATGGCCTCTCCCATGTGCCGACCCAGCGCATAGACGCACATAAAGCCCGCAGCACCTCCCACGGTGGCGAGCAAAATGACAGGCACCAGCTGTAGTTGCCCAAGCCCGACAAGGTATCCGCCAAAGACGACCACCAGGTCGCCAGGTACGGGCGGGAAAACATTTTCGAGCCAGGCAATCACCAGAATCACGGTGTAGGCCCAAAATGGCGGAACGTTGGTCATCCACTCAGCAAACGATAAGAACCATTCTCCCATAGCCTGAGCAAGTACAGCATGTGGCAGGGCAGCCCCATCCCCGGGACCGCCGGAGCCTAAAACGCTTCACGTCGTCACCGACGGAAGAACGAGCTTACTGAATCAGCATCGCATCCCCGAAGGAGAAAAAGCGATAGCCCTCGCGCTGAGCCTCTTCGTAGGCTTCAAACACGAAGTCATACCCAGAGAACGCAGCCACCAACATCAGCAGCGTACTCTTGGGCCTGTGGAAGTTGGTGATGAGCCGCTCCGTCACCTGAAACTCATACGACGGATAAATAAATTTGTCCGTCCACCCCTGCCCTTCCTTCAGGAGGTTGGTGGCCGTCAGGCTCGACTCTATCGCTCGCACCACCGTGGTACCCAGCGCCGTCACGGTGTTGGTGTCCGATTGTAGGGCGCGGTTGACTGCGTCGGCTGTTTCTTTCGAGATGTAGTAATTCTCTGAGTGCATGCGGTGCTTGGTGAGGTCTTCCACACTTACGGGGCGGAAGGTGCCCATCCCTACATGCAAGGTCACCGGCACGACGTGTACGCCCTTGTCTTTCATCTTTTGCATCAGTTCGGACGTAAAGTGCAGCCCCGCTGTGGGAGCGGCTACAGCCCCACGCTTTTCGGCGAAGATGGTCTGGTAACGCTCCGCATCTTCCTCCTCCACCTCGCGCTTGATATACGGCGGCAGCGGCGTCTCGCCGATGCGATCAATTTTGGCGTACAGTTCCTCGTTAGTGCCATCAAACGAGAACCTGATGGTGCGCCCCCGTGAGGTGGTGTTGTCCAGCACCTCGGCCTGCAGATCTTCTTCAAAGTACAACTTGTTGCCAATCCGGATCTTACGTGCTGGGTCTACCATCACGTCCCACAGCCGGCTCTCGGGGTTTAACTCCCGCAGCAGAAATACTTCAATTTTAGCGCCCGTTTTTTCCTTGTTGCCGTGGAGGCGCGCCGGGTACACCTTGGTGTCGTTGATGACAAGCACATCGCCTTCCGTGAAGTATTCCGTGATGTCCCGAAAAACCCGATGTTCAATCGTCTTGTCTTTTCGATCCAACACCATCAGCCGCGCACTATCCCGCGGGTCGGCAGGATACTCAGCAGTAATATCATTGTCGTAATCGTACTTAAAGTCCGTAAGCTTCATAAGGCCTCTTGGTAACAGCGTACATCAGAAGGGGGCGAGGCGTGCGTCCGTTTAGACCGCAGCGCCAGACGTGCTTTGGAAGAACTCAGCCGTCACGTCGTGGGCACCATGACGGGCGTCATGAGAGGTTGTCCCAGCGGCATGGCATGTTGCAGCGCGCGCCCTGGATGCCACAAAGCAGACGGCGTAATCGCAGCAGGCATCAATGATCCGGCCCGCGGATGGGTTCCATACGAAGGGTCCATACGAAGGCGGTGCGGCAGCCGCGTCCGGGGAAGGGCACCAGGACGCCGGTAGGCCTACGCGCCGGGTGCCGTTTCAGGCGCTGGGGAGGCCGCCGCCGGCAAGGGCGCCATCTCCCACGGAGCCACCGGGGCGAGGTGGAGATCGGCTCTACGGGTCCCGGCGGCGGCAAACGCTTCTGGATGAAGCGCGGCCATAAGCAACTCGATGGCCCGGTACAGCCGAGGGCCGGGGCGGTTGAAGTACGCGTTTCCGTCAAACAGCGCCACCCGGCCAGCCTGTACCGCCGACAGGTCGTTCCAGCCGGGCCGCTCCGTCAGGTAATGGAGATCACGGCGCGTCTCCTCCAGCTGGAAGCCACAGGGCAGCACGGCAATCACGTCTGGGTCAACGGCTCGCACGTCGTCCCAGTCGATGTACGCCGACCGCGCCCCGCTTTCCGTCAGCACCGCCGTGCCCCCCGCCTGCTGCACCAGGTCGGCCGTCCAGTGCCCGGCTACCATCAGCGGCTCCAGCCACTCGATGCACAACACCTGCGGCCTGGGTGCATCGCCTTTCGGGTCGATGCCCACAGCCTGCTGTATCTGCTGCAGGTGCTGCTCTCGCGCGGCGAGGCGCTCCATCGCCACTGGGGTGCGGTTGAGCCGGCGGCCCAGCTGCAGCGGAATGGTGAGGGCCTCCTTGAGCGTGCGGGGCTGCATGGAAAACACATCAACCGATGCGTCAAGGACCTTTGCAAGGGCCGCCTCCACCTGCGGCAACGTGGTAGCACAGACGGCGCATTGATCTTGCGTCAGCACCAGGTCAGGCGCTACGGCGCGGAGGCGGTCCAGCCGGACCTCATACAGGCTGAGCCCTTGCTGCACCTGCTCCTGCACCGCTGCATCAATGGCCGCAGAGTCAGCATCCGACGCAAACGTTGCCTCGGTGAGGGCGGGTAGCGCAGCCACGCTTGCCGGATGGTCGCACTCATGCGACCGCCCCACGAGCTGATCAGCCGTATCCAAAAAGGCCACCCATTCAGTGGCTGCCGGCAGCAATGAAGCAATGCGCATGGGTACACTTCGATATTATAACAGCGGTGGACTGAGAATCGTACCCCATGGGGAAACGCAGGGTTCGCTTAGGCGGGCATCGACGGGTCGTTGACATGCGGATAACCCTACGCGAGGGCAAGCCAAAAGTACCAGTTGTGTCAGTTCCCCCGCGCGTATACTGTTTGTGAGGCGGGTAGCTGCCTCCTCTGACAGGCACCACTGTACGAATGGCAACATCCGTCCGCTTCTCTGGTAAAGAGAATGTCTGCAGGGCAATCATCTTCTCCGGGTTTCTCCGCCAGTCCCCATTTTTCGATGCCAACAACAGCTAAAAACACCACGGATCGGAAGCGCTTCCATAACAAAACACAGGTACACGCGCCGGTGCTTTTCGTCGGCGAAGAGGGCCTTATCCAAGAGGCCACGCCGGCCGCCGCACGGCTTTTAGAGTATCCGGCCAACGCCAAGCTCGGCTCATGCTTTTACTCCCTCGTTAACCGGCGTAACATGGCCCAGGTAACGCGGGACCTGCAGGATATGGTGAAGCGCCGCAAAAGCAAAGCCGAATGGCTCCTTCGCCTCTGGACAGGCCGCAACCGGTGGCGCTGGTACAAAGCGTCGGCTTACACTAAAGCGCCCTTCACGATGCCAGAAAGCACAAAGGAGACCCCTGTTGTGGCGATCCATCTGCGGGATATGCACGCCTGGTAGTGCGAAAGCCACGGTAGCCTGGGCGTTTGGCTGCAAAGATGAGGACGAGCTGCGGGGCGCGTGTGCGGTGCCCCGTGTATCCGGAACGGTGTACCCGCGGGCAGCCGCCTCACTCGGCGGATT
>CAYFRR010000190.1:0-4879 GCA_964345505.1 uncultured Rhodothermales bacterium
GCGCTCCACACCTCCAGGTCGTACTTCTTGGTCTGCGTAAAGCCCATGTCGCCGGTGCACATGAGCAGGCGGCGGTACGGCAGCCCCAGGAGCTTCAGCGGATGCTCGGCGTCGGCGCGCATGGCCTCCAGCGCTTCGTAGCTCTCGGTTGGCTTCACAAACTGCACAAGCTCCACTTTGTCGAACTGGTGCAGGCGGTTCAGCGCGCGCACGTCCTTCCCGTGCGAGCCGGCTTCCCGCCGGAAGCACGGCGTGTAGGCGCAGAACCGTACGGGCAGGTCGTCTTCCGACAGGATCTCGTCCCGAAAGTAATTGGTGACCGGCACTTCGGCGGTAGGAATAGGGAAGAGGCCGTCCCGATCGATCTCGTACATGATGTCTTCCTTATCGGGCAGCTGCCCCGTGCCGGTGGCACTGGCTTCGTTGACGAAGAGCGGCGGCTGCATCTCGCGGTAGCCGCGGTCGGTGGCCAGGTCCAGGAAGAAGTGGATGAGCGCGCGTTGCAGCCGCGCGCCCTTTCCGGTGTAAAAGGGGAAGCCCGCACCCGTCACCTTGGCCCCACGCTCAAAGTCGGCCAGGTTGTGTTGCTCCAGGAGCGTCCAGTGGGGCTGCGCCTCAAACGAAAAGGTCGGCTTTTCGCCTGAGGTAAACACCACCTCGTTGTCTTCCGGTGTGCGCCCCACGGGCACGCTCTCGTGGGGCACGTTGGGCAGGCTCAGCAGGAGGCGATGCAGGGCCTCAGCTTTTGCGTTCACGTTCGCCTCCAGCTCCTGGATGCGCTGCTTCAGCGTGCCCGACTCGTCGATGAGGGGCTGCGCTTCGTCCCGCTTTCCCGCCCGCATTTTCTCGCCGATGGTCTTGGACAGCGTGTTGGATCGGGCCTGTGCGTGCTGCAGCTCGGTGAGGAGCTTGCGATGCTGCTCGTCGAGGGCGCGAGCGGTATCTACGTCGTCGGGGTCGCCCATGCCCTTGTGTTGGATGGCGGTGCGGACGCGATCTGGGGTTTCGCGTAGGAGCTGCAGGTCAAGCATGCGGATGGGAAGGAGAGAGGTGAAAGGAGGAAGGGGACCCACGGAGCAGCAGGACGTTCACGGCGACGGCGCGCTTACGGGGAGCCCCAGGTGCTGACCGAGGGCGCGCAGCGCTTGCTCCACCGAGCGCGGCTTGTAGCCAACTTCGCTCGCGGCCTTCAGCACAATGAAGCCGGTGCGCGGCGGCCGGTCGGCATCCTGGCCCAACTCGGCTGACGTGATGGGATTGATCAGCGAGGCATCCAGGTCGAAGACGTGCGCCACCCGCTGGGCAAAGTCGTGTACGGTGAGGAAGTCGGTGCCTGAGAGGTGATAGATGCCGGTTTTGTTGTGGCGGACGAGCTTCTCGATGCCAGCGGCCAGATCCGGGGCATAGGTGGGCGTGCGCCACTGGTCCGTGACCACGTGGATGGGATTACTGCGGCGCAGGTTGTCGATCACCCAGAGCGCAATGTTGGTGCGGCGGAGGGCGTGGGCGGAGCCGTAGACAAGCACCGTCCGGGCGATCGTCCAGTTGCCGGCCGAGGCCTCCCGCACCGCGTTCTCGCCCGCGAGTTTGGAACGGCCGTAAAAGTTGACCGGGCTGGGTCGGGCGTCTTCGCGGTACGGGCCATCGGTGCCGTCAAACACAAAGTCGGTGGAGACCTGCACGAGTCGTGCGCCGTGCGTCCGGCAGGTCCGGGCCAGGTGGCCCACCGCATCGGCATTGACGCTCCAGCAGGCCTCGCGCTCGTTCTCGCACTGGTCCACCTTCGTCATGGCCGCGCAATTGATGACGACGGTGGGCGTAAAGTCATCGAACAGCCGCTTGACGGCGTCATGGTCGGTAATGTCGAGCGGTGCGTAGCCGCACGAGGCCGCCGAAAAGCGCGGCTGCGGATCCCGCCCGGTCGCCAGGAGATCATACTCCGCATGCGCACTCATCTGATGGACGAGCTGCTGGCCCAGGAGGCCATTAGCGCCGGTGATAAGTACGCGGTGAAACAACATGAGTCCTGTACATCAGTCGTGGAAGAGCGGCCGAGCGGGTGCCGCACAATATAGGGTATGCGCTGGTCGGAAACTGCCGGTTGATGCGTGCCACCCGGTGCCAGCGGCGCTCCGAATGTTCGCTAACGGCCTACGGTATGCCCCCGAGGCATGGTCCGCTGATGGAGTCCAGCAGCGCCGGGGCGGGTCACCCATTCGTTTGTTGTTCGGCCAGCGCAGCCCGAACGTCGGCCTTGATGTGTTGCGCGTCACTCAGGCTCAGCCGTCCGGAGAGCAGCAGGCGCATCTCGCGCCGCTTGGCGGCCGCTTCGTAGCGGCTTTCTTCCTCAGCCGTCTGCGGGTGGATCGGCGGCGCCTTGATGGGGCGGCCGTCGTCATCCAGCGCCACAAAGGTGAAGAAGGCCCGGTTGCACCGCCGGCGCGTCTGCTTGCGCGGGTTCTCGGCCCACACGTTCAGCTCCACCTCCATCGACGTGCGAAAGACGCGGTTCACCTGACTCTCGGCGATGATGATTTCGTTCTGGTAGATGGGCGCGTTGAACTCGACGGAGTCCACGGCTGCGGTTACGCACACGCGGTTGGCGTGGCGCTGCGTCGAGATGGCCGCGCACTTGTCCATCATGTGCAGCAGGCGGCCCCCCATCAGGTTGCCGAGCCCGTTCGTGTCGTTAGGGAGCACAATCTCGGTCATCACGCAGCGCGAGCGGCTGACCGTCTTCTGGCCCTGGGGATTGTAGGCTTCGTGGGGTGCGGCAGTAGACATAGCGGGAAGAAGACAACAGGAGAGAGAAATGCACCAACTGCAAAACAAGACCCAGCGGCTCCGTCAGGAGATCCGGCAGAGGGATGAAAAGCACATGACCTCGGCAGCTGTCCCTTGCTGGAAGCCCCTTATGTCTTGCGCTCCTTCGGTTCGGCAGCCGGGAAGAGGATGTTGTTCAGGATAAGACGATAGCCGGGCGAGTTTTTGTTGAGGTTCAGGTCCGTAGGCGGGTCGCCCACAAAGTGCTGGTAATCCTCTGGGTCATGTCCGGCAAAGAAGGTGAACGTGCCCTGGCCCAGCGCGCCGTGCAGGTACTTTACTTCGTCGCGCTCGGGGGCTTCGGCCAAGAGGGTCACCCCTGGTTTTACGAGGCCCTTTCGAAAGCTCGTCGACTGCCCCAGAAACCCGCGAATGGTCGCCACATGGTTCTGGGTGAGCATGGAGGGCACGGGGTCCCACTTGGCGCTGAAGTCGAACAAGGTGAAGTAGTCGCGGGCCGGATCGCGGAGGGCGGGCGGCGGCGCGCCCACGTCGATGTTGGAGTGCTCGTACTCGGTAGCGTTCACGTTCGGCGTAAAGTTGTGAAACGCGAACGTATGGTCGTAGTCGAGCCGCTCCATGAAGTCGGGATCCACCGGGTCGGCATCGTACGCTGTAGGGACGATGTCGGTCGCGCGGGCAGCGAGGGCAACATCCAACGTCTCGGTGCCGGAGCACATGGCAAAGAGAAAGCCGCCCCCGGCTACGTAGTCCCGGATGGTCTCGCTCACTGCCAGTTTTAGCTCGCTCACCTTCCGAAAGCCCTGCGCCAGCGCAATTTCCTCCAGGTGGCGTTGCTGTTCCTGATACCAGGAGGTGTTGCGGTACTGGTAGAACTTTCCATACTGTCCGGTGAAGTCCTCATGGTGGAAGTGCAGCCAGTCGTATTGGCCCAGTTCTCCGCTCAAGATCTCTTCGTCGTAGATCATGTCGTAGGGCACCTCCGCATACTCAAGCGCCAGCAGTACCGCATCGTCCCAGGGGAGGGTTTGCGCGGGGGCGTAGATCGCGATGCTGGGCGCCTTCTCCAGCCGAACCACCGCCTGGTTGCTGGACGGGCTTTCGACGTCAGACAGGATCTGGGCGGTTTCGGAGCCGCTGACCTGCTCGTAGCGCACCCCGCGGGTGTTGAGCTCGCGCGTGAGGCTCGACGAAGCCGGCAGCAGAAACGAGCCGCCGCGGTAGTTCAGCAGCCAGTCTACCTCCATACCCCGGTCGATGGCCCAGTAGGCCACGCCGTAAGCTTTGAGGTGATCGGTCTGGCCCGTGTCCATGGGCACCAGGATTTCCTGGGCCTGGGCGGCCGGTGGTGTGGACGCGTGGAGCAGCACACCGGCGCACAGCAAGAGGCTGAGCAAGGAGGGTAGAGAAGAAGAGAAGCGCATGAGCGGTACACAACGGTGGTGTGGAAGGACAGGCGACCGAACAGACAAACGGGTACTACAGGCCAAGGATCGGGTTAAGGGTTAGGTCTCCTGCCCCACGCCGCGGCCTTGGAGGGCACGGATCCGCTCGCGGGCATCGGCGGCGAGGAGGGAGCCCGGGAAGCGGTCCAGCAGGTCAAGATACGTTTCGAGGGCCGCCGCTGGCACGCCCAGCTGCTGTTCTTCGATCGTTGCCGCTTCGAAGAGGGCGCGGTCGGCCTGGGGGCTGCGGGGATAGGTGTCGGCCAGGGCGCGGAGGGCGTCGCGGGCGTCGGCAAAGCGTTCCAGGGCCAGTAGGGTGCGCCCGCGCGTCAGCTGCGCCTCGTCCGCGACGGGATGGCCCGCATGCGAGGCCAGCAAGGTATCCAGCCGCGCCAGGGCCTCCACGGGCTGTTGCTGCCGGACGAGGAGCCGCGCCGAGGCCAGCGCACGGAGGGGCGTGTGAAGGGAGTCCGGTCCCTCGCCGTCGATGAGCAACAGGCGAAGCTCGACGGCATCGTTAGCGACATCGGAGGAAGTGTTGGTGCGGACGGTAGACAGGATGGTTTTGCTGGCATCAAATTCGCCGCGGTAGAAGTGCAGCCGCGCCAGCTCCAGGCGCGCCTCATTGGCCAGTTCGCCGGTGCGGACGG
>CAYFRR010000191.1:0-2333 GCA_964345505.1 uncultured Rhodothermales bacterium
GTAGCGCCGTTTGAGGTGCGCGACGTGGAGGGCGTACCGTACGATCATCCGTTTACCGGCGGCTTCAATAATCCGCGCCCGCAGTTTGTGGACATAAACGATGACGGGCATCCGGATCTGTTTGTGCAGGAGCAGTCGAACGAGCTGATGTTCTTCGAGAACGTGCCTGACGGCAACGGCGGACGCACGCTCGTATGGCGGACGGACCGCTTCCATGATCTGGATGTGGGGGAGTGGTTCCGGTTTGTGGATCCGCAGGACGATGGTAGGTTCGATCTGATTACCGAGTCGCCATTCAATTATATCCGCTATCACCGCAACACCGGCACGGCCGCTGATCCTTCCTTCACGCTTGTAGCGGACACGCTGCACGACGCAACCGGCGAGCCCATTTTCTCCGACCGGCAGAACATCCCCAATATTGCCAACATCGACTGTGACGACCATCCCGACCTGTTCCTCGGGCGGCTCGATGGCACCATCACGCGCTTCAAAGCTGAGGGGTTTGATGCGGAGGGCGTGCCACAGTTTGCACGGGTTACCGATCGGTTTGAAGGTATTGAGATTGTAAACGAGACGGGTTCTATGCCCCACGGGGCCAACTCCTTGGCCTTCGTGGATTACGACGGCAACGGCCAGATCGATCTCTTCTGGGGCGACTTCTTTGAGCCCAGCCTGCTGCTTATCGAAAATCAGGGCCGGTGCGGCGCGCCTGACTTCCGGACCCAACCGCGGGTGTTTCCACCGAGCGACCCAGTGCAGTCCTCGGGCTACAACGTCCCGACGCTCGTGGATTGGACGGGCAACGGCATTAGGGATTTATTCGTAGGTGTGCTGGGGGGGGCACACGATCCCAACTCCACGCTGGATGCCAACTTCCTCTACTACGAAGCCACGGGCCCGGATGCGTACGAGCTGCAGACGGAGACCTTCCTGCGTACCATCAACATTGGAAGCGAGACGACGGCCGCTGCGGGCGACCTGACGGGTAACGGCGCCACGGATCTGCTGCTGGCCAACCGCATCGACCCTGACAACCGCCAGACCTCCACGGTGCATTTCTTTGCGAATGAGGGCACGCCAGAGGCGCCGGACTTTCAGCAGCGAGGCATGCTGGACCTGCCTGCGGTGTACGACTACGCCCCAGCGCTCGGCGACCTGACGGGCAACGGCCGGCTTGACCTGGTGCTGGGCACCTGGCGCGGGGAGCTGCTCATCTACACCAATGATGGGCTGGACGCGGATGGGATTCCGCAGTTTGTGCAGGACGACGCGCACGAACTGGAGACGCCGCGCGGCAGCACCGCTATTCCCACGCTCGTCGACCTGAACGGTGATGGATTGCTCGACATCGTGACCGGCGCCTCGAACGGCCGCGTGTACCTCTTTCAGAATGAGGGCACGGCGGAGGCCCCGGACTTTGTGCTGCAGGAAGATGCGTTCGCCACGGTGAAGACGGACCGCCGCAGTGCACCGGCCTTCCATGATGTGGAAGGCAATGGCACCCTCGATCTGATTGTGGGCTCGGAAGGTAATGGACTCGTGCTGCACCGTAACCTTGGCACGACGGAGGCCCCCGTGTGGGGTACGGCCGAGCCCCTGGCGTTGGACGTACCCCCGTACGCGACGCCGCTTTTCGTTGACCTCTTCGGCACCGGCACGCCAGCGCTGCTGCTCGGCGGGCGCAGCGGCGGCCTCATCTACTTCGGCCCTGCCGCCTCATCCGTCGCCCGTAACTGACCCATTCCTGCATGCCCGAGCCCTGGCCGCTCCTTAACCGCTCCCTGCGCGGTGACTACCGCGTCTTTACCGTACACGAAGAAACGAGCCGCGCGCCGGCTACCGGCACGACGCACGACTTCTACGTGATCGACTCGCCCAACTGGGTCAACGTCGTGCCCGTGACCTCGGACGGCCACCTCGTGTTCGTCCGGCAGTACCGGCACGGCACCAAGGAGGTGACGCTGGAGATCCCCGGCGGCATGGTAGACCCGGGCGATGACGGCCCAGCGGCCGCAGGACTGCGGGAACTGCGCGAAGAGACGGGCTACATTAGCGATCGGGTGATTGACCTCGGTGTGGTAGAGCCGAACCCCGCCATTCAGTCGAACCGCTGCTACACCGTCCTTGCCCCTGACGCCTATCGCGCGGGGCCGCCGCAGCCCGACGGCACAGAGGACCTCGACGTGGTCCTCATCGACCCCGCAACGGTCCCGCAGCGCATCCGCAGGGGCGAAATCACCCACGCCCTCGTCGTAGCCGCGTTCTACCTGTACGATGCGTGGCGCCGTGCGTAGCGCTGCGCCCCGGCCATGACGGTTGAAACGAGGGCG
>CAYFRR010000191.1:2433-4860 GCA_964345505.1 uncultured Rhodothermales bacterium
GTCGCCGTCGCCCAATATCTCATCACCGCACCTCCGCCCAGTCCCAGCCGTACATCCCGCGCTCGTTAACCGCGCGGACTTCGATGGTGGCGGCATCGGGCAGGGCCTCGTGCGTGAAGGATCGCTCGTCGGTTTCGAACACTTCGGTTTCGCCGGTTGCGTGTCTCACGCGCACCTGGTAATGCGTAATGTCGGTCTCCAGGGGTTCATCCCACGTGACCGTATCATCCGCTCGTTCGGGGCCGCGGATCATGGATGGCGTGTGGGCCAGCTTCATGAAGACGCCGGCCGTCGCCTGCGCGACCGCTCGCACGAGGTGGTGGTTGATGGTCTCCAGCCGGTCGGTGGGCTGATGGTAGTTGGGGTTGCCCAGGATGGGGTAGGAGCCAATGCCGCCCAGGATGTCGCCGTAGGCATCGAAGAAGACGTGCGCGTCGGTGAAGCGGTAGTAGCGCGAGTCGTACGTGATGAGGTCGGAGAAGAGGTAGGCCGAGGCGTGTTGAATGTCGCGGATGCCGTAGTTGGAGAAGCGGATGGTGTTGTCGAGCCGATGGTGGCGCGTCCAGCCCATCATGTCGTTGTTGACGACGCCGGCTACGTGCAGGTCTTCTTCCTCCGCGCGGCGTACAAACTCGCGCGCACCCAAGAGGCCCGCCTCCTCCGCCGTCAGCGACGCAAAGATGATGGTCGCAGGCAACTCGTGGTCGGCCAACACACGCGCCATTTCCAGCAGAATAGCCGTCCCGGTCGAGTTGTCATCGGCCCCTGAGCCGCCGGGCACGGAGTCGAAGTGGGCACTGTAGATGTACGTGACCTCCGGGTGCGTGCTGCCCTCCAGGCGAGCAACTACGTTGGCGGTGCTATCGCGGTCGTTGGGCATAAACCACTGCAGCTCTGGCGCATACCCGAACGACGCAAGCGTCTCGTAGATGTACGTGCTGGCCTTGCGGTTGCCGGGCTGGGTATAGTACTTCGAGTCGAAATCGTAGAGCGCCTTCTGGTGCTCGTAGAGGCGCGTGATGTTAACCTCGGCGGTGGCTGCCGCTACGCTCTGGCGGATGGGCGCAAACATCGCTTCGGCATCGGCCCGCAGGGCCTGCTCGGCCGCTAATTGCTCCGCGATGCGGTCGCGCAGGGTGTCCTCTGAAATCCGCGTGGTCAGGTCGACAAGGAAGATGCCTTCCTCCTCGGATATCGTGTTGCCGTCGCGCTCAGCGCGGATCAGCAGGCGATCGCCTGCCTGGGAGGGCACCCACTCGTATTCCATCGCTACGGTGCGGATGGTGTTGTTATGAAAGAGGCGGTGGAAGGCGCCCGTCGCGACGTCATATACATGCGAGCGGCGGTGCCGGAATTCGCCCATCTTGGCGAGGAGCTGGTCATCCGACAGGAAGTGAGGAAAGAGCTCATGTTGGATGTCGCGGGAGAACTGGCGCGTGTCGCCTGTCTCGGTATCCGTCAGGTACACCTGCCAGCTGATAACGGGCTGCTGATTGAAGGCAAGATGGCGACCGCTGGGGGAGAGGGCAGGCGAGCGGACGGTAGCGGTGGTGCTGTGGACCGTATAGGAGGAGTCCGGCGCGGCCAGGCGCCGGATGTGGAAGCGTGTGGTGTCGCCTGCTGCTGTTTGGTAGGCAAGGGTCGAGCCGTCAGCGGAGAGCAGCGGCGCGACGCCCTCGAAGATGGTCTCGCTACCGTCGCGCATGTCGAGCAGCACCACCTGGCCGCCGCGCTCCCGGCTCTCAGTCGGGCGTTCCACGCGGTCGTCTGGTACGGGGATGGGGGCCTCGGAGGCCAGGCGGTAGAGCAGCAGGTCGCTGTTGGCGGCCGGCACCGGCGCGACGCGGTACCCGGGGCCTTCCGGATGAATCGGCGTCAGCGTGGTGCCATCATCCGATAGCCGGTAGATGGATGAGTGGTCGGGCTGGTCTTCCCGCATCCCGGTTACCACCAGCGTGCCCGTTTGCGGATCGTACACGGGAGCCGTGACGAGCAGTCCGTCGTGTGGCACCGGGGTGGAGGCCTCGTCGCCAAACGTGCGTTGGCGCAGCTGCGTGGCCCGGGCAACCTCCCAGCCGAGGCCGCGGCCCAGGCGGCGTACAGCAGCCCCGTCACGCGCTTGCCGGGCTTCCTGAAGCTGCTCAGCCAGCACGCGCACAGTGTCGGTGGGCGTCGTCTCCAGGTAGGCGCCAGACCGCCCATCGGGGGCAAACGCCAGGTCGGTGCCCTCAAACTGGTCAATCGCCACGGGCACGCTGCCGCTCACGTCCACCACGTGGGTAACGGTGACGCCGTTCTCCGTGTGTTCATAGGCCGCTCGCTGACCATCCGGACTGAAGCGCGGGTTGGCGCCATCCTCCGCCAGTTCTATCGTGCGGTACAGCTCTCCCGTGATGAGGGCAATCTCGTCAAAGAAGGCTGCGCCGT
>CAYFRR010000192.1:0-4833 GCA_964345505.1 uncultured Rhodothermales bacterium
AAAAGCCCCACCGGAGCATCTCCGATGGGGCTGAACCTGCAAGTGCAGATGGTGCGTGGATTTAGGCTTCCGCCACGACCATCGTGCCCTGCATTACACCGTAGTGGCCCGGGTAGGTGCAGATGAACCGGTACTCGCCCGGTTCGCTCGGGGCCGTAAACGTCATCGACTTCATCTCACCCGGGTCCGCCATCTCGGTGTACGCCATGATAGCATCGTCCTCCGGAATGTAGTTTGGCGCACCGGCTTCAAGGGCAGCCTGACCCACGCGGTCGATCACCTCGTCGTCCATGGTGTCAAGGATGACCACATTGTGGACCATCGCGGGGGACGTCGTGCCCGAGTTGTCCACCGTGAGTGAGATTTCCTCGCCTGCTGGCACGGTGAAGCGATCGTCCTCGTACAGCATCTGGTCGTCCACCGTGTGAATGGTGACTTCCGTGGTGGGGGTGTCAGGGTCGAGCGTGTCTGCTGTGTCTGCGTCAGGGGCATCGGCGCCGTTTCCTCCGCAGGCGGCGAGGCCAACCATCAGAAACAGACCGGCAACGAAAAGACTTAGTCTGGAAAGCATAAAGATTCAATGGGGTGTGTGGGTGATAACGTTGAGTGCGTGAGGCACGGTACAACAATCACAGCATGTAATGCCCCCGCGTGAGTAAGTGTGGGTTACGTAACCTGCAACGCCACCGGAGATCCGTAACACACATCACGGTGCAATCGCTTTTTGCAGATCTTCACGGTTGACGGATACGCGCTTTATATCGGCGTTGGATGCACGTGCGAAATGCACGGAGGCTACATGCAATGGAAGCACGAGCGGTGCTTCCGAAGGCATACATCCTTTGGCGCGGTTTACATGGTGGCACTCGTTTCCTCAACCTCTACCGGGCGGACGTCCCACATCAGCATCTGCTCAATGTTCGCAAAGTCCTCCATGTCATCCTCTCCTTTGAAAACGTAGTCGCCCAGCTCTTCGCGCTGATGGGCAGGGATGCGGCGCCACGACATACCCTCTTGATCTACAAACTTTTCCGGGTACGGACTGCGCACCGTGTAGGACGGATGATAGTTGCCGTACGTCTTTTCGGCTTCGTATAGCGCTGCACGGCGGGCGCCGGGCTTGGTGAGGCTCCGGCCTACTACCTTGAAGGGGGAGACGTTAATGAGCGCGCGAAAGTACCCGTCGTCCTGCTCGGTGTACTCCGGGCGCATGACCTCGAAGTCCTCGGGATGGGGATAGGCGCTTGCTTCGTTGTGATCAGCCATAGGGAGAGAGCGTCAGGGGCCACTGCGGCGGCCATGGTGCATGTAAATCGGTAAATAACGTGTATTGCGTATACACCGATGGCGGCCCGCCTTGTTCGCCGGTTGAGCAGGGCGATGGGGGCGGGGGGATCGGCGAAAATGGGCCAGGGATGGCGGGTATTTGCATGGCAAGGAATACCACAAGGCTCATTCCGCCGGGGCGAGCCATTGCTGATGGGCGGGATCGGCGTGGGCACGCACCTCTTCGAGCGGGCCCGCCACGGCAATCACGAGGCGGCCCGGCTGCAGGAGCTCCCGCGCGGCGGCGGTGACATCAGCGGCCGTGACGGCTTCCAGCGCCTCGACTTGAGCGGCATCGCCGGCATAGTAGTGCATGTATTGCCGCGCCTGGTAGGCATACTGCCCGGTGAGGGCATGATATGCCAGGCGCTCGGCTGTTTTGTGTGGCGTGTCGTACGAGGCGGGGATGAAGCCGGCCAGGTAGCCGTTGCGCGCGGCCTCCACCTCGTCCGCGGTGACGCCTTCTGTAGCCATGCGCTCGATCTGTCGGATGGCCCGGTCGATGCCCTCAGCGAGCGTTTCCGGGTTGCCGCTGAAGCGCCAGAGATAGGGCGCCGTGTAGCGACGCCCAGGTTCCAGCTCGCCGTAGAGCGCCGAGGTGATGCCCGTCTGGACGCGCAGCTCCTCCATCATGCGCGACACAAACCCTCCGCCGGCCAGGATATAGTGCATCAGCTCGATAGCCGCGTGGTTATCAGGGCGCCCCTGTAGGCCATGGTGGCCCAGCATGGCGTGGGCCTGCCGGGTGTCGCGGTGGATGCTGAACGTTTGTCGCTCGGCCAGCGTGGGGAGCGTTTCCTCAGGCAGAGTGGGCGCCTCCGGGGCGTCGGCGGCAAAACTAAACGCATCGGCCAGTTGCCCGGAAAGCGCGTCGCGGTCAATAGCGCCGGAAATGGCGATGGTCACCCGTTCTGGGCGGTACCACTGTGCGTGGAAGCGTTCCACGTCCTCGGTTGTGAGGCTGCCCACAGAGGTTTCGGTGGGGTAGCGGCCGAGCGGATGGTCGGGGCCGTAGAGTGCTTCGTGAAAGCGCTGGCGCAGGGCGGTGGGCGCATCATCCGCTGCGCGCGCTGCCTGAAGGGCGTGCCGGTCGCGCTCGGATGCAACGGCCTCCGCGTCGAAGCGAGGAGCGGTCACGAGCGTGCCAGCAAGGGCTGCCAGATCCATCGCCGCCTCCGCCGGTCCGCGCAGGTGCAGGCGCGTGCGGTTGTGATCAACGTCGATGCTCAGCGAGGCGCCCAGGGCGGCAAGCGCATCGCTCAGCCCTTCTGCAGTATAGGAGCCGGCCCCACCACGGCGCAGCGCCTCAGCCGTAAGCTCCGCCAGCCCTTCCTGCCCAGCCGGGTCGTGCGTGGTGGGCGCGTCGATATATACCGTCAGGTTGACGAGCGGAAGCAGGGCGTCTTCCACCAGAAAGGCCTGTAGGCCGTCGGGCGTAGCGATGCGGTGCGCCGCGGGGTCGGGAAAGGTGAGCGCGGCCGGCTCGACGAAGAGGTCCTCATAGTGCGGTGCGGGCGGAGGCGAGGCAAAGCCCGCT
The DNA here is from genome assembly GCA_964345505.1 of uncultured Rhodothermales bacterium. Classification (GTDB taxonomy): domain Bacteria; phylum Bacteroidota; class Rhodothermia; order Rhodothermales; family Salinibacteraceae; genus Tc-Br11-B2g6-7. Next base: position 2,864 of record CAYFRR010000192.1, read on the forward strand.
GGGCGGCGCACGCTCATCCACGGCGGGGCGTACCACGGCTGCTCGGCCACAGCCAGCGGCTCGCTCCGGTTGATGGCGCCGAGGCTGTCCAGCACGCCACTGCGGTAACCGGTCCACATCGGTGCCGCCCAGTCCAGCGAATCAGCCGCTGCACGAGCCTGTTCTGTAGCGGCGGCCCGGCTGCTGAGCGGCCCGCGTGGCAGGGGATGGGTATGCCATTCTTCCACGGGCCCGCCCGCGGGCCACAGCCCGGGTCGGACGCGGTTGTACGCTGCGCCCGATGCCGCAGTATCGGTGTCATCTGCCTGGGCTGTAGCGTCCGTTCGCGTGAGCCGCCCGACGGTGCGCCGCTCCGGCGCGAAGTACTGGTCAGCCACCCGCGCGATGTCCGCCGCGGTTGTGCCGGCCCAGCGGTCGGGTAGGGCATTCAGGTGCGCCCATCCGTGAATCGCTTCCATGCTGCCGATGGTGACAGCGCTGGTGCCGATCTGCTCGAGGCTCTCGGCCATGCCCAGCATCAGGCGGTCGGCGGCCGTCGCCAGCCGCGCGTCCGCCACGCCCTCTGTGGAGAGGGTGTCCATCGCCTCGTCCAGCCGCTGCTCGATGGCGTCGAGGTCGTCGTTGCTGCGGGCATCCACCTGCAGGGTGAAGTGGGAGGGATACTTGGACGTCCAGCCGGCCGCGCTGACCTGAGTGGCCAGTCCTTCTTCATCAACCAGGGCCTGCGTGAGGAGCCCGTCGCTTCCCCCAAGCAACTCAGCCAGCACATCGAAGACGTGGGCGTCTGGGTGCCCCACCGCTGGCATCGGCACGTGCCAGGTGATGGCCGGACCGGCCGCGGCCGCTACCTCCAGCCGTTTCTGCCCCACAGGCGCTGGCTCCACCGTGCGCAGCCGCGGCGAGGGACGGGCCTGCTGCCAGTCGCCCCAGTACGCCTCCGCCTGAGCGAACACCTCGTCGGCCGCCACATCGCCCACCACCACAATCACCAGATTCTGCGGAATAAAGTATTTGTAGAAGATCTCCCAGTGATCCTCCCGGGTGGCGCGCGTGAGGTCGCTGAACCAGTGGGCCCAGCCGTAGGGGTGGGCGTCGTAGGTGAGGGAGCGCAGCACGCGGCGGTAGGGGCCGTCTGGACGGTTGTCCTGGCGGCGGATCTGGTCAACGACCACTTCACGCTCGGGCTCGAAGTAGCGGAAGACGGGGTTCTCCACGCGGCTCCGTTCCATCCACATGAAAAGCTCCAGCTGGTTGGCCGGCAGGTCGATGTCAAACTTCATCCAGTCGCGGCCCGTGGAGGCGGTCAGCCCGGTGCCACCTGCGCGCTGATAGATAAGGTCGAACGCAATCCCGGTCGTCATCGCGTTTTGCTCGGCAGCCAGCTCCAAGTGGAGCGCTTGGAGCGAGTCGAGCCGGGCATGACTGCAGGCGGCCTCAACCTCAGCAATTACGTCGCGCTGCCGGAAGCAGTCGGCCAGCCGGTTGCGCTCGTCTGTCACCTCGCGCTGCAGGCGCTCTACCGCCTCAGCGATGGGCCGCTCCGTCTCCCAGTCGTCTGTGCCCACCAGCGGGGAGCCGAAGAAGAGGTAGTGCTCCAGCATGTGGGTGAGGCCGACGGTGCCGGGGCGCTCGGCGCCTACATCCACCCGGTAAAACGTGCGCGCCCCGATGCGTCCGGCCGCCGGCCGCTCCCAGACCAGCACCGTCACGCCGTTGTCGAGCACGCGCTCCTGCACGTCCACCTGGAGCGGCTGAGCATCGACAGTGGCTGTTGAGATGATCCACACACAAAGAAGCGAGAGCAGGGAGTAGCGGCGCATAGCGGCGAGCAGTTGGTGGGGAGTAGTATATAACGTAGCGTAGTGGGCGGTGGCGATCAACCCGGTGGCGGGAGGTAGGGTATGGGAGTTTTTGGGTGTGTGAGTCTCGATATTATTCTCTCGTCACCCTGGGCGCAGATCGCCGGCAGG
>CAYFRR010000193.1:0-4687 GCA_964345505.1 uncultured Rhodothermales bacterium
GGCGGCAACCACCTCAGGATTTCTGGGGCTGCAGCACGCGCTCGCGGCGCTCCCGGCGCACGCGTGGAACGATAGCAGGCGCCTGCACTCCTTGCACCGGCGCCAACGGCGTTTCTCGCGTAGCGGCTACTGCAGGTAGATGCGCGTCCAGCGCGGCGATAAAGTTCTTGTAGACCTGCTGCAGCTCCCAGATGATACCGTCGGGACCGAGGTGCCACCATTCATCGGGCGTGAAGTAGGCTGACACCTCCGCTTCCGCGCCGTGCCGCCCGTACCACTGGATGAGGTGCAGGTTGTCGGACTGGGCCAGCCGCGCAGCGCGCTGCACCAGCGCAGGATCGCCCGTCAGCAGCGCCTTCTGATGGGCCTGCATCATGAGTTGGAAGATGGCCTGCTGTGCCCCGTTTCCCAGGAAGAACTCGAGGCCGCCCGAGCCCGCCCAGGTACTGGCAAAGGCTGGTAGGGGGAGCTCGTGGCTGCTACTGCCATGCCGTTCTACCGCCTCGCTGGGCGTCAGGAAGGAGAGCCCGTGGCGCTTCGCTTCTGTCGGAAGATGCTCCAGGAAATCGAAGATCCCACTCTCCGGCGGGTGGTGCTCGCCGAACGTCTCAAAGTCCCACCCGATCACCACCACCTTGCCCGGCGCCGAGGCGATCCACTGGGCGTACTGATCGGCCGTCAGCGGCCAGCCGCCCCATTCCTTGTTGGAGAAGCGGTAGCCCACATCGTCGCTGAGATCGTAATGCCGTGTGAGCAGCTTCATCTCCCCTGGCCCGTGATGGTACAGGTGGGTAGGCTCGCGCCATTGCATCACCCAGGGGCGCCCGTCCATAAACGCTGCCCGAAAGCCTGCCTGCTCCAGCGCGTGGTAGATGGTATCGGACATCATCAGCTCGGTCGTGTCCGCCACCTGTGGCCGTTTCCCGAAGATGCGCTCCAGCTCATCCGCGGCCCGCGTCATGCGGCGGATGAACGCCTCGATGTCCCACAGCAGTATGAAGCTGTGCGAGGGCTCCACTGCCACGAGCTCCACGTTGTCGTGCTGGACGAGCCCGCGAAAACGCGCGAGTAGCGCTTCATCCCACGCCTGTGCCTGTTCGATGAACGAAAGCGAGAACCCGATGGCCAGCGAGAGGCCCTCGTCTACGAGATGCTCAAACCGGTCGAGCGCCGGGTAATAACACGTACGCGCCACCTTCCGGAAGTAGCGCTCATTCATCTCACCGTCGAAAAGTGCGTCGTCGAGATCTTGCATCGACAGGTCGTGCGTAAGCGGCGCAGCGGGCAGGCGCGGCCGATGCGGCTGATGCACGACCGTGTAGACGACCACGTCCTGCACCGTTGGTGAGAGCCCGTGCGTCTTCGCGGCTGCGTCGTAGGTCACCAGTTGGCGGTCCTGGGCGGCAAACGCGAGCTTGTCCAACAGCACGTCTACGATGCGCTCCCACGTGAAGTCCTCAGCGTACGAGCGGGCAAACGTGCGGATCGTCTCCGCGCGCTGTGGCTCATGCTGTAGCTGCTTCAGATGGGACACGATCTCCTCCGGCCGGTCGGTGTCCAGCATGATGGCGTTGCGGCCGTCGAGCACGTATTCCTCGCCACTTGGCCCCGTGAAGGCCACGCCGCCGGCTGCCATCGCCTCCAGCCCTACCAGTCCGAAGGGCTCGTGGCCGGAGTTGGCCAGCACCGCATCGGCGGCAGCGTAGAAGGCGCGCAGCATCTCCTGCGTCATGAAGAAGCGCAGGTTGTAGACGTCTGCACGCGGCGCGGCGCGTAGCAGCGCAAGGAGTTCAGGCCAGGTCGTCGGCTCCCCATTAATCTCCGCAATCGACAGCCCCCGCTCATGGGCCAGGTGCAACACCTCTTGCCCGTGCGCTTCCATCCCACCGACGATGGGAAAGGCTATCGGGTATCCCCGCTCCTTCAGTAGTGCTGCTGCTTCCACGGCCATCCGCCAGCGCTTGGCTGGATCGAAACGGCCGACCTTGAAGAGTATCAGCGCGTCGCCTTCCGGGGCCAGTATCCTTCGGAGGGTGCGTGTATGCCCAGGCGCCAGCGGCTCAAGGAGCGAGGCGGGAATGCCATTGTGGATGACCAGCGGGTTGACCCCCAGCGGCCACATGAGGTGCTTCATGTAGCGGCTCACCGTGGTGATCTGCGCGGCTTCTTGTAAGCGCCCCCAATCTACCCGATGAAAAGACATTGTGTTGTTGGCATTCCAGAAGATGAGGCATTGCCGATCCAGCCCCGCCTCGCGTAGGAGGTCGTGCAGGCGAACCACCGCATCCACGGTATGCCACTCTTCCGCCAGGATGACCGGCAGGCGCCCCTCCGCCAGCGATGGCCGGATGACGTGCTCCAGCAGATGCTCGGGAAGCGTCGCGTTCCACTCCTGGAGCTTGCCCTCCTCGCCGTCATACACCCCATGAGGGTGGTAGGCGCTGATCCACTGACACCACCGATGGTAGGTGAGCCGCCCGTCCACCAGCCGCTCCTCACCGGGGGCCTCTGGATCCCCAACAAAAAACAATCGTGTGTCGAAGCCGCGGCCGGCCAGCGTCTGCGCCAGATTCCCTACCCGAACGCCAAGCCCTCCCGCCTGCGCGTACGGATCCGGCCCCTCGAACGATAACAGCGTAAATGTCGCGGTTTGCGGCGTGAGTGGCATATCGACCTCCTGGATAGATAAGACAACAGGACGAGCGGAAAGGGGCGTGCTTTACGTAGCGGCCGCACCGGCTACCGGCACCTCGACGCCCAGAACGGTTCCAGCGATCTCCTGTATCACGGGTAAACGTACACACCCAGCTTCCTGCAACGTGGCTGTTTCGTCATGGCCCTTCTCAGCGCCTAAGTTCAAGGTACGAACGCACCACCCGGACCTTCGTGAGGAAACGCCTCCCTCGCGTTGTACGTCTATCCCTTGCAGCGGGTAGGGGATGAACCGCCACCTTGAGTGTAGAAAAAGCCTAAGTGGTTACGGGATGGCGCACATGCCCTGCGTATATCGCTTAGTGGCCGTCTGAGGCGAGCTCAGCTTAGGTGCACGGCCGCATCCGTAGCGGCGCACGGGCTGCTCATCCTATTCACCAGCCCATGAGCGTCACCTGATTGTGTCACCGCAACCCACTGGCCACGGCCTCGTCGCTTACTGCGCCAGACTCAAGCCCACACACCACCGGGGACCAGCGCTTCAGCTTCGTAGTCCACCTGTTCGCCGGGTAGACGCTCCATAAAGGTCCCACTACACCAATCAAAAAGAGCCCGTGCGGCGGGTCACAAGGTTAGCGCCCCAGCTTTTCTTCCAATAGCTGATCCAAGGCTTCCGTCGTGGCCTTATCCACCACGTTGAGCGACCGGCGCCCCGTCAGTTGCTCGATGAGGCTACGGCCGGCATCGGTGTTGGTAGCGGGACCGCAAATGAAGTCAGGGTTCAGATCGGCGGTCTCAAGGATCCCGCGCACGGCGTACGGGTCGCTGGCGACCAGGGCCACGCAGCACACCGCATCGTCAATGGCGCCAATGGCCGTCATGCCGTTGTACGCCTCCAGTGGCGATGCGCCAATCTCGATGACCGCGACGTCCACCGTTTCGGTTGCCATACGTGCCAGCAGCGTGCGCAGGTGCTGCGTGTACACGTCTGGGGGGCACACGGTAGACGGGAGCCCGGCATCCACAAAGTCAAAGATGACATCCGCGCCGGCATCGCTCATGGTCTGCACGTCGCGGTACCGCCCGGCACCCGTGAGCTTGGCGCCCAGGACGCGGTTGCCGAGATGCTTCAGCCGGTGGATGATGGTCTTGGCCACGGTGGTTTTACCCATGGACATGGAGGTGCCGGTGACGAGCACAACAGGGATTTGAAACGGTGCGGTGGGAACGTCGGGAATGCATTGTGCCATGGTCGCTTTGGACCCGTCGAGATGGACATGGCCTTCGTAGGCCACCTCCAAAAAATCGGGCAGGAACGGCGCCTTGGAGCTGAGCTTCCCCATGAGCCCTGCACTGGTGAGCAGGTGCATGCGGCCATCCGCCGCTGCGAGGCGCCAGCTGCCGGTGCCCGAAAGGGTGGCGCGCCGCGCGCCCAGGGCGCCGATGAAGCGGTGCCCCTGCATCACCGGCCGCATTCGTCCTGTGGGCAACTCCAGCTCGTCATGGCCGGTCGGCGGTTGGTCTATCACACACGCTACGTAGTCGCCCGTGGCCCACGCGTCGCGCGGCAAGGCCGAGACGGTGAACGGCGTGGTGTCCAATGCGGAGATGCGCGTAAGTGAGGGGAGCAGGTATGGGGAGGCCATGGGGGGCGGGCAGTTGGCAAGCGTGAGACTAAAAAATGCGGCGGCGCGATAGCCTGAGGAGGCATGGGGTAGAGCGGTACAGCACTTACGAGGTGTTGTCGGGCGCGGATGCGGAATCGGACACGGACACAGGATCAGCCATCAGCAGCAGGGCCAGCAACGCGGTGCGCTTCACCAGCTGGTCGATGTCTACATGTTCGTGGTCGGCATGGGCCCCATCACCCACCGGCCCGAGACCGTCGAGCGTGGCCGAGAAGAGGCTTGTCTCGTTGCCATCAGAGGCGCCGCCGGCACGGCCTTCCCCAAGCGAGAGGCCCAGTTGCTCGCCGGCCTGCTGGGCCAGGTGCCAGAGCGCGCGGTTACGCGGGGTGCGCTCCAGCGGCGGCCGG
>CAYFRR010000194.1:0-4658 GCA_964345505.1 uncultured Rhodothermales bacterium
TACGTCTCAACCTCCTGCTGGGCCTCCGCCACAAATACCCCGTCCGGAGCCGACGCAGCTTTTTGGTCAAGCTTGCCCTCGGTGGCGGCCTCGTACCGGCGCCCCAGCCGCTGCACGATGATCACCCAGGCCCCCACCGCTATGAGTACGGGGATGGAGAGCCATCGCACATCCAGGAACGCGACGGCCGTAAGGCCGAGGTTGAGCCCCACGGAAAGGACCTTCGCGGCGCGCTGCACAAACATATCGATGAACGCTTTAGCCTTGTACTTCACGTCGCGCGTGGTGGGCGTGTAGAGCGCTTCCCGAGCCGATTGGTTGATGGAGTAGTTCAGCGCGTTGTCGCTCACGCGCATGAAGCCCGCAAACGCGAGCAAGGGCACCGCCAGGAAGCCGACCGAGCCCAGAAGCACAGCCACCGGCAGAAAGAAAAGGGCGATCCGTACGCCGTGCCGGTTTAAGATGTACGTGGTCACGAACAGCTGTATGAGGATCGACCCGATCCCTGTAATCTGCCCCAGAAAGCCGAAGAACGCGTCTTTCTCCTCCGACCCCGCAATGCGGGCCTCGACGAGGGTAGCGACCTGAAAGTCGATAATGTTGGACGCTACTTCGTACAGGGCCACCAGTGCGACAATACCCAGCAAGTAGCGGGACTTGGCCACCAACCGCACGCCATCCAGCAGGGCGTCCGTAGGCGTGCGCTTCGAAGATTCAGGACAGGCGGCCCCGTGGATGCGGGGGACCTCCTGCTGCCGTTCGTGACGGTAATGAATCCAAGTGGCGAGCGCACCGATCGTTAGGGTAGGCACGATGGCCCCGGCCAGCAACGTGGACCGCCCCACCGGGCCCACGAGTTGCGACACCACCGTTGCGCCCACGAATCCGCCGACCACGCCCCCAAGCCCAATGAGCCCATACAGTCGCTCCGCTTGTTTGGAGGTGTTGATGTCGTTGGTGAAGGCCCAGAACGTAGCCACCATCGCGGTAGTCCAGATATCGCCCGTCACGTAGAGCGACATGACGCCCACGCCCCCCATCTGATCAACCATGAGGGCAAAGCCGCCAAACAATAGGCTGAATATGCCAGCAAACGCGATAACCAGGTAGTGACGCGCGAGGTAGCAGACCAGCATGGAGAAGATCACCACGACGCCATACGCCACCACCATGTTGAGCACCTTGCCGAGCTGCTCTACCTGTGCTCCAGCCAGCACCAAGCCCGCAATCTCCAGCGGATTGTCGCTGAAATGGGAAATGAGCAGCCCCCGCTTGATGGGTTTCAGCACCCAAAAAATGGCGATGACCAGAAAGAAGAAGACGGCCAGTCCTACCGCCTGAAAGCCCTCCCCCGAGCGGACGTCAAAAAATCGGGCTTTGAGCTGAGAAAAGAAGCCATCCATGGCAGCGGTGAAATAGTAAGACGAACGATGGAGGCACAATGCACGGCACGGCGCCCAACTCGGCGCTACCCATGGGTGGGCTTGCGCCGGTTTCTGCTACATGACCGGTCTATCCGACGCCACCTCGCGTGTGCCGCGTTACAACTCGACGGGGATCTGCGTCCACACCGGCGGTGCCGAGGGTGTGCCCGAGGCACTACGCCGCACCCCAACGACTTCCCACGTTTCGCCTGCCTGGCGCAGGTACACCTCCGTGCGGTGATCCGCAGCTCCCATGCGTTGCAGCACACCAACCAGGTACGCCTCGGTAGTCTCAGGCACCGCTACCGTTCCCGCCTCTGCAGATCGCGCACCGATGGTATCACCGCGCTCTCCCGTGGCGTTGCTGAAGGGGTACCAGTCCACAGGAGCAACAGCAGCTGGATCGGTATCGAAGGCAGAATGGTCCAGCATATCGTCGAAGGCCAGGTGGCCCTCATCCGTGATGCGAAACCGGTCGAATCCACCGCCATGGCCCAGGTACGCCCGAGCGATTTTGTCGCGCCGTGTGATGAGCGTTTCGGTCAAATACCTCGCCGTCTCCGGATTCGTGTACCGCCCGGTTTCTACGAGGGCTCGGATCTCTTCATCCGTAAAATGGGCTACTTGCCTGGCTGCCCAGAACGCATCGTCGGCGTCCATATTCCGGAAGGCTGGGTTGCGATACTGGGGGCGCCACTGGGTGGGATCGAAGTAGGTAGCCTCGAAATGCCCCACGGCGGGAATGTCCGGAGGATCGGCACGGCGCCAGGGGCGGCCCACGAACCCGAGCGAAACGATGCTTTTGAAGATTGTGCCCGCGTCCAAGATGTACTCGTTTCCGGCCCAGGCCTCTTTAGGACCCAGCGGGCTTCCGCCAAGGATGGTGCCGAAGTCGATCAGGTGGTGCCGCACGTAGCCTCCGTCATCCGTTTCGATGAAGGCGTCAAACGAGTTCACGCTACGGGAGTCGTCATGGTTGATCCAGGCGGCGAATACGCGCATGCCCCGTAGCTCCCGCCGGTGCTCGTGCGGAAACAGATCGTTGGGGTCGTCGGGGCGCGTGCCGTAATACCGGAACGGCCCCAGGGGCTGCCCCTCCAAAAACTTGCTGGCCAGCGCGCGGTAGCCACCGGAGGGGGTGGGCGGCATCTGCTCCAGTAGGCCCTCAATATGGTCGGCATCCAGGGGCTGCGCGCGCCCTCGGGCATCTTGAAACGTGGCCCCGTCCACAGCCTCGAGGTCGCTGCGATCGAAGAAGACGACCGAGTTTTGCGGCACGTGGTAGCCCAGCGCATGAAAAAGATGCGTGCCTATCGCCTCGGCCCCCGTGCCCATTTCCGGCGTGGCTTTTTGATCAACCTTAAACAGGTACCGGTCACCGCGGGCATCTTCAACCCAAAAGCCTCCACCTTTCCCCTCTGACTTGTCATCCACGACGCGGAAGGGCGGCTCAGGGGGGCCACCCCGGCGGGCGCCTCGCTTCAGCTCATCGAGCGACAGGCGGTCCGCGTAGTGCCGCGGCGTGTACCAGCTGGACCGGGGCACTTCGCCAAGCGTGTTGATGTTTTGCGCTCGGCCCCCGGACTCCCCTACATCCAGTATTCCGTTCTCGACATAGTCGTAGTAGTCCGACAGCGCGCGCTCGCTCGGCGCCTCAATCGGCTGGCGGTCGGGGTCTACTACGACCGGATCATCGGGGTAGAACACCTGCGCACGGGCCGGTCTTGCATCCATGCTACCGAACAGTAGCAGCAGGCCCAGCCAGGGCAACAGGACATGCCACCTATGTAATGGCCGATGATGTGTCTTACGCATACAAAACTCAGGATCTGGTGAGCAGGAAGGATTCGTTGACAAAAGGGGAAGCCAGCGGGCAATGGTTCAGAAGGGGTTACTGAAGCCTAAGATGAGGTTGGTGCCTTCCGTGCTACGCGCCACGTCGAAGCGAAGCATCACCCCAGCGGGGGCCACAATGCGCAGTCCGCCGCCCCAGGAGGTGTCGAGGTTGGTGAATCCCCACGCGCCAATGTCGTCGAAGACCTTCCCCGCGTCAGCAAAGAGCGCCAGGTCGGCAAAGTGCCAGATACGCCACCGGTATTCGGCATTGAAGAGCACCGCATGGCGACCACGGAAGCGAAAGGTATCGAACCCGCGGAGGGTGTACGGCCCTCCCAGGTGGGGAAGCTGATAAAATGGGATGTCGGCAGCATTCTCGGCCGCCGTGTATACGCTGCGATGCCGCAGGGCCACCGTGTGATAGTTGTTGAAAAACGAGAGGTACTGCTGGGCCTCTCCGGTTACCTGGTTGAAGTGGGCGTTATCGCTCGTCACATCCTGGAAGCGGTCATACGCTATTGCTACCATTTGCCCGGAGCGCGGATGGTGGGGACGGTCGGTGAGCGGGTCTACGTTTGGGGTGAAGCGGTCGCCAATGCTTCCCAGACGACGCACGTCGCGGCGGTCCCACTCCAGGCGGGCATTGTAGTGCGCGTACCGCGTGGTGCCGAGGTCGGCCAGGCGGGCACCCGGCGGCGGCACGAAGACGCCGCCCAACAGCGACGATTGCCGCGAGGGCTCGTTGACTTCGTACGAGGCCCCGGCCACCAATGCTACCGACGGGTGGGGCTGTAGCCCAATGAATCCGCCCGTAAACAGGTCGCGGATATCGTACTCCAGGGTCTGGAGCTGATCGTCCGAAATCGGCTGCAAGAATTCCTCGGGCCGAAGCCGATAACTTAAGTACCCTTGTGCAAAGAAGGGCCCTTGCCGAAACCCTCCAGCGGTGTTGAGCAACCAGTACCCGCTCACAGTCCCGCCAACCGTGACGGAAAAGTCAACGTCATCACGGGCATAGAACGGATAGAAGCCCGCACGCAAGCCCGTCCCTGACCCCGTCCGGAAGCCCCCCAGGTTAACGCGATAGGCCCCCTCTGTGATCACTCCCAGGGTTTGAAGCACGTTGCGGTCTTCCACCCAGATCACAGCCGACTCCAGGGAGCCACGCTCGGCAGCCTTCACTTCATGGTATTGCGACTGGCGTGCTTCCCGAAGCTGTGCTGTCCGCGAGAGCTTCGACTTCCCGTTAGCGGTTGTGTCTGCCACCTCTGGGGACGGCTCGGACACTGTTTGCCCGTCTGCGGAAGCCGGCAGATAAACCAAGAGGCTCCCGCACAAAAAGAAAATCAGATACAAGTGGCGCATTGCCATTCACAGATCCCAGAAATACCGAGTGGA
>CAYFRR010000195.1:0-4655 GCA_964345505.1 uncultured Rhodothermales bacterium
CGAGCCCACGGCAACGACCTCGCCGGCCATTTCGAGGCCCAGGATGGGCGAAGCGCCCGGCGGGGGGTCGTAATGGCCGCGCCGCTGGTAGGTGTCAGCGCGGTTAAGCGCCGTAGCCCGAACGCGGACCAGCACTTCGGTGGGGCCCGGCGTGGGGCGCTCGACTGCACCTATGGTAAGCTGCTCCGGGCCACCGGGTGCCTGGACCTGTACCGCTTGCATCGTTGCCATCATCAGGCTTCTCTTGTGTCTACAGTGACTTCGCTGTGCAGCGTCCGATGGACCGGGCATCGGTCGGCAATTTGTATCAAGCGCTCCCGCTGTTCGTCCGTGAGGTCGCCGGTCAACGTTAGCACGCGAGAGATATGATCTACCTTCCCCTTCTGCGTCTCGCACGATGCACAGTCGCGCGCATGGATCTTCTCGTGGGACAGCCGAACCGATACACCGTCCAGCGGCCACTCCTTTCGCTCGGCGTACATGCGCAGGGTCATGGCCGTGCATGAACCCAGCGCGCCCAGCAGATAGTCGTAGGGCGTGGGTCCCGTCTCCGTCCCGCCCACCGAGGAGGGCTCATCGGCACGGAGCGTAAAGCCGCGCGTCTGTAGATCGGTCTGATATCCATCCACCAAGGAGGCTGTCAGCGTGTTGTCGTCATAGCTTTCTGGCGTGTCTTGGCCATTCACCTGCGGTGCCGCATCCTTCGCGGCGTCCTCCACCTCGACGTACTTCGCCGCCCAGGCGCCAATAACGCGCCCGACGTACCGGGCATCCTCACGGTCCGACAGCAGATGGTCGGCGGAGTCCAGCGACATAAAGCTTTTGGGATGCTTCGCGGCCTTGAAGATCTTGCCCGCATTATCCACGCCTACGATTTTATCGATGGGCGAGTGAAAGATAAGCAGTGCTCGGTTGAGCGAGCCCAGCACGTCGGCGCTCGACGTTTCACGGAGGTCGTCGATGAATTGCTTCTTGACGGTAAACGGCCGCCCGCCGATGTTGACTTCTGCCTGGCCCTTCTCTTCGATCATTTCGAGGTCATCCTCGAAGATATTCAGCACATGATCAGGTGCATAGGGCGCCCCGATGGTCGCCACCGCCTCAATGGAGGGCAGTTGCGTAGCTGCTCGAATGACCGCCGCCCCACCCAGCGAATGGCCAATAATGAGCGTAGGGGCGGCGTGCTCCTCCTCAAGAAAAGTCGCAGCGGCCAGCAAATCGCTGATATTTTTGGAGAAGTTGGTGTCTTCGAAGTCACCCTCGCTCTCCCCGAGTCCCGTAAAGTCGAAGCGAAGCACCCCGACCCCTTCGGCGGCCAGGGCCTGGCTGATGAGGCGGACGGCACGTAGGTTTTTTGTGCAGGTAAAGCAATGCGCAAAGATAGCGAACGTCGTGGGATGCTGGCCGTCCGGCAACTGCAGTTCGGCGCTCAGGCGCTGGCCACTTTTATTTTTGAAGGAGACCTTCTCGCGTGTATTCATGAAGACGTGGGGTTGGAGGTAGCGTGAGGATGTAGACGGAAATATTGACGTGTGGCAAGGGCTCCGTCCGGGGTGTAGGGCTGCTCTATCAGCGTACCGCCTCCGGCACGGTTGAGCAGCAAGACGGTTGAGGCGCGCGTGCCATAGCGTGGAGACGCAATAAAAATAGAGGACAGGACGCGTTCCCAGTCCTGCGGCACGCCGGTATCGGGCAGCGCCTCATCGGGGGCCGGCGTGTCGTCCTGCAGCAGATCAAAGAGTGCTGGCACGAGATCATCGTCCGCGCTCAAGATGGTACGTAGCCGACGCTTGGCTCGCGTTACTTTCGGCCATGGGGTGTCCAGCGTTGCATTCGATAAACCATAGAGTCCTGCGGTGAGGGTTTGCGATGCCGCAGATGTGCTTACATACTGCAATGCGTCTGCATCTCCTATCAAGAGGTTGAAGCCGTTGTACTGTCGGCAGGTTTGCTCTACCGCGTGTTGATAGGCGGCGGCAGACTTATTATGGAGCAGGTAGCCCGCCACGAGCGCTCCGCGGGAGGGCGCCGTCGTTTTTCGCGCGTCGGGCGCCCGCACATTCGTGACGACGCAAAAGCGCTGGCTGCCGGACGCCCCCATCCATGTCCCTCCGGCCCGAAGGTCGCGGCCGGCCACGATGCCTGGATGCTCTGGCCAGCGCGCTGCAGACGCGGTGGGACGCGCATAAAACTCATCCCGGTTGCCGGCCAGGATCAAGCGATACTGCGGGTGCATGTCGTAGGCCCAAACAAGGAGGCACATGGAAAAGGTCAGGCCGGTTGAGAGTGTAGCGCGAGCAGTGCGGGCGGGGCATTGACCTGGTTGATGAATCGGTACGAAAGCACCTGCACGGCTTCCTGATCCAACGTCGCTGCCCAATCCGTAACCGCACGCGCCTCGGCCGCACCGCCGGGATGCCCAACGTAGAGCACAACGGTAACAACGCCGCCCGCTCGCAGAAAGGTCAAGGCCTGTTGCAGGGCTGTAATCGTCGTGTCTGGTGTTGTTGTGATGGCGTGGTCGCCCCCTGGGAGATAGCCGAGGTTGAACATGACCGCCCCGACCTGGCCGCGCACCTCCGGGGGCAGCGTGCCAGCCATGGTGGCGTGGGAGGCCTCGTGAAGGAGCACACGCTCCGCGACGTCCGCCGTAACGAGGCGCTGCCGCGTCCGCTTGATCGCCAGCGCCTGTGTATCGAATCCGTACACGCGGCCGTCAGGCCCCACGGCCTCTGCCAGATGGAGCGTGTCGTGCCCGTTGCCTACGGTGGCGTCAACAGCCACCCCTCCTGCCCTCAGTGCACGCGTGGTGAGATGATGGGCGAAGTCGAGAACGGAGTACATGGCTGCTACATGCGATATTCAGGGACCGCGTGTTGGACGAGTGTTCACCGGGGGTGTTCGGGCTGTGGGACCGCATGCCTGTGGCTGAGGTACGACCCTCCTCTCTTGTTGATCTTTCGTGCGTCGCATGTCCTCCCCTACCCCATTTCACACCCTTTCACTCCCTCATCACTCGTATGGGCTCTATGCTGAGCGGCTGGCTGCCGTGCCAATGCTGTTAGATGATCACACGCTCAGCAGCCCTCAGGTGCTGGTGGTTACCGATGAGCATGTGGCAGCACACTATCTGCGCCCGCTCACGCATCACCTCGAAAAATCCGGGCGCCGGGTCGAGGCCATCGTCGTGCCCCCTGGAGAGCAGACGAAGGCGCCCGATCCCCTGCAACACGTGTACGACACGGCCCTGAGCTCCGGTATCGACCGGTCCACGCCGGTGTTGGCGCTCGGCGGCGGCGTCGTGGGCGACCTGGCAGGCTTCGCCGCCGCCACCCTCCTGCGGGGGCTGCCTCTGGTGCATCTCCCCACGTCGCTCATCGCTCAGGTCGACAGCAGCATTGGCGGGAAGACGGGGATCAATCATGCCGTGGGAAAAAACCTGATTGGCGCTTTTTATCAGCCCGTTTTTGTGAATGCTGACCCCACCACACTCAACTCGCTGCCCCTCCGGGAGTGGCAGAGCGGGCTGGCCGAGGTGGTGAAACACGCCCTCATTGCAGACCCCGCTCTTTTCGAGGAGCTGCAGACCTATCATGCGGATGTGCTCAGCCGGGAGCCGCACCGCGTGACGTCCGTGGTAGAGCGGGCCGCCGCGATCAAAGCAGGTATCGTTGCAGGGGATGTGCACGAGCAAGGCCAACGCGCGCTCCTCAACTTCGGTCACACGTTCGGGCACGCACTCGAATCGGTATGCGGGTATGGCGTACTGACGCACGGTGAGGCGGTCTTCCTCGGCATGCAGGTGGCACTGCGCGTGTCCCACCGGTTGACTCCCCACCCATCTCTGATACGGGCCCTCGATGCGGTGCAAGCCTTTCCGGTCGATGCCGCAGCCCGGGCGGTGGCACGCGCTGACCTCATGGCGTCGATGCAACATGACAAAAAGGTGAAAAACGGCCAGGTGCGCTTTGTCCTGCTCCGCGAAATCGGCGAGGCCTACATCACGGCAGACGTTCCCCTGCAGGTGATCTACGATGCGTGGGCGGACACCCTCGC
This sequence comes from uncultured Rhodothermales bacterium, assembly GCA_964345505.1. Classification (GTDB taxonomy): domain Bacteria; phylum Bacteroidota; class Rhodothermia; order Rhodothermales; family Salinibacteraceae; genus Tc-Br11-B2g6-7. The sequence goes on from CAYFRR010000195.1 coordinate 4,057, forward strand.
GGAGAGCCCCCTCACCCTCACAACAACTGCAGGTCCGGACGAATAATTGACCGAAAGAACTGCTGGCGGTCTTCCGAGGGCACACCACACGACAGGGTCCGTTTAGGTTGTTAAGCAGCCGCTTTTAGACGTCCACGCCACCAGATCGTGGGTGGCATCCTTGCAGATCGCCCTCCTCCATGCTTCGCTACCTGCTTAGAATCCCCACATGGCTCATCAAGGGGGCGCTATGGACGCTTCTGCTGGGGGTGGTGCTGTACTTCGGACTGACACGCACGCAGGTGGGGCGCGATGCGCTTCTGTCGGAAGTTGAGCGGCAATTCGATCAGCAGTTCGCGGGCGAGCTCCGTATCGGAAAGCTTACGGGCAACCTTGCGCAAGATCTATACGCCACCGATGTAGCGCTCATCGACCCGGCCGGGCGGCAGGTCCTTACGGTAGACTCGCTCGTGGCCCGCCCGTCCTGGCGTGCCTTGTGGGGAAAGGAGTTGGCGGTGCGTTCCGTGCATCTTTACCAGCCTACCCTGAGGGCTGTGGAGGACAGCGCCGGCGTTTGGAATATCGCCGCTGCACTTAGCCGCCGCGATGCCGCGCCCGCA
>CAYFRR010000196.1:0-2158 GCA_964345505.1 uncultured Rhodothermales bacterium
AGAGGCAAAGACTGAGTATGAGGAGCAGATCAGTGAACTCAAGGAGCAGCGCAGCGAAGTAAAAGCGCAACTGGAGGAGCTGCAGGAGGCCAGCGATGATGCCTGGGAAGAGTTGAAAGAGGGATTGGACAAGACGTGGAATACGTTCACAGACACAGCGTCGAACGTGATGTCCAAGTTTAAGTGAGGCCCGGCCTGTCCGTCGTCCGTTGCGCGCAGGTAACACCTGTAGAATGTCTCGCCCCCTTTGCCGCTTTGGCGAAGGGGGTGTTCTGTTTCGGTGATGAAGCCATGCTGTTAGCGCAAGCGCACTCCCGAAAAAGCCCCCGGTAGTTGAAAACGAGAGCTACCGGACATCAGCGGTGGGTTACATGAGCCGTAGAGCTCAGGACGCCACCGACTCCGTAAGGTCAGGCAGGCCGGCCTCAATCTGCTGGCGTTTTTCCTCCATCCACGGCGGCAGGATGAGTTTTTCGCCCAGGGCGTCGTGGTCCTCATCGCGGGTGAAGCCCGGCCCATCGGTGGCCAGTTCGAAGAGGGCACCGCCCGGTTCACGGAAGTAGACGGAGCGAAACCAGAAGCGGTCGATCTGTGGCGAGGGGCGCAGGCCCACGCGGTCGACGAGCGCGCGGAGCTGCTCCTGCTCGTCGTCATCGGCCATGCGCCAGGCGGCGTGATGAATGCCCCCCGGACCCCAGCGCCCGGCGCCACGGTCGCTCACCACCCTCACATCCACGATAGTGCCGGAGCCGCCGTCACCATCCGAAAAGCGATGCCAGTCGCCCTCTGTGCCCAGCTTTGTGAAGCCCATCACGCGGGTCAACAGCGCCTCCGTGGGTTCCAGCTGGCGTTCCCAGAGGCGCACGCCATGCAGCCCGATTACCTGCCGGTCAGCGGGGACCGGGCTCGCGTCCCACGGCACAAACGAGCGCTCCTCGGTGATTTCCACCAGCGCCACCTGCAGCCCGTGCGGGTCGGTGAAGGGCAGCGCTGGGTGGCCGAACCGCGTTTCTTCTGGCGCAGCGTCCACGTCGTGGTCGGTGAGGCGGGCGCGCCAGTAGGGCAGCGTGCCTCCAGGGATGGCCAGCGCCACCTCCGTAATCTTACCGGCACCCGGCGTGGCCGGGGGCGCGTCGGACCACGGGAAGAACGTTAGGTCGGTGCCGGGGGAGCCGTCGGCGTCAGCGTAGAACAAGTGATAGGTGTCCGGGCTGTCCTGGTTGATGCTCTTCTTGACGAGCCGCAGGCCCATCACCCCAGTGTAGAAGTCGAGGTTTTCCTGGGCGTCGCCGGAAATAGCCGTTACGTGGTGGAGGCCACGCAGGGGAGGAGCATTCATAGCAAAGGGTAGGGTAGGATGGAGAGAGTCAGGGGTAGCGTTTGCTGTTAGTCGGCGACCTGCGCATGGCGCTCGGCGAACTGGCCGAGACGCTTGAGCTGGTCGGCTACGTGGATCTGCTCATCCGTGCTGAGGCCCTCCGTGAGGGTGCGAATAAGCTGCGCGTGCTCAGGGAAGACCTCCTCGATGAGCGCGCGGCCGTCGTCGGTAAGGTCCACGTGGAGCACGCGCCGGTCGTCCGTGCAGCGGCGACGCTCCAGGAGGCCGCGCTGCTCCAGTTTGTCGATCACGTACGTCGTGCTGCCGCTCGTCAGTAAAATCTTCTCGCCGATGACGCCCATGGGTAGCGGGCCCTTGTGAAGCAGTGCTTCCAGCACGGCAAACTCAGTGAGGGTAAGCCCATGCGCCTCCACCTGCCGGTGCAGCGGCTGCTCGATGCTGCGAAGGGCGCGCGTCAACACCACCCAGAGCCGGAGGGCCGCCTGCGTTTCGTGATCCGTCTGAGGCATAGGCCAATGGGCTAATAGTAAAAGGTTTGGATTCAAAACAATTAACTGTTGCAACAAATAGTTGATTCCTGGATGTGTCCAGTCCTTGTGGATAAGGGGTTGGGGTGGCCCTGAATGGTCTAAATCATCGACACGCGCCTCATTTCGCAATACCCATGCCCCATCACCCCCCGTAGCGACGTAGCACGCTACGTCGACTACGCCAACACCGCGCCAACACCAAATCAACACCACGCCGAATCCCCCCTCCCGGCGGTGCATGGATCATCAGCCCCCCACCATTAGCAGCAGGGCTCAGGTTTAAGAAAGC
>CAYFRR010000196.1:2258-4607 GCA_964345505.1 uncultured Rhodothermales bacterium
GCTCAGGTTTAAGAAAGCGCCCGGTGACCGATAATCATTGCACCGAACCCCGTGTCCTGCCACCCAATGCGTCGGTTAACCCCGTGCGCCCTGTGTGTGATGAATCGTGCCATGAAATCCATTGTTGCCCTTCTTTTTGGTCTCCTGCTCTGCTTCCCTGCCATGAGTGAGGCGCAGAGCAACCGCCTGGTGTACGGCGAGCAGATCCACGCCGGAAGCAACGGCACGATGACGGTGTCGTACGGCCTGGCTGATGTGCACGCGCTCTACGAGGTGCGTCTGCTGCTCTCCACCGATGGCGGTAACACGTACCATCCCATCCCGGAGGCGGTGTCAGGCGATGTGGGGCGGTCCATCAAACCCGGACTTCACCGCCGCATCGCGTGGGACTACGAGACCGACTTCCCCGTTGACTTCGGGACGGGTGCTTACGACCTCAGGGTGGAGGCCAAGCGGCAAAACCGTGGGGGCGACTCTTGGCTCGTGTATGCGGGCATCGGTGCGGGCATGCTGGCCGCTGGTATCACCGCAGGCGTCCTGCTGAACAACGGCAGTGACAGCGGAGGCATCAGCATCCCGCTGGGACGGGGGCGGTGAGCCTACCGTAAGAAGTCGCTCAACCGCTGAGGAATCGCGGTAAAAGATGCTTCGAGCGTCACCGTCTCCGTGAGTGCTTGCGGATTGATCGGGTCGCGCTCGTCGTCGGGTTCGAATCCCGGAATGGGGGGCAGGATCACCCGGTTGGCGGCGTGAACGGCCACTCGGTCGAAGGTAACAGCAATGGTGCCAGACACCTCATCCTCCGTGGCCACATCAATCGCCACGTTGCCCGAGGCAGGCAGATAGAGCGCTAACGAATCAGCGCCCGCTTCTTGCCACCGAAATCCCAGACTGGTGCAGGTCCCCGGAGCCGTTCCTGCAAGCCTGCCCGCCCGCAGCGCCAGAAGCGAACAGCGCATACCCGCAGCATCAGTCACCTCTTGCGGAAGCGCGTACGTCGCGTTCGAGCCAAAGCCGCCGGCGCTGTAGTGCGAGAGGCTGAGGTGGAGGACCGCTTCATCCACGGCTACCTCGAGATCCAAACGGTGGGTTACCACCTCCTGTGGGAAGAAAGGGACCCGCTCCTCGAACATGTTGGGCGCTCCAGCAAAGGCCACCGTCGAGTCCCCCGCAACAAACGTCCCGTCAAGGAAGGGCTCGGGCGGTGTCTCTTCCACGGTATCGCACCCGGATGCGATGAGCAGAAAGGCAAGCAGGCACAGATACGCGTATCGCATAACCAGATAGACCGGATGGTGGCAGACGCTGGAAGGGGCAATGAGGACAGACGTACTCGACCGCTGACTGCAAAATACGGCGTATTGCGCGCGTACGCAAGCAGCAGGTCTGTAGAGCTGTTACACCGCGATCCGGATCATCCACCATGCAGCATCAAAATCACGCCCGAGGGGACAGGCGCATTGCGCGCACGGACCCGTCGCCGGTCTCCGCAAGCGATGGTTGCCGCACGTAGAAGGCACCCTTGAGCCAGGCGGGCAGTTGGTCGGCGTTGTGGGGATAACGCAGACGTTGAACGGGTCGGTGAGCGCACAGGCTGCGTGGCTCTGCTTCCGCAAGGCGCCCCCTATGCCTCTACTTCAGAGGAGGTGCGGGCGCGCCCATCGGCCACAACTTCAGGGTCTACGTTCGGGTGCACAAGCGATGGAGGATCACTGACAGGGTAGGTGTCTCCTTGAGGCAGAACACCTCCGTCTGTATCGTCGCTGCCCGGCGAGATGTCGGCCTCGGGCCGTTTGTAGTAGGCATAGATAAACATACCGATGCTCAAGAGCACCAGTACAAAGTAGTCAAGGAAGGCGATGGAAATAGCTTCTGTCATCCTCTCGTTGATCTGGTGTGTAGAATAGCGTGTATAATATAACGAAGGCTCGCTCCCCATGTTGGGAAACGAGCCTTCGCCAGCGGTTATCGGCAGGAGGAGTCATCCACCTGGGAAAATCACGCGGTGGCGGCGCCAACCTGCGACATCTTGTCCAAGTCATATCCTTCTTCTTCGGACTTGGCCTTCGCGATCGAGTAAATGAGCACGCCGTATCCGGCCTTCGCGGCGATGTCAGCGATCGTGTAACCGACCTGGATTCCGGCAGTAACCGAGGCACCGTCTAGCCCAAAGTACGGGAAGCAGTACACGATGGGATAAAAGCCCCAAGTAGCAAGAAGCAGAAGGCGCGCATTTTTGAGAAGCTTTGCCACGCGTCCAGACTGCTGCTTGATGACCTCTCCAAGCTCTGCGAACACCACGTACAGGACGTAGAACATGAACGCCGAACTGATGGTGCCCCAGATGAC
>CAYFRR010000197.1:0-2440 GCA_964345505.1 uncultured Rhodothermales bacterium
CCCAACCAAGACGCTGCGGGCTGACGCCGAACTGGCGGCAGGCGCTGTGGCGCCCGTATGGATGGATGTGACGCGTTTTAGTGGGACGCCCCTCCGCCTCGCCACATACCGCACCCTGCAGGCCACCGGCCCGGTGTACGCCGTCCGGCACCTACGGGAAGGCCGCGCGCTGCGCACCGGCGACCTTCGCCCCGCCTACGCTGTCACCCGCGGCGAGGCCGTCAGCGTGACGTATCACCGCCCGCTGTTTACGCTTACCCTTCGCGGCACCGCTCGCGAAGCCGGCCATGCGGGCGATGTCATCCGCGTGTACGTGTCCGACACTAAGGCCACGTACCGCGCCCGCGTTACCGGCCCTGCCACGGCCCGTTGGGTAGAGACGCTGTGACCACTACGCCGCCGCCTTTTATACGCTATCGCTTTTTCTGACCCTCGACGCCCATGATGCGCTCTCTTGCTTTCCTCGCTGTGCTGCCCCTAACTGTGGTGCTCCTTGCCCTGCTGCTTACGCCTGTGGATGCCGCCGGGCAGACCTCCATGTTTGCTGATCCGAAGGCCCAGCAGGAGGGGCAGGTGCTTACGATCATCCTCTCGGAGCGCACCAACGCGCAGCGCCGCAGCGACTACCAGACGCGCTCCGACGCCTCGATGGGGGGCAGCGCCCAGGTGGCAGGCTCTGACGCGCTGGCCGGCCGGTTTGGCGCAGATGCCGAGTTCTCGCGCGCCAGCAATGCCCGCAACTCATCCCTCCAGAGCGACATGCTGGAAGGCACCTTCACTGCGACCATCACTGGCACCGACGACGCCGGCAACCTCCTCATCGATGGCGAGCGGAAGCTGAATGTGAACGGCGTCACCCACGTTATGCGTGTGAGCGGCACCGTGCGGGCGTTCGACGTGCGGTTCGACAACACCATCTTCTCCCACCAGATTGCCAATGCCGACATTGAGTACCGGCAAAGCGGGATCAGCCGGCGCTTCTTCCGGCCCGGCCAGCTCGTGCGCCTTGGCTCGCTCGTCGTGCTGGGCGCCGCCGCTGTGTTTGCTGCCTCCAACTAACCCCGGCTGCCCCGCACCCTCCTCCCATGCGCTTTATAGCTTTTCGTATGCTTTCTCGTCCCCATCTGCACGCGCTGCTGCTGTCTACGCTGTGGGGGCTCCTCGTGGTGGGCCTGCTCTTCACGCAGCCGGTGGCGGCTCAGGCCGATGGCGAGTCTCGCCTCAAAGACCTCATCACCATCGACGGTGCCGCGCCTATGCAGCTTACCGGATACGGCCTCGTCGTGGGGCTGGACCGCAGCGGCGACCGGGCCCGGGGCTCGCGGGGAGCGCCGTACACGGTACAAGGCATCGCCAACATGCTCCGGCGGTTTGGCATCACGGTGGACCCCAATCTCCTCTCCTCCCGCAACGTCGCCGCCGTGATGGTCACCGCCAAGCTCGATCCGTTCGGAGGCGCCGGCGGGGCCCTGGACGTGACGGTCTCGTCCATGGGCGACGCGCAATCGCTGACGGGAGGCGTACTCCTGCAGACGCCCCTGCTCAACCCCATGACGCAGCAGGTCTACGCGATGGCGCAGGGCCCCATCTCTACCGGCGCGGTGTCGGCCGAGGCCGGGGGCGCCAGCGTGCGCTCGGGCCAGACCAACACGGGCCGCGTGCCCGGGGGCGCGCTCATCACGCAGAGCCTCGACACACAGCTTGACAACGCCACCCTCTCCCTCAACCTCCGGCGCCCGGACTTCACGAACGCTCGCCGCGTGGCTGAGGCCGTCAATGAGGTATACCCGGGCAGCGCTACCGCAGCGCACGCCGGCCGCGTAGATGTGGCGGTACCCGGTGACGTGACGGGCGCGGCTGAGGTAATGGCCGAGTTGGAAGGTCTTGCTGTGGCTATCGATACGCCCGCCCGCCTTGTGGTGAACGAGCGCACCGGGACCATCGTGGCCGGGGGCAACATCCGCATCAACGAGGTGATGGTCACCTACGGCAGCGTCGTCGTGACCACGCGCGAAGACCCGGTCTTTGCCCAGCCCAACCCCTTCGGCGAAGGCGAGACGGCGGAAGGCACCATTGGCGAGGCGGCAATCGAAGAAGACGTGACGCGCTCTGTGGTGCTGGATCCCAACACGAACGTGAACGAACTGGCAGCGGCCCTCAACGAACTTGGCCTGACGGCACGCGACATCATCGCCATCTTCCAGGCCATCGACCGGGCCGGCGCCCTCCAGGGCACCCTCGAAATCCTCTGATCCTTTCCTCTGCCTGCCATGACTATCGACCCCACCCGAGCGCTGCAGCAAGCGGGCGCCATGACGACCGACGACCCGGCCTCGCCCGACGAGGCGCGGGAGGCGGCGCGTGAGTTTGAATCCGTGCTGGTGCGGCAGTTTGTCTCGGAGATGACGAAAGATATCTTCTCCGATAGCCTGGCCGGCGA
>CAYFRR010000197.1:2540-4581 GCA_964345505.1 uncultured Rhodothermales bacterium
CGCCACTGCTGGCGCTTTTCATTTGAATCTCCGCTTTTTGGCCGATACCTGTCTTATGTCTACCTCACCCCCAGCTTCCGGTGCGTCCTCCGTTGTAGAGGCGCTACTCTCGACCCTGCGCGACGAAACGGCCGCGCTGCGCCAGCTTTCCGAAGCGGCGGGCCAGCAGCTCGAGGCCCTGCAGGCGCAAGACGAGCTGGAGGCCCATCAGCACGCCACGCAGCAAGCGGTGGGGAAGCTCGAACAGCTGCGCACCTCCCGCGAGCGGCATCTGCGGCTCCTGGGGCGCCTGCTCCGGCTGGAGGCCCCGCCGGCTGGCGTGGCGCCCGTGGTGGAAGCCCTCCGGGAGCTTCCCGAGGGGCAGCCCCAGGCGCGTGCGCTGCTCGACACCCGGCAGGATCTGCGCGAACAGGCACAGGCCGCCCAGGCCACGTGCGAAGCCCTCGACTTTGCCCTCCGCTATGCCCTCAGCCTCGGACAGGAGATGATGCAGGCCATCAGCGCCCTCAACGTCCCGCCCCCGCCCAAGGTGTACACCGCCCGCGGTGACGCCTCGGCCGGCACCCCGCGCTCGCTCGTCGACCGCGTCGGGTAGCACTGCCGCAGCGCCTGCTTTTTTACGTCCCGATCCTCTTGCCATGAGTATTTCCAACCTCCTCCGCACCGGTCGCAACGGCGTGCTCGCCAACCAGGCGGCCATGAATACGACCGGGCAAAACATCGCCAACGTCAACACCGAGGGGTATGCCCGGCGGCGCGTCACCATGAGCCCACTCAGCACCACCGACCGCGGCCTCTTTAACGGAGCCTCGCGCGCTGGCCAGGGCGCCGGGGTTACCATCGACGACTTCAGCCGGCTACGCGATCAAATGACGCAGCGCGCCAGCTGGGAGGCGCAGTCGGGCTATGGCTTTGGGCAGGAAGAGGCCCGCCTGATGGGCGCCATGGAAGCCGTCTTTCCCCAGGGCCCCGGCAGCTTCGATAACGTCCTCAACGACTTCTGGAACGGCTGGGGCGACCTGGCCGACAACCCGCTGGATGAGGGCGTGCGCACCACCCTCCTGAGCCGGGCGGAGGCGCTCACGGGCACCTTCAACAAGGTCGACAAGGAAATGACACGTTACCGGGAGCAGGCAACGGATGCGCTGCGGGGCGGGGTGGACACGGTGAACGGCCTCCTCGACGACATCGCCGAGCTGAACGAGCAGATCCGTACCGCCGAGACAAACGGCACGGAGGACTTTGCGGCCGCGGACCAGCGCGACACCCTCATCCGCGAGCTGAGCGCGTTCGGTCCGGTGCGGGTCAACCAGGACGGCAACCGCCTCTCGCTCAAGCTGGGCGGCATGACCGTAGTGGACGACACCACCACCGTGCCCCTCCAAGTAGACGACACCACGACCCCGCCCACCCTATCGTTTGATGACACGGGCGTCGACTACACCGATCGGTCCCGGACCAGCGGCAAGCTGGGCGCCTGGATGCGAAGCGTGGAGGTAGTGGAAGAGCACCGTGCGGTGCTCGACGATATGGCCGCCGGGCTGGCTCGTGCGGTCAATGGCGTACACGCCGGAGGCGAAGGATTGGATGGCGCCGTCGGCAACTTCTTCGAAGACCCCGGCAGCATCACCGCCGGCACGCTGAAGCTGGACGCCAACGTGGCGGGCAACCCGCGCAATATCGCCGCCTCCGCCGATGGCACCCCCGGCAACAGCGACATTGCCCTCGATATCGGCCGCCTGCGCACCGCCGACGTGACGGGGAGTGGCAAAACCGCCGAAGGCGCCCTCACCGACCTCGTCAGCTCCATTGGCAGCCGTGTCAATCAGGCTACCCAGTTCGCCGAGCAGCAGCGCGGCGTGATCGACTACCTCGACAGCATTGAGGAAGGCACCTCGGCGGTCAACCTCGATGAGGAAGTCACCAACCTCATCAAGTACCAGCAGTCCTACGCCGCCTCGGCCCGCATCATCGATACCGCCCAGCAGATGTTTGACACGCTGCTGTCGCTCTAACCTGTTTTATCACCGTTCCTCATTAG
>CAYFRR010000198.1:0-4449 GCA_964345505.1 uncultured Rhodothermales bacterium
ACCGGAGGTGCCACGTTTTCTGTGACACACGCCGCCAGCGCCTGCTCCAGATCATTCCACAGCGCATCCGCTCCTTCCAGTCCCACCGAGAGGCGCACCAGACCGGGTGTGATGCCGTGGTCGGACTTTGCGGTGTCATCGACTACGCCGTGGGTGAGCGAGGCCGGGTGTTGGATCAGCGAGTCGGTGGAGCCGAGGCTCACTGCGGCGGTGATGAGGGATACCGCTTCGACGGTAGCGCGTGCGGCTTCGTACGTACCCAACTCGAACGAAATCAGCGTGCCGGGACCGTCCATCTGGCGTGCATAGCAGGGGGCCGGGTCGTGACCCGGAAAGTGCACCGCCTGCACGGCAGGGTGCTCCAGCAGCCGGTCGGCCAGGACTTCCGCGGTCGACTGCGCACGCTCCACGCGAGTGGGAAGCGTGGGCATGCTGCGGTGCATCAGGTATGCCGCGTGGGGATGCAGAAGGGCGCCGGTGGCCACGCGCACATGACGTAGCGCTGCGGCCCAGTCGGCATCCGAGGTCGAGACCACCCCGCCCATCACATCGCCGTGTCCCCCCAGAAATTTTGTGGCGCTGTGCAAGGAGAGCGTCGCGCCGTGCTCCAGCGGACGCTGAATGACGGGCGGCGCAAACGTCGAATCGACCACCACAGGCACCGATCCCGCCTGATCCGCCACAGCCTGGATGTCCACCAGGTCGAGCGTAGGGTTGGCGGGCGTTTCGATCATTACGAGTGCGGTGTTCGGACGAATAGCCTCGGCAATCGCATCAGGTGCTGCCCACGATACGTCGATGTCGAGTAAGTTGCTGGTGAGCAGGTGGTCGGTCGTGCCGTAGATCGGGCGCACAGCTACGACATGCGGGGTCGCATCATCGTCGCGGAGCGTGCGTGTGGCCATCAGCACAGCGGTGACGGCGGCCATGCCCGAGGCATACGCCACGGTGTCCGAGGCCCCTTCCAGTTCAGCAACGGCTTGCTCGCAACGAGCTACGGTTGGATTGTAGAGCCGTGCGTAGACCGGCGTTTCAGCCTCGGAGGCGCCGTGGGCCAGCTCGTTGAGACTGCGAGCGGCGGCGTCCATGTCGTCAAATGGGTACGTAGACGACAGGTCAATGGGCGGCGCGTGTTTGCCCAACGCGTGAACGGAAGCGCGTCCGGCATGAACGGCAGTGGTGTAAACATCAGGAGCGTCAGACATACGGCAGCGGGTCGGATGTGACAGGGACACAGCGTATTTGTATATTCGGAAGCGCTTACAGCATCCGCAAGTGTTCCGAATCATATTCGCTCGATTCTGCTATGGCTCTCCTCGACCAAACCGACTGCGAAATCTTGCGCATTGTGCAGAAGAATGCTCGCATCGCCAACAAAACTCTGGCCGAGAAGGTGGGCTTGGCCGAATCCACCTGTTTGATGCGGGTGCGCCGCCTGCGAGAGGAAGGCGTCATCCGAGGTACGCGTACGGTGGTGGATGCGCAGGCGCTCGGCATTGGCGTGCAGGCGATGGTGGCGGTACAACTGCGCAGCCACTCACGCACAACCGTCGAGCAGTTTCAGGAGGCAGCAGCCAACCGTCCAGAGGTCGTAGCCTGCTACCATTTGGGCGGACGCACCGATTTTCTGCTACACGTTACCGTACGCGATCCGGCGCATCTGCGCGACCTGATCCTGAGTGCCTTCACCGCCCGCGACGAGGTGCAGCACGTCGAAACCTCCCTCATCTACGACCAGCAGCACACCGACGCGTGGCCCATCTATCCGGAAGCGCGCAAGGATTGAACGTATTTTCGATTTGGGATTTTGGATCAGTAAGGGAATATGTGGTGAAGGTAAGTGTGCGTTCAAGAGGCCCTTTGGGAGATACTAAGGGAGTGCCATTCTGCGGGAGTTGCCGAGCGGCTGAAGAATCGCCTCGAATCCAGCATTTTTTTGCTGCACGCGGCGAGATCCTTCGACAAGGAACTCAGCTGATCATCCCTTAAAGATCGTGCAGCAGGTCATACAGTTAGCGCCCCAGCTTTTCTTCCAATAGCTGATCCAAGGCTTCCGTCGTGGCTTCGTCTACCACATTGAGCGATCGAAGCTCGGTTAGTTGCCCGATGAGGCTGCGTCCGGCGTCGGTATTGGTAGCGGGGCCGCAAACGAAGTCAGGGCTCAAGTCGGCGGTCTCAAGAATCCCGCGCGCGGCGTATGGATCGCTGGCGACCAGTGCCACACAGCATACTGCGTCGTCAATGGCGCCAATCGCCGTCATGCCGTTGTATGCCTCCAGGGGCGACGCGCCAATTTCGATAACCGCGACATCCGCCGTTTCGGTTGCCATACGCGCCAGCAGCGTGCGCAGATGCTGCATGTACACATCGGGCGGGCACACTGTGGACGGCAGGCCGGCATCCACAAAGTCAAAGATAACATCTGCCCCAGCATCGCTCATAGCTTGTACGTCGCGGTACCGCCCAGCGCCTGTGAGCTTGGCACCCAGGACGCGGTTGCCGAGGCACTTCAGCCGGTGGATAATGGTCTTAGCCACGGTAGTTTTCCCCATAGACATAGACGTGCCCGTGACCAGCACGGTGGGGATTTGAAATGGTGTGTGAGGAATGTCGGGCATGCATTGCGCCATGGTCGTTTTAGTGTCGTTGACATGGACATGCCCCTCGTAGGTCACTTCCAAAAAATCAGGCAGAAACGGTGCTTTGGAGCTGAGCTTTCCTATGAGTCCTGCGCTGGTAAGCAGGTGCATATGTCCATCTTCGCCTGCGAGGCGCCAGTCGCCTGTGCCCGAGAGGGTGGCGCGCCGCTCTCCCAATGCGCCGATGAAGCGATGCCCCTGCATCACCGGCCGCATTCGTCCCGTAGGCAACTCCAGTTCGTCGTAGCCGGTTGGCGGTTGGTTGACCATGCATGCTACGTAATCGCCCGTGGCCCACGCGTCGCGCGGCAAGGCGGAGACGGTGAACGGCGTAGTATTTAGCGTTGAGATGCGCGTAAGTGAGGGGAGAAGATACGAAGAATCCATGAGAAGGCGTGGTTGGCGAAAGGAGGGTTGGGAAGCGCAGGAGAGCGACGGGTATATAGCGCGTGCAACAACCTATGCAGAATCAATACGCGTTCTCAGGCATGGATGTAGCGTCTGCCATTAGCAGTAGGGTCAGCAAAGCGGTGCGTTCTATCAGTTGGTCGATGTCCACATGTTCGTGGTCGGCATGGGCCCCATCACCCACCGGTCCGAGGCCGTCGAGTGTGGCCGAGAAGAGGCTCGTCTCGTTGCCATCGGAGGCGCCGCCGGCACGGCCTTCTCCGAGCGAGAGGCCCAGTTGCTCGCCGGCCTCCTGGGCCAGGTGCCAGAGCGCGCGGTTACGCGGGGTGCGCTCCAGCGGCGGCCGGCCAAAGTGGCCGTTCACGGTGAGCAGCACGTTGGGGGTGGCGGGCTCAAGGGCGCAGATGGACTGCTCCACTTCTTTCGCATCCTCCATGGTGCGCACCCGCACATCTACCTCCGCCCGGCTGCGCGGCGCCACCACGTTGGGGCGCTGGCCACCCTCAATGGTGCCCACGTTGACCGTGATGCCCCGCGCGGGGTCGTTCAGTTCGTGCAGGTGCTGCACCACGTGCGAGAGCTCCACGATGGCGCTTGCCCCACCCTCCGGATCGAGCCCGGCGTGGGACGCGCGGCCCTGCACCTCGATGGTGAAGCGGCCCACGCCCTTCCGGGCGGTCTTCAGCAAGCCCTCCGGCCCAAGGGATGGCTCCAGCACAAAGGTGCGCGCGACGGCCCGCGCGAGGCGCCGGATGCGGGGCCGCGACTCCACGCTGCCGACCTCCTCATCGGAATTCAAAAAGATGACCGGCTGCAATGGGGGCGTCAGTGAGAGGTCCTGTAGCGCCTGCAGGGCAAACACCATCTGTACGATGCCGCCTTTCATGTCGAACACCCCGGGCCCGTAGAGGCACCCGTTCCGCTGCTCCACCGGCATCTCCTCCAGCGTGCCCAGCGGCCACACGGTGTCTACGTGCCCCAGCATGAGTTGGGCGGGCTTCCCCGAGACTGCTGTAGAGGGACGCGCGAAGAGCTGTCCCCCGGAGGTCTTCCCCGGCAGGCGTAGAAAGCGGTAGCCGAGCGGCTCCAGCGCCTCCATGATCAGCGCAAATACCGGCGCCTGCGCCTCCGGCACGTCGGAGGGAGACTCCACTTCGGCCAGTGTTTGCAGGAGCGCCACGAGGTCAGCGCGGCGCTCCTGTAGCATCCTCAGTACGTCATCCGCACAGGCTACATCCATAGGCAGCATCTTCGGAAAGGAAGTCGGCTATGACGAAAAGTGGGCGGGAAACGGGAACGCCTGCGTGTCGCGAATGCTGGCGTACCGTCCGGGGTGCAGGTAGGCCAAGAGCGGCGCGTCGTAGAGCAGCTGCTGGTCTTCCTGGTCTGACGTCCGTAGAGC
>CAYFRR010000199.1:0-4446 GCA_964345505.1 uncultured Rhodothermales bacterium
GCCATATCCTTATCGCCGCGGCCGGAGCAGTTGAGGACGATCACGGCGTCACTGGCGTACTTCCGGGCGAGATCGGGGAGAAGGGCGACGGCGTGGGCGGTTTCGAGGGCCGGGATGATGCCTTCCGTTTCAGAGAGGAGCTTGACCCCGTCCATGGCCTCGGTGTCAGTTACGGCGCGGTAGTCGACCCGGTTGATGTCGCGGAGGTGGGCATGCTCGGGGCCAACGCCAGGGTAGTCGAGGCCGGCCGAGATGGAGTGCGCCAGTTCGACCTGCCCGCCGGCGTCCTGTAGCAGGTAGCTCATGGCGCCGTGCAGGATGCCCGGCGTGCCCTTCGAGAGCGTAGCTGCGTGACGCCCGTTCAGGCCTTCCCCGGCAGCTTCTGCGCCCACGAGGTCCACGTCCGTGTCGTCGAGGTACGGGTAGAAGATACCGATGGCGTTCGAGCCCCCGCCTACGCAGGCAACCACAGCGTCTGGCGTCTCGCGGCCTTCCACGTCGTCCAGCTGCGTACGGGTCTCCTCGCCGATGACCCGGTGGAAGTCGCGCACCATCATGGGATACGGATGGGGCCCGACCACCGAGCCAATGATGTAGAACGTGTCGCCCACATTCGTCACCCAGTCACGGATGGCTTCATTGGTGGCGTCCTTAAGCGTCTGGCTGCCGCTCGTGGCGGGGCGTACTTCAGCCCCCAGGAGGCGCATGCGCTCTACGTTCAGCGCCTGTCGCTCCATATCTTCCGCGCCCATGTACACCACGCAGTTCATACCAAATTTGGCACACACGGTAGCCGTGGCCACGCCGTGCTGGCCGGCGCCGGTTTCAGCGATGATGCGCGTCTTTCCCATGCGCCGGGCCAGCAGAATCTGCCCGATGGTGTTGTTGATTTTGTGCGCGCCCGTGTGGCAGAGGTCCTCCCGTTTCAGGTAGATGCGGGCCCCGCCGAGATGGTCGGTGAGGCGGTTTGCAAAGGAAAGCGGGGTGGGGCGCCCCACGTACTCGCGCAGCAGGTGGCGGTACTGGGCGTCAAAGGCGGGATCCACCTGGGCCTCGGCATAGGCGGCCTTCAGGTCGTCCAGCGCGGGCACCAGGATTTCAGGAACGAACGCGCCGCCGTACGGGCCAAAATGGCCGGTGGCGTCGGGTGCTGCGTAACGGGTAGCGGAGGCAGCAGGGGTAGCGGAGGTAGGCATAACAGCTCAGGGTACGTACACGAAAAAGCGGTACGAGGGGGGAAGGTTCAGCGGGCGTCACGAGGACGCGTCCTGCGGTTCATCTTGTTGCGGCTGTTCGGCGCGGAGCGCGTCCACCGCGTCGAACAGGTCGGCCAGCTTGTCGAAGTCCTTGCGTCCCGGCGCTTGCTCAACGCTGCTGGCAAGGTCAATGCCGCGCGGCTGCATGGTGTTCACCGCTTCTGCAACATTGTCGGCACCAATGCCGCCGGCCAGGAGGACGGGAAACTCGTCGGTCAGCTCGCGCACGAGGCGCCAGTTAAACGACTCGCCCGTGCCGCCCCACACGCTGGAGCTGGCGGTGTCGAGCAGCACGTAGTCGACCACATCGCGGTAAGGCGCGATGAGCGGCCGGAGATGATCGGAGGCGGCGTCGTGCACCACCGGGAAGGCCTTGATGACGGGCCGTTCAATCGCCTGGCAGGTCTCGACGGATTCCGTTCCGTGCAGCTGCACCATCGTAAAGCCGGCCTCGTCTGCAATGCGGTTCACGGTGTCGGCCGATTCGTTCACGAACACGCCCACCATCTCAGGCCCGTACAGCCAGTCGTTGATTTCTTGCACCGTGCCGGGCGTCACGTAGCGCGGGCTTTCCTCATGCTGAATGAAGCCCAGCATGTCGGCTCCGGCGCCAGCGCAGTAGCGCGCATCGGCGAGGTTGGTGATGCCGCAGATTTTGACGAGGAAGTCCATAGCGTGGCAGATACGTCGAGGGGTTACTGAGGATTCGAAGGTGTGGCTGCGGTGGCTTCGCGCAGGGCCTGCAGGGCAGCGCCGGGGTCGTCAGCGCGCATCAGCGTCTCGCCCATCAAGACGGCATCCACGCCATGCGCATGCACGTGCGCCAGCTCATCGGCGGTGCGGAGGCCGCTTTCGGAGACGCGCGCGGGACCATCGGGGGCATCGGCAAACACGCGCAGCGAGTGCTCGATGTCGACCTCAAAGGTGTGCAGGTTGCGATTGTTGACCCCGAGGATCTGCACCTGATCAAAATCCACCTGATCCAGCTCGCGGTGCTCGTACAGCTCCACCAGGCACTGCAGGCCCAGTTCGTCGGCCGCCTGATGCAGGTCGTAGAGCTGCCGGGGGGCGAGCACGCTGGCGATCAGCAAGACGGCATCGGCGCCGTGTGCGCGCGCTTCCACCAACTGGTACGGGTCGATGATGAAGTCCTTCCGCAGCAGCGGACGGTCGACGGCCGCGCGAGCGTCAGGCAAAAACGCAAGCGCGCCCTGAAAGTGGTCAGGTTCGGTCAGGATGGAGAGCGCCGCGGCACCGCCGTCCTGATATTGCCGGGCGAGGGTAGCGACATCGAAGTCGGCGCGGATCACGCCGGCGGAGGGGCTGGCTCGCTTGATCTCGCTGATGATGGCGAGGCCGTCTCCGGTCAGCGCTGCGGCAAAGTCGCGGCGGGGTGCGTCGAACAGCGGCTCGTCTTCCAGTGCGGTCAGTGACACGCGCTGCTTGCGCTGCTCAAGGCGGGCGCGGACGTCCACCAAGATATGGTCGAGAATGGTGCTCATGCGGTAGGGGCGTCGTGGGAGGCTTGAATGAGGGCGTCGAGGGCGGCGGTAGCGGCACCTTCATCGATGCTGGCACGCGCGGCGGCGAAGCAGTCGTCCAGGGTGTCGAAGGAGCCGCTGGCATGCAGGGCGTACGCCGCATTCAGCACCACGATGTCGCGCTGCGGCCCGGGGGTCCCGCTGAGCACATCGTGGAAGATGCTCGTGTTCGCCTCCAGCGAGCCGCCTTGCAGGTCATTCATGCTGGCCCGCGCCAGCGCATGCAGCTCCGGCTCGATCGTGCGGCTGTGCGGCGTCGAGAGGGGCTCATCATTGGGCGTCGGCTTACCGTTGATGTACTCAAACACCTGCGTGGGCCCGGTGGTGGAGAGCTCGTCGAGGCCGTCGTGTGCATGGACGCCTACGACATGCTCGGCATCCAGCCGCGCCAGGATGGACACCATCTTCTGCGCGGTCTCCACATTGAAGGCGCCGACCAGCTGCCGCCGCACCCCGGCCGGGTTGCAGAGGGGACCCAAGATGTTGAAGAAGGTGCGCACGCCGAGCTTCTTGCGAACAGGCATCACGTGCCGCATGGCCGGGTGGAAGTAGGGGGCAAACAGGAAGGCGATACCCGCCTCGCGGAGGCAGTATTCCACGCCGGCTTTCTGCAGTTCGATGTTCACCCCGAGGCCTTCCAGCACATCGGCCGAGCCGCAGGAGGAGGACACCGAGCGGTTGCCATGCTTGGCCACCGTCACGCCGGCACCGGCCACCACGAAGGCCGCTGTGGTGGAGATGTTAAACGTGTCGCTGCCATCGCCGCCGGTGCCGCAGAGGTCCACGGCGTGCGGGTCGTCCAGTTCGACGTCCACGGCGTACTCGCGCATGATGCGGGTGAAGCCCACGAGCTCATCGACCGTCTCGCCACGGGCGCGGAGGCCCAGCAGCAGCGCGGCCGCGTGCTCCGGCTCGGCTTCGCCCCGCATCAGCAGGCGCATGGCGTCTTCGGCTTGCCCGGTGGATAGGAGGGCTCCATCAGCGATGATGCGCAGCAGATCTTGCATGAAACAGCGAGAAAGAGGAAATAGAGCAGAAGAAGAAGCACGGGCGGGGCCTGCCCGGCAGGTGCGGTATCATCAGGATGCCGACAGGACGCGCTTCAGCCAGTTGGCGACCATGCGGGGGCCTTCGGTGGTGAGGACGCTCTCTGGATGAAACTGAATGCCTTCCACCGGATGCTCGCGGTGGCGGAGGCCCATGATGGTGCCGTCATCGGTTTCAGCCGTGACGTCCAGCACGTCGGGCAGCGTGTCCCGGTCTACGACGAGCGAATGGTAGCGCGTGGCCGTGAAGGCCTGGGCCACGTCTTCGAAGATGGAGCGGGCATCGTGCGTGACGGTGCTGGTCTTGCCGTGCATAAGCGACGCCGCGTGCGTGATGCGCCCGCCATACACCTCGCCAATGGCCTGATGGCCCAGGCACACGCCCAGCACCGGCGTCTCGGGCCCCAGTTCTCGGATCAGCGCCTCGCTAATGCCGGCCTCATCCGGCCGCCCCGGACCGGGCGAGATCAGGATGCCGTCCGGGTCAAGCGCGCGCACCTCCTCGACGGTGATCGCGTCATTGCGCACCACCTTTACCTCGTCGGTATGCTGCCCCACGAGGTGCACCAGGTTGTACGTGAACGAGTCGTAGTTGTCGATGAC
>CAYFRR010000200.1:0-4440 GCA_964345505.1 uncultured Rhodothermales bacterium
CAGCCGGTATCGGTTTTGCGAATGGGGGCGCGGTTGGCTACAACGAGGAGGCGCACAGGCAGAGGGAGCAGGAGGTAGGGAAGGTGACGCTGGCACGGGCGTAGGAACCGGTCAGCAGCTGTACGTATGCGGGATGGGTAGAGCAGATCCCGGCGGCGTTACGGCGCAGGCGGGCATTGCGGATCTACTGCGCCATTGCAGCGAATCTCGAGATCGGCTTCAATCCGGGCCAGGCTGGCAAAGAGCCCGGTGCCGCCGTCCACGTGGTCGATCACGTTGGGGATCTCGCCAGGGGAGAAGCCGGGGCCGCCCTGCTGCGCATCCTGGGAGCGGATGAAGTCGAAGTAGTTATCGTCTACTGCGCTCACAAAGATGCGGTTGAGGCCGTAGAAGGCAATGCCCAGCCAGGGGAGGTCGATGGTGGTGAGGCCATCGTCGGCGACGTCGAAGTTGGCCTCGTTCAGGAGGCCGGAGTTGGCGATGCGGAGGTCGTCCAGGGTGCCGTCGTTCTCAAAAATGTTGCGGTAGAAAGGGGTGAGGTTGGCCTCGTCTACGTCCAGCGCCTCCGTGCTGAAGAGGTATACCGCCTGCCGCCCCGGATAGGCGCTTTGGGTAAGGGTGAGTTGGGCCCGCATATCGCGAAACGTGACGGTGTCGGCGCTCACACTGCGCAGCTCGAACGCGCCGGGTACCAGCGTGCGGGCGGAGAGCGTCTCGCCGGTTTCCGGGACGGAGACGCGCAGGCGGTAGGAGGTGAGGGGCTGCACGGTGGGCGGGGTCTCCGGCGCGGGGCGGTACACCCCGGGGCGGTCCTCCACATAGAGCACGTCCTCGGCCACGGCGTCGTTGGCGTCCAGGCGGGCCACCCGCACGTCGGCCCCGCGCACGGCCTGCTCCTCAAACACGAAGCGGGTGTCGATGTCCACGGAGCGGCTCAGGCGCACCTCGGCCAAAGGCTGGCCTTCGATCTGATAGGACTCGACCACAATCTCAGATGCGAACGGCTCTGGCTCCAGCAGTTCACAGCCGCCCCAGAGCAGTGCGGTGGGCAGCAGTAGCCACACGAGGAATCGGCGCATAAGAAGTCGATGCATAAGAAGTCGGCGCATAGCAACAGATGATGCAAAAGAGGAGCACGGCCCCACCGTGATCTACCGCGCGATTAAAACTGCAGCGTGAAGGCGATGTTGGGCAGCGGAATCGGGATTTGCGGGATATCGTTCGGGGTGACGGAGCCGTCGTCCTCAAAATCGAAAAAGAAGAACCAGGTGTTGCTCCGGCTATAGGCGTTGATGACCTGAAATTGGAGCTCATAATCGGCAAAGCCGAAAAAGCGGGCACGCCGGGTCACCCCTACGTCGAGGCGGTGGTAGGCGGGCAGGCGGTCGGCGTTGAAGCGCGACTGGACCACGTTGGTGCCGGCGCCGCGCACCGGGTCGTTGCCCAGGCGGTACTGCCCTACCGCAGGGGTGTAGGCCTGCCCGGTGGCGTAGGAGAAGACCCCCGTCAGCCGCCAGTTAGGCGTGAGGTCGTAGTTGGCGACCACGTTCAGGTCGTGCGTGCGGTCGTAGCGCGGGGCAAAGCGGCGGCCGTTGTTGATCTCGTCAAAGCGGCGGCGCGTCTGGCCTATGGTGTAGGCGGCAAAGCCCGTCACGGCGCCCTCGGTGCGTTCCAAGAGGAACTCGGCGCCCAGCGCATACCCATCGCCAAACACGAAGGCCTCGGCATAGTCGAGCCCGGCGCGGTCGGGGAGCAGCGGGTTGAGCTGGAAGAGGTCATCCATCGAGCGGTAGTAGCCTTCCACGTCAAAGCGCAGGCCGGAGGTGAGCTGGGTCTTGGCGCCCAGCACAAACTGATTGCCGCTGGACGGCGGGACGCCCGTGCCGGTGGTGAGCCACTGGTCAAACGCCGAGATGGCCTCGTTCGTCTCCAGCGTCAGGAACTGATGGTAGCGCCCGGCGCCAGCCTGCAGGCGAACCGCGTCCGTCAGACGGTACTCGGCCGAGGCGCGCGGCCCGAGCCGGAAGTAGTCGCCCTCGGCAAAGTAATTGGCGCGCAGCCCCACCGTCAGCTCCAGGCGGTCGGTCGGGCGCCAGCGGTCCTGCACGTAGCCTTCCACATAGGCCGTGTTGGTGGACTCCTCAAAGGTTTCGTCGCCCTGAAACGCGTTCGCAATCGAAAACGAGAGCAGGCCCGTCCAGAACCCCGCCTCCAGACGGTGGGCATTGCTGGCCTCGAACTCGAGATCGCCCTTCGCCGACACATCGACTACCGTGTTTTCCTGCTCGATCTCCGTCCCGGAGATGATGGCGACCGGCTCACTAAAATACCGGGAGCCCGTGAAGGTGAAATTAGAGAAGAGGCGGTTCGAGAAGAGGTGCGTCCAGTTGAGGCTGAGCGTCTGGTTGCCGTAGGCGATGTCGAAAACGGCGTCGTCGAGGAAGGGCAGCACGAGGTTGTCCTGCCCTGTGTAAACCGAAAGCGAGAAGCGGTTGCGCTGGTTGGCATCCCAGTTCAGCTTCGCGTTGACATCGAAGAAGTAGAAGCTGTCTGGAATACCATCGATGTCGGCATTCTGCAGCGCCGCCAGGAGGGGTTCCAGCGTAGAGCGGCGCACGGCTACCATGTACGAGCCCTGCTCGTCGGGCAACGGCCCTTCGAGGAAAGCGCGCGAGGCCAGCAGTCCCACGCTGGCTGATCCGCGCGTGGCGCGTCGGTTGCCGTCTTTGTTGTAGATGTCGACCACCGAGCCCAGGCGCCCGCCGTAGCTTGCCGGAAAGGCCCCTTTGTAGACGCGCACGTCCTTGACGGCGTCCGGGTTGAAGGTGGAGAAGAAGCCGAAGAAGTGGCTGGGGTTGTAGACTGTGGTGCGGTCCAGCAAGATGAGCGTCTGGTCGGGGCTGCCGCCCCGGATGTAGAGACCGCTGGAGAAGTCGGAGGCCTGGGCAATGCCGGGAAGCAGCTGCAGCGACCGGAAGACGTCCGGCTCCAGTACCGCCGGCAGCTCGCGCACCAGCCGCGCCGGTAGCTGCGAGATGCCGAGGTCGCGTGCGGCTTCGGCCTCTTCCTCCTCGGCTGTTACCACCACCTCCTCAAACAGCACGTCGTCCGGGACCAGCGCCACATCCAGGCGCCGTTCCTCGCCGGCCGTTAGGGTTACCTCCATGCGCTGCGTTCGGTAGCCCACGTACGAGAACCGCACCGTGTACGTGCCTGGGGACAGACGCGGCAGGGTGTAGTACCCCGACGTGTTGGTGGATGCGCCCCGCTCGGCTTCCTGTACCAGCACATTGGCCCCAATGAGGGTTTCGCCAGAGGTGGTGTCTTCCACATAACCGCTCAGCGATGCACGCTCCTGCGCGTTCGCGGCCGGACCGCCCATCCACAGCAGCACCAGCCATGCGGCAGCGATCCACACCCTGTAGTGAACAGGAGACATCTCGAAACCGACAAAAAGAGAGGAATAATCGCGCAGTATCTACGCCATCAGACGGGCGGAGATACAGCCGCGGCTGTCGAACCGTAAAACATCAAGTGTTCTTTACACGGTCGGTGTCTTGTTGCCCCTCGTAGAGGGTGCGGTGCTTTATGCTGTCACCCAGCATGGAGAGGCCTGCGTTGGTGAGGGCGAGCCCGGCCGTGCCCCACAGCACCCAGCGCCGCGTTGGGGCATCCTGTGTTTTGAAGAGCGTTGCCTGTCCCACCACGCTGAGCCCGACGCCAATGGTGAGCAGGCCGGCAGGTGCCAGCCAGCGCCAGCGGCGGTAGTGTTGTGTAGCATCCATCATAAGGGCTGTAGCTGTTGGTGAGTGAGCGAACGGCGCATGCTTGTGCGCGCATCGCAGGAAGTCGTTCCGAGGGGCAGACGGGGGCTGTATCCAGGGCGTTCTATGTGCCTATGGTATGTGCACATGTTGTGTGTCTATGCGACTGCGCGCCGAATCTGGCCTGCGCAGTCGCCAGCTCATTCGTCGTCCGGTGGTGCATCCGGTGCCGATGCCCGCCCGAGGTGGTGATCAAACCAGGCAATGATGCGAGGCGTCACGTCCATCAGCAGCTTGGGCTCGCGCGGGCCATGGGGCGTGCGGGGATACAGCGCAAGCTCCGTCGGGACGTCCTGGCGCTTCAGGGCGCGGTAGAACTCCTGGCCCTGCCGGGTTGGCACGCGGTTGTCTTCGGCGCCGTGCAGCACCTGGGTGGGCGTGGTCACGTTGGCGATCTGGTAGATGGCCGAATGGCGCTCGTAGGTATCGTACCGGTCCCAGAACTCCCCGCCCATGTGCGCGACCAGGTAATCGGGGATGTCGGTGGTGCCGACCATGCTGATGAGGTTGGGCAGCCCGGCGCCCATGCTGGCCGCTTGAAACTGGTCGGTCTTGGTGACCGCGTAGGATGTCATGTAGCCGCCATAACTCCAGCCCATGAGCGCGAGGCTATCGG
>CAYFRR010000201.1:0-1979 GCA_964345505.1 uncultured Rhodothermales bacterium
ACGACGTACAGGTTGTCCACCTCATGCGTCTGGCAGTGCACGTCGAGCACGGACGCCTCGGGGTCGGTGCCGAAGCGGCAGGTGCCCACCTGATGCGCGACGCCGGCGAGCGGAATCGTTTTGCCGAGGTAGAAGCTGCATGGGATGAGTCGGTTTTCGCAGCCGAGGGCGCCGAGCATGCCCTTCAGCTTCTGCATGAGCTGTTCGTGTGGGGTCGTATTGTTGCGCGTGTAGTGCAGCTGGATCTGCCCGTCGGCATCCAGCGTCACGCGATTGTCTGGATCGGGCAGGTCCTCGGTAGTCAGCCAAAAGTCGAGCGCATGTGCGGCCATGGTGTCAAGCGCCATGTTGGGCGTCATGCGCGGGGCCTCGGTGCCCAGTTGGGTGGCGTTCGACTTGCCGAGCATCTGGATGTGGCCCAGCGGGTAGTCGGTATCGTCGGCGCCGAAGTAGAAGTCGTTCAGGCCCAGCGTCTTCTGGAAACGCGAGGCGTTGGGCTCTTTGGAGAGGGCAAGCAGGGCCGCGTTGTTGTGGGCCATGTAGTTGCGCCCGACCTGGTCGGAGCCATTGGCGAGGCCGTCCGGATGGGCGTCACTGGCCGAGCGCAGCAGCAGCGCAGCTGAGTTGATCGCGCCGCAGGACACCACGACAACATCGCCGCGATAGGTGACCTGCTCGCCGTGGCGCTCCGCGATCACCTCTGTTACCTCACGCCCGCTGGTGTCCGTGACCAGGCGCTTGACGTACGTGTTCGGGTGTAGGGTGACGTTCTCATGCTCCAGCGCGGGCCGGACGCAGATGGTCTCCGCATCGGCCTTCAGCCCCGTCAGGTCGGGATAACCATCAAACGACTCGTTGCCGTTCGCCCGGTAGAGCTCGCGCAGGAGAAAGGGGCCGTCGGGGTCGTCATCTTCGTTAAGACGTAGGCCGATGGGCAACGCGAAGGGCTGATGCCCCAGGCCCTCCAGGTCACGAGCCAGGCGCTCGATCCGGTCGTCGTGTGGCACCGGGGGATGCGGAAACGGACCCCTGCGCGGCGGGTCCGTCGGGTCTGCGCCCGCTTCGCCGTGGACGTGATACAGCCGCTCGGCCTCCGCGTAATAGGGCGCTAGGCGGTCGTAGCCGATTGGCCAGGCCGGGGAGACACCGTCGTGGTGCTGCACGGTGCCGAAATCAGGCTCCCGCATGCGCATGAGCGCGCTACCGTACACCTTCGTGTTGCCGCCTACGGTGTAGTAGGTGCTGGGGTTGAAGGAGCTGCCCTCTTTATCCTGCCACATCTCCTTGGTCTTGTACTTCCCGGCGTCAAAGATTGCCTCGGGGTCCCAGTTGTCTGCCTCGCGCGGAATAAAGTCGCCGCGCTCCAGCAGCAGCACGCGGGCTCCGCTACCTGCGAGCCGGTAAGCCAGCGTGCCACCGCCTGCGCCGCTGCCGATAATGATAACGTCGTAGGAGGTTGAGTCTGTCATGGCTGCACGTTGGGTATAAGGATAGGGCGAGAGAAGCTACTGACAGCGCGAGCCGGTCCACAGCTCGCGAATCCGCATCCCGCGGACGACGCCCCGGGCAATGATAAACGCGGCCACAAGGGCAAGGGCAGGGTATAGCGCAGAGAGCTGATACAGCTGATCGAACGAGAACACATCCTGCAGCGGGCCAAACACAAAGGAGCCGATGCCGACGCCCGTCATGAGCGCCGCGATCATCATGGAGGAGACCCAGGAGACATGCTCCGGAAAGCACTTCGAGATCAGGGTGATGGTCAGCGGGAAGAAGGCCGAGCAGCCGAGACCGGCGAGGCCAAACAGGGCAATGCCGGCCGCTGCCGTCTCTGCATAGGGGAGGAGTAGAAAGGCGGCGATCATGAGCACGGGCAGCGCCAGCCAGATGGCGCGGGCAGGAAGGCGCAGCACGAGCGCTGAAACCAGCAGTCGCCCCGCCACGAGGGCGCCCCAGAACACAGACAGCGACAGCCCAGC
>CAYFRR010000201.1:2079-4378 GCA_964345505.1 uncultured Rhodothermales bacterium
CCAGCAGTCGCCCCGCCACGAGGGCGCCCCAGAACACAGACAGCGACAGCCCAGCCGTGGCTTCGGAGGCCCCAAGGCCTTCATTCAGGTACACTACGGCCCAGTTGCTAAAGGTGCCCTCTGCAAAGGCGTAGAGCATGGCTACGGCGACAAAGAGCCAGAAAAGGACGCGGCCGGTGGGGCGTGTGGCTGCCGCCTGTGCGGTGTCCGCCGCCTCGTCGGTCGGGAAGGCGATGCCAGCGGCCGCAGCGAGGGCGAGAACCATCAGGCTGAGGAGTAACAGGGGAAAGCCAACCCATTGCCCGGCCGCGACGAACGGTGCCACCACGAGCGGGCCGATGGCCAGGCCGAGCCCCAGCAGCGTGTGCACGGCCACAACAGCGGTTTCATCCTTCTCGGGGAAGAGCAGCGGCGGGAAGCTGTTCAGCGGCGCGCCGCTCAGGCCAAAGCCCAGTCCCATGCTGGCCGTTCCAAGCAGGATCGCTGGGAAGGCCAGCGACGGCTCGACCCAAAGGCTCCCGGCCAGGAGGAGCTGTGAGAGCGCGTTGGCAGCCAGCATAGCGAGCAGGAGCGTCTTCAGCCCAAGCCGCCGCGCGAGCGTGCCGCCGCTGACCGAGCCGACGATCGCCAGGGCAACTTGCGGCAGGAAGATAGCGCCGTACTGCGCGCTCGATAGCCCCAGCGTGCCGGTCAGGATCGTACCGCTGGCGGGGAAGCTCACCATCGCGAGCCCCTGCAGCAGTGCGCTCACATATACAAGACCTACGGCGGGAGCGTACTGACGAGCGGTGGGGTACGTCAGGGTGTCGGCCATGGGGGGACGTGTACCAGGTGGAATGGTGCAGTGGTGAGTAGAGGGGCCGGTAACCAGCACCGTGCCTACGTGCGACGTGCGCAAAGGGCGTTACACCGCGTGCTACGGGGCGGCAGGGGCGGTCAGCAGCACCCCATGCCCAGTGGGATCGCGCAGCAGGGCCCCGCGCTGGAAGCCAAGCGCATCCGTGGGAAGCGCCTGCACACCCGGCGAGACAAAAGCAACGCCCTGCCGCATCAGCGCGTCGATCTGTGCCGTAAGCACGTCGGTGGAGACGCGAATGTGGCCATGCCAGCGGTCGTTGGCCCGGGTGTCGGGCGGGGTCGGGCGCCCGTCGCTGGGGGCCACGTACTCCAAAAACTCCACACCCATCCCGCCGCCGGGTGCGCGCAGCGCCGTGATGCGCACCCACGCGCCGAAGATGCCCGTCAGCCGCTCTTGCTCAATACCATAATTCGTGCTCGTTCCCGCAACGGCAAACCCCAGCTGGTCGCGATAAAAAGCCAGGCTCTCCTCGGTGTCCTCCACTGCAATGGCCGTGTGGTCGATGCCCAGAAAGAGCGCGTCTGTGTCGCGGTGCCACCGGTCCGCGCCCTTGTCTGGCGGAAAGTGCAGGATTTCCAGCGGGTTGCCACTGGGATCCTTGAAGTAGAACGCGGAGATGCCTCCAGCGTCCGGGTTGGAGTCGGGTAGCGTCTGCGGAGCGGACGAGATGTGCGTTACGCCGTGGTCGCGGAGCTGCGCGTAAGCGGCCGTCATGTCGCTCACGATAATCGCCACGTGCTGAAACCACTGGTCGTTGCTCCGCGCGTCGGCCGGATAGGGGCGCCCCGTGTCGGGCGCCACGAACTCGAGGAGGGTGATGCGCTCGGCGCCCAGCTGCAGCGTTGCGGTGCGCAGCCGGCTGCCGAAGACGCCGAACAGCCGGTCGGTAGATACGTCCGCGACCGTGGCCGTGTCTACCACATCAAAGTGTAGCACCTCGCGGTAGAATGGAAGGGCGCGGTCGAGATCCTCTACGGTCAGGGCGACCCCTTCGACGGTAGATGCTGGCTGCGCCGTCCCAGTGGGCACCGGGAGCATCAGGAGCAGCAGGACAAGGGCCATCAGCACCTGTGGTGGCGTACGATGGCGGAGAGAGCATCCTATGTGAGCCTGTGACATGCGGACTTGTGACGTGCGTACCATAGATCTCGGCTGGTGCGAGGGTGAGGATGTCCGCCACCCGTTGAAGAGGCGGGGTACTGGCGGCGCCACCGGTCCCTCTGTAGCCATCGGGGCCCGCCCGTTACGGTAGGGTGCACGGGAGCCGGTTTTACAGGCAGAAGCGCGGCTACTGGTTGGTCAGGCCCATACGGCACAGGCTGGCAGCCTCAAACGCCTCGCTCACGCTGTCCCCTATCTGCGGCATGTACCAGCCCAGCTACAGGGCATCGCGTTAGCCGCCCGAAATCCTCTTTCGACAGAAGCGTGCGATCGGATGGA
>CAYFRR010000202.1:0-4312 GCA_964345505.1 uncultured Rhodothermales bacterium
GGGATCAACGCCGGCGGTATCGCCTCGTGATGCACGTCGACCGGGGTGGCGTCCGTCGGTACTGCCGGCGTATCCCCGGTGACCAGCGTGTAGAAGAGCGCGGCCGCAGCATAAACATCAGTCCAAGGGCCCTGCTTACCCTGCACGTGGAGTTGCTCAGGGGCTGTGGCATGGGCCGGCATAAGGTTTTCCTGGCCGGCCTTGCGGACCGTCAGGATTTGAGCCGTCTGAAAACCAACGAGGCGGGGCGCCCCCGTCTTGGTCACGTAGACCTGCCGCGTGTGTAGAGCACCGTGGATGAGCCCCTTGCTATGGACGGCGCCGAGAGCGGCCAGCAGCGTGTCGATCACCTGCACCGCCGCTTTGAGCGGCAGCGGCTTGCCTCGCTTTTGCAGTACGCGTGCCAGCGGCAATGCCTTCGGCAAGCGCAGGACCTGATAGGCGGTACCATGTGCCTCAAACGCATCCACCAGCGGCGCTACGACGTCATGGTCGACCTTGCGGAGCGCACGGGCTTCCTTCAAGAACTGTGTTCTCCCAAACGCAAACAGCTCCTCGTGGCCGTCCGCGGCCCACACTTCGCGCCCCCCATCCGACCGCTCCGCCAGCCCGTTCGGAAAGTACTCCCGGACCAACACACGCTGATTGGTCGCCTGATCAGTAGCGCGGTAGGTATGGACGAAGGTGGCGTCGTCCGGGATAGGTTTGGCAAGAACGAACCGCTGCTGAAGGGTAATGGAGGGCTGAAGATGCATAGGGAAAGCACATGTGGGTGGGCCGGGGCTGAGTTACAGGAGGGGTATCGTAACTTCACCCCGGTCCTTAAACGCACGCCTGAAGGTCCTCCCCCGCACTGCCTTCCCTGTCACATGCCCAATTGACCCACGATATGCCTTCGATAGGGATCCGCGGAGGGCTGTATCTGGGGGATGGTGCTTCGATCGCACCGTTCGCCACATGGCTACACTTGAGGCCACATCCGCCTTGCCCTCACCCGCCTTACCCTCACAAACCTTCTCTTTGTAAACCGTGTCATGAGGAAACAGACGCACCAACAAAAAATCCTCGCAGGCCAGTAGCCTACGAGGATCGTGCCGCGTACGGGATTTGAACCCGTGTTACCGGCGTGAAAGGCCGGCGTCCTAAACCCCTAGACGAACGCGGCGGGGTACTGTATTTGCAACTGGGTGACAACGCAGGGCCCTGTGAAGGGTTCTACGCACCCGGGTGGGTGGCCGAGGGGACTTGAACCCCCGGCCTCCAGGGTCACAACCTGGCGCTCTAACCAACTGAGCTACGGCCACCATGTAGAACGTTAAATGTAGCCTTTGGGACCGCCGTCCGCAAGGCTTGTTCGAGGGTGCACCGGTGAACTTTTTATGGAGCCAGGATCGACACCCGCTGCGGGCTTCCAGTGCTCATACCTGTCGCAGCACATTCACCATTTCGATAGCAGCCAGCGCGGCCTCTTCCCCCTTGTTGCCCGCTTTGGTCCCCGCGCGTTCGATGCTCTGGTCGATGGTATCTGGAGTAATGACGCCAAACGAGATAGGCACTCCCGTATCCATAGAGGCGCGGATCGTCCCGCTGGAGGCGCCGGAAGCGACCAGCTCGAAGTGGTAGGTCGCCCCTCGAATCACAGCCCCCAGCATGATGATGGCATCGTATGCTCCTGAGGCGGCCATTTTTTGCGCGACGAGCGGGGCCTCGTACGCGCCGGGACAGCGCGCCACCGTCACTGCCTCCATATCGGCGCCGTGGCGGCGTAACGTGTCGAGCGCGCCTTCCAAGAGCGATTCGGTGATGAAGGCGTTGAAGCGGCTAACGACGATGCCAAACGAGGCATCGGATGGAGCCACGAGGCTTCCTTCGAGGTAGGTAGGCATGGAACGGCAGTCGGGGTTGGTTGGCTGGTTCGGTCGAGCGTCAGGCCGCCGGTCGCGCGCGCTGCAGGAGGCGGTCGATGTAGGCGTGGGGAATCGTGTACCGGCCGAGGCGGGAGCGGTGCCCGGGGCGATCGCGGTGAAAGTCGGAGCCGCCCGTCATCAGCAAGCCCTGCCCCCGGGCCAGGCCCTGGTAGTAGGTGGTCAGGGTATCGTCGTGCGACGGGTGGACCACCTCAACGCCGTCCAGCCCGTCTGCCACGAGTTGCCGGATGACGTGCGTGGCCGTCCACTGCCCCGGATGGGCAAGCACCCCCACGCCCCCGGCTGCGTGGAGCGCCTCCAGCGCCTCGGCTGCCGGGAACGGCGGCTTAGCCACATACGCTGGCGCATCGTTGCCGAGGTAGCGCTTAAACGCGTCGTTAAACGTTTCCACCACGCCCTGATCGATCAGGACGGCGGCCACGTGCGGACGCCCGATTGCTCCATCGCCGGCGGCTTCCTGCACCGCTGCGTACGTGATGGCTACGCCCTGGTCGTTCAGCTTGTCGACGATGGCGCGAGCGCGGGCTTTGCGCTCCTCCTGCAGCCGCGCGAAGTGGGTCTGGAGTGCCGGATGCTGCACGTCGAAGGCGTAACCAAGCAGGTGCACCTCTTCCTCATCCACACTGGCGCTGATTTCAACCCCGGCGATACAGCGGATACCACAGGCGTCGGCCGCGGCTTGCGCCTCCGCAACGCCGGCTACCGTGTCATGGTCGGTCAGCGCTACGCAGCGCAGGCCTGCCTCGTAGGCCTTCGTCATGACTGCTGACGGAGATAACGCCCCATCGGAGGCGGTGCTGTGCATGTGCAAATCGGCGCGGCGTGCATCAACCATGCGGTGGGTGGGTACAGATGGGCAAAGGTACGTATTGTGCGCAGCGATGTACGCTTCGCCAGCCATCAAAGTTTGACTTGCGCGTATGGTGCGTTGCCAATCCGAAGACACAGGTCCTGCTACCTGTACCGCTGCTGCCTGCACCTTCACTGCCTGCATGCCCCGGCACGAAAAACCGGTGAACCCGTAGCAGGCTGGATCCCGCACGCTACGGACTGCTTCGACTTGCTTACCTCAATGCCGTGGCCTCGTTCTGCTTTTCGTCTCATTGCTCGTAGCGCATGTCTGACGCTTCCCAAGACCGCTCCACGGCGTCAAGCGACCCACCGGATACGGGCCTGACCAGCACGCTTGAGCTTCCCACCAATATTTTTTCGCTCCGGCGTCTGGCCTGGCCCCTGCTGCTGAGCTTCGCGGTGCTGGGTGTGATTGGCTACTTTACGTTTGATCTCAGCAGGTTTACCCAGGCTCTGCGTCAGGCGGCTCCCCTCTTCCTACTGGCTGCCCTGGCCACGCTCGTCACGCGGATCTGGTTTAGCGGCTGGCGCCTCAGCCATGTCTCCAGTGGGCGCCTTACCGTGTGGGATGGGATGCGGGCGCAACTGGCCTGGGAGTTTTTCTCCAACGTGACCCCCTCCACCATTGGCGGCGGCCCCATGGCGGCGGTCTACATAACACAGGACCGCGACCTCGCGTTTGGCGACTCCTACGGGATGGTGGTGTTTACCGTGATCTTGGACCAACTCTGGTTCATCCTCACGATCCCTCTGCTGCTCGTAGGAACGTTCTACTGGGAAGTTATCCCCGAAGCCGCAGGAGATGTGGGCCTTTGGACGTTCGTGGCCTACTTTGTTGGCCTCTTGCTCTGGGCGCTCCTGTTCGGCTACCTGATGTTGGTGCGTCCCGTATTTCTGGAGCGGCTCGCACGGAAACTGTTTTCCTGGAAGGTGCTGCGGCGCTGGCGCAAACGCGCGCTGGCCGAGGTGCGACAGCTGCGCCGGCGAGCGCAGATCCTTCGCGCACAGCCTCCGCTGTTTTACCTGAAAGGCTTTGTACTCACGGCCGGTGCCTGGATGAGTCGCTACCTGCTGGTCGTATTTATTATCTGGAGCATGTACGGCGAGTTGGACGCCGTACTGGCTCTTTTCCGCTCCATAGCGGTGCTCTTTGGCTCGCTGGTCCTCCCCACCCCGGGCGGGGCCGGCGGCCTGGAAGGGCTCTATGCCCTCTTCTTCGGCCCCCCGCTCGTTCCCGAAACGCTGATGGCGCCCACGCTCCTCCTGTGGCGCATCATGGGCTACTACATCTTCATTATGCTGGGCGTCTTTCTCTCCATGCACCACGTGCAAAAGCACCTGCGCCGACAGCGCGATGCCAACACGTCCGAACCTGGCGTCAGTGGCGACCTGGCCCCATCAGAGCCCGCGCTTCCCGATGGATCCACGCCCTCCACGCCTGACAAAACGGCCTCTTCATAGCCTGCACTTCCTTTTCGGTCTCGCTTCTTTCTATGTCTACAGCTTCATCTCTTCGCGAACGGCGTGCTGCC
>CAYFRR010000203.1:0-4297 GCA_964345505.1 uncultured Rhodothermales bacterium
ACGTGGACCGCCTTCGTGCTCGGGAAGGGCGGCCCCTGCCGGGAGGTCAACCCGCTGAACGACAGCGTACGAGGTCTGATGCAGTGTCGTTACGTGCTGGCTCTCAGGGATAGGGAGGCTCTGGTCTGAAGGGGTCATGATGTCTCATTAGTGTGTCCGGGAGGAATCGATGAACTGCAAAACGATAGCCGTTCCAACAGCCTGGACGACGAGCTTCGCACTCCGATTTGGCGGCTTCATTTGGGGAGTGCACATGATCGGGCGCCCGTTCTCCTGTCGACGGCCGCCTCCACAGTCTCTCAGTAGTCTATTACGGTATCGGCGTTCATGAAGAGCTCGGCGATTGCTTCTCGCGTGCCCATCGAGAAGCCGCTGCGCAGTTCCTCAGCGGCAACACCGCCCAGCTCAGCGCAGTGCGGGCAGACGAGCACCGAGCCACCCCCGTCAAGAAAG
Source organism: uncultured Rhodothermales bacterium (assembly GCA_964345505.1). Taxonomy (GTDB): domain Bacteria; phylum Bacteroidota; class Rhodothermia; order Rhodothermales; family Salinibacteraceae; genus Tc-Br11-B2g6-7. The sequence continues at coordinate 454 of CAYFRR010000203.1, forward strand.
GACGACAGCAGTTCATCCAGGTCCGAGTCGCCGTAGATCAAGAGCGGGTGGCCTTCGTCTCCCAGACGTACTGCTTCGCGATCGACGAAGATGGTGACCTGCGCGCCGGCTTCCTGCAGATTACCGGCCAGCCCTATCCCCATGGTGGCCGAGTGGAGGTCATTGGTGTACTGCCCAATGTGCACCACGACGTTCTTCTCTGCGTCCTGCGCGAGGGCGGGCGACGGTGCGAGGGTGCCCATCATTACGGTGAAAGCCAGCGCGGCAATGAGGGCAACCAGTGCCTGGGGGGCGTACCTCTTGGAAACGTGCGACTGGGCGTCTTGCATCGTGTTCATCATGGCCTGAGGGAGGGTCGGTGGAAGAGCATTGTATTTAGTGAAACCTACGCGCCCCTGGCGACACTGTCAATTTTTGTACATATCTTTTTACGCACACAGGTAAGTACGCCCCGGCGGGATTTACCACTGCACCTCCAGCCCTATTCCGGGGCGGACCGTGGAGCGCAGATCGCCGGCTACAGCGACGGCGCCAAGGAGGTGCAGGCGAAAGGCCGTCGGGCCCTGCGACACGTTCACCCCTGGCGCGATTTCGACCCACAGTTGGTCGCTCGTGCCCCCGCTGTGCAGCCACCGGGCCTCGGTGGTAACGTGCAGCCGCTCGACCCACACGGGCGACGCCGGGTGCCACGTAGATAGGTTCGTACGCAGCCCAACAGCGGTCTCCAGAAACGGCGTGGGAGCGGCGGGAAAAGGAGTCACGGCGGGTTCGTTCTGCTGAAGGCGCACCCCCACGGCCGCATACGGGAAGACCAGCGGGCCGTACGCCGAGGTGTAGCGAAACGTGCGTCCCAGGCGCACCCCGAGGTCAGACGCCTCGCCCACCGCGCCGGACACCCGGACGTCCGAAATCGCATACGTGAACACGTAATCGACGGCGGGGGCGATAATAGGCCCGATGAGCCATCCAACAAAGGTTTCGATGACACACGAAAGCGGATGGTCTTGGCATCGGTCATTAGCCGAGCGATGTGCTGCCCCAGACGACTGCACCTCAGACGACTCCGCATCAGACGGCATAGAAACCACAGCAGCCGCTGCCGGCGACGAGGCCTGAGCATTTGCCTGGGCAAGGGACGGGCTACAGATGAGGGCGAGCGCAGCGAAGAGGAGGAGCAGTGATCGCATGGAGAACGACTATAGTCTATTCGTACGAAAGCGGGTAAAGCGGACCTCGTATACAGTCGTGCTACAAACCGTGTGGGTAACATTTCGATCTGGGCACGCTGCAGATTTACCCCGCAGGTGGCGGGCAGACCGGCCAGTCGACGCTACTACAGGGTGAAAAACCAGCAGCCGTCCCCGCACGCGAGATTTACCACCATACCTCCACCCCAATCCCAGGACGCACCGTGGGGCGCGGGTCGCCGGTTACGGGAACGTTGGCGGACAGATATAGGCGAGCGGTTGGCAGACTCTCGAAGAGGTCCACCCCCGGCGCCACCTCAACCCAGAGTTGGTCGGCCCTACTCCGGTTACGGAGCCACTGGACCTCTGTGGTGACATGCAGCCGCTCGACCCACGCGGCGGGCGCCGGATGCCACGTATCCAGGTGCGTACGCGCACCGACGGTCGTCTCCAGAAACGTCGTAGTGGAACCGAAAAAACGAGAGAAGGCCGGGTCGTTTTGCTGAAGCCGAGCACCTACGGCCACATACGGAAAGACAAGCGGGCCGTACGACGATTCGTAGGTAAACGTGCGTCCGAGGCGCACCCCGACGTCAGACGCCCCGTCCAACGCGCCGAACACCCGGAAGTCCGAGATCACGTGCGTGACCAAAAAGTCAACGGCGGGCGCGATGAGCCACGCGAACATGACGTCTGCGATGCAGGCCACCGGGTTATACCGGCATCGGGGGCTCGCTGATAGCGTGGCAGTGGCGACATCTGCAGCAACGGACGACCGCTCACCAGCCTGTGTGGCATGTGATGCAACGTCGGTCGGTGACGGGGCCACGGCATTGGCCTCCACTACGGACGGACTGCAGATGAAGGCGAGCGTGGAAAGAACAAGGAGCAGTGATCGCATACAGCAGGGCGTAGCACATCCGGTGAACAAGAGCAGTTCACCTATACAGGCGCGCTGCAGCCCTTGAGGGTAACAGCTCGGTATGGACCTGGGCCTCCTCTCGAGGTATGCGCTGTATGTAGGGTTCCGGGGTAACGCAGCGGGGCATCAAACCGAGGAACGCCCGCCCCCGGACCCCCGCCGCGCGAGGATCGCCGCGCAGCACGGGGACCGCGGGTGGGCGTTGCGCCTCAGAACGAGGTCGACAGGCTGAGCTGCACGTCGCGCCCCGGCGACAGGGCATACCCTTTGTAGGTGTCGAGGAAGTCGCGGTAGGTCTCGTCGAGCAGGTTGTTGACGCCTACCGCGACGGTGACCGGAGCGCCCAGGCCCAGGCGGAGGGTCGTCTGCGCCTCCACGTTCACCACGGTGTAGGCTTTCGTCGAGGCTGTGCCAAAGGGCGGGCCAAAGTCACCGTCGAACTGCGAAAACGGCTCGAACCGGCCCGCGGCGTCCTGGTCGGAGGCGCGCTTCACCTGGACCTCCAGCTGCGAGTTGCGGAGGCGCTCGGTATCAGAGGGCACCCACCGAGCAAAGCCGCTTACGGTGTTGGCGGGCAGGAGCGGCAGATCGCCATCGGTGGCGTCGGTGCCCAGGTTGTCGCCAGTCCCATCGAGGAGAGCCGTGCTGCCTCCGACCTGCAGCCAGGGCTGCACGCTCGCCTCTAAGGTAGCCTCAAAGCCGGAAATCACAGCGTCCGTCTGCCCCGCGGCGAAGATGGGCAGCCCGCTCCCTGCGTTGATGTCACCGGTATTCTCCAGGGTGATGTAGTTCGAGATGGTGTTCACATAGCCGGTCACCTCGGCCGTCACGCGGTCGCGCCGGACGCGCAGCGAGAGGTCCGCGCTGTAGGAGCGCTCGGGGTCGAGGTCTGGGTCGCCCACCTGAAACGCCGCCACGCCGCCGTGCACGCCACTCGCGTAGAGCTCGAAGATGCTGGGCGCGCGGAAGCCCGAGCTCAGGTTCGTGGCCAGCGCGAAGCCGTCACCGAAGGCATAGTTCGCGCCCACCGCACCGGAGAGCGTCGTATAGGTGTTCTCCAGATCGTCCGGGGTGGTGGTGCGCTCGTTCGGCACCGCGTCGATGTTGCGCACGTCGAGCCGCCCCCCAACCGAGAGCGTGATAGGGTTGAGGTCCACGTCCTCGAAGACGAAGACGCCCGTGTTCCACGTCCGGGCCGAGGGTTGCAGCTCAGCCGGGCCGCGCGTGTCGGCGTCCTGGTGCTGCACCTCCGCGCCGATCGTACCGCTCAGAGCCCCGATGGAGGGATGCGCGATTTCAAGGCGCCCGGTGTAGATGTCCGTCTTGAGGTCGAGCGGGTAGTTGAACCCGCCGAGGCCGCCGTCGGCGCGGATGTCGTTTAGCGCGGTGCCAGGCGCACCGGACTGCCGGACGGACCGCTGCCAACTCAGGCGCGGCTTCAGCACGACGCTTCCAGCCACCAGATTACCCCTGAGCGCAACGTTACTGTGTTCCAGGTTCTGGCCGAGTCCGTTGGGCGGCGGCGTATCCGGGTTATCGTCTGCCGGACCGCCGGTCGGCAGGATGAAGTCGTGCGCGTTCTGCCAGTAGTCGCCGTGGAGCTGCATCGTACCGAAGTTGCCTTGCACCCCTACCTGCCCGTAGGCATTCCACTGCTCAAACCCGGTAAATGGCACCTCATCGGTGTACTTCGGATCGCCAAACGTGCCGCCGGTGCCGGTCTCAAAGAAGGTCG
>CAYFRR010000204.1:0-4272 GCA_964345505.1 uncultured Rhodothermales bacterium
CCCGACTTCTCTCCACGACGGACTATCCCTGAACAGGGGCAAGCTCTCCGACCAGAGGTCTGTCCTCATCGTTTTTCGAAATGGCGTGAGCTGATCTGGTCGGTTTTCGCACGTCTAATACGTGCAGGCGGCTCAGATGCAGGCACTCCGCAGAAGGGCGGGGCGCTGGAGAGGAGCGCTGCATCGTCCCCGAGGATCAATTACAGAGATCAACTACAGAATCGTCATGCTTCTTTCAACGCAGCGCTTTGCAGGGGTACTGATCATGGGCCTGCTGAGTGGGCTTTTCCTACCAGCAGCCTACGCCCAGACTACGTTCACGGTGACGTCCGCCGCCGACGCGGGCGGCACGCGGGCCCTCCCCGCCCTCCCTGGCAACGGGATCTATCTGTTCAAGGCCTCGGACAGCGAGGTCGGCGGCACCGAGGCGGGCGCCGCCAACGTGGTCACGGCCACCGATGCCAGCGGCAACACCCCGGAGTTCTCTCCGTCCGTCACAGTGGACAGCGATATGCCGATCACGGACACCTACCGCACGGCCCTGCGCAACCAGCTTCAAAGTGAGTACGGGATCACGGGAGGTACCTGGGTACTCGGCGAGACCGAAGAGGAGGTCTTTACCGCCTACTCACCCACTGCTGAAGTGACCGTGCAGCCCACCAACGTCCAGGGACACCCCTTCACGACCGCCCTGCGCTTTGAGGTTCAGTCGGCAGGGCTTAATCCGTGGGATCGCGGAACCTACTTCGCAACGAAGCAGCCCATCGACCGGGGCGACGTATTGCTGCTGGTCGTTTGGGTGCGCAGCCTCGATGCCGAGCGGGGCGATGGCGCCGCCCGCAGCATCGTGGGGGAGAACCAGCCCCCCTTCAACGAACCGCTGCGGCAGACGCACCTCTTGACGGATTCGTGGCAGCAATGGCTGCTTCCCTTCGAGGCCACCCTGGACCTGCCCCTCGGCCGGGGACAGTATGGCATCCAGATGGGCTACATGCAGCAGACGGTCGAAGTGGGCGGGCTGGCACTGCTCAACTACGGCGATGCCTATCAGGTCGAGGACCTGCCGCGCAGCAGCTTCGATCTCGATTATGCAGGGCGGGAGCCTGGAGCGGCGTGGCGGGCGGAGGCACAGGCGCGCATCGAGCAACACCGCAAGGCCGATCTCGATGTGCGCGTCGTGGATGCCGGCGGGCAGCCCCTCGAGGGCGTAGAGGTGAACGTGATGATGCAGCAGCACGCCTTCGGCTTTGGCACGGCCGTCAATGTGCCGACCTTCGTCAGCGCCAGCAACGACGCGCAGATCTACAGAGAAAAGCTGGCAGACCTGACGGGCGACGGGCGCTCGTTTAGCTACGCCGTCACCGAGAACGGAATGAAATGGCCTGTGTGGGAAGGGCAGGCTCCGTGGTTCATAGCCACCCAGACGCAGACCATCGATGTGGTGCAAACACTACACGAGCAGGGCAAGCGTGTGCGCGGCCACGCGCTCATCTGGCCCGCCTGGAACACCCTGCCTCCCGATCTGGAGCAGAACCAGAACGACCTGGGCTATCTTCGGCAGCGCGTCAGCGAACACATCGCAGCGCTGGCCGGGCACCCGGACCTGCAGGCCCCCATCGTTGCGTGGGACGTGCTGAATGAACCGGCGCATCTGTTCGACCTGCAAGATGCGTTCGGCGGACGAGAGGCCATCATCGACGAGTACGCGACGTGGTTTAACGAAGCCGTCGAGGCCGCCCCCACTGCGAAGATGTACGTCAACGATTATGGCATCATCAGCCAGGGAGGCATCGGCGTGCCAACGCAGGCGCGCTACCGAGAGATCATCCGTGCCATCAAAGATGCCGGGGGCCAGATTGACGGCATTGGGCTCCAGGGACACGTGAATACTCCGCTCGCCTCGCCCGAAACCGTCTATCAGTTGCTCGACGAGTACGCCGCGCTGGCCAGCGAGCTCTCCATCACCGAGTACGACGCTACCGACGTGCCCGAAGACTTGGCCGCCGACTACCTGCGAGATCTACTCACCATCGCGTTCAGCCACCCTGCGGTCAGCAGCTTCGTGATGTGGGGCTTCTGGGACGGCAATCATTGGCGAGGCGACGCCCCGCTGTATCGGCAGGACTGGAGCCTGAAGCCGTCGGGCGAGGCTTTCCTGCAACTGGTCTTCGACGACTGGTGGACGAACGTTGAAGGGCAAACGGGCACGGACGGCACCTTCAGCGCGCGCGGGTTTCTGGGCGATTACGACGTGAGCGTCACCCATGATGGCGTCACCCAGGTCGGCACCGTGACGCTTCCAGCCGACGGCCGGTCTGTTGAAATCACGATGCTGCCAGCCACCGTGGAAGTGGCGATCAACCGCACCTTTGACGATGCCGCCGATCCGCAGGACTACCGGCTGGTGGCCTTACCCGGCGCGGTAGATACCGCACTGGCCGCGACGCTTGACGGGGCGCCCGACGTCGCCTGGCAGGCCTTCTGGGACGACGGCTCCGACGAGAATTTCCTGATCAAACACGACGGTTCGGAGCGTTTCCACTTCCGGCCGGGCCGCGGCTTCTGGCTTGTCAGCACAAGTCCGTGGGCAGTGGGCGCCACCGTCAAGACGGTTCCACTCGGAAGCGACGGGACGGTCGCTCTGCCCCTGCACGACGGCTGGAACGTCCTCTCCAATCCGCTGGACCGGGACGTCAGGTGGGCCGATGTGAGCGCGGTGAATGGTGATGCGCTCCAGACACTGTGGGCGTGGGACGCGACGTTTGCCCCGGCGGATACCTTTCGCTCGGCGGCGGCCGGCGAGGCATTCTACTTCCTGAACGACCAGGGGCTCGATGCGCTGCAGGTGCCCTATCCAGGCGTCAGCGCGGTGAGCGCCCCGGTGGCCCGTAAGCAGCACCACGAGGAACCTGCGCTGGCCTTGACGGCGGTTCAGGCAGGCCGGACGACCTCGCAGGTGCAGGTGGGGTTCCATTCAGCGGCCCAAGCGGGGCTCGACGCCTACGATCAGTTTGCGCCTCCCGGTCATTTCGAGGCGGCAAGCCTGCGGCTGAAAGCCCCAGGCCCGGCGCCGTCGGGGCGGCAGCGGTATCTCGCTCACGAATGGCGCCCACCAGTCGGCGCTTCAGGCGAAGGCCAGACCTTCGACTTGGTGCTGCGGAGCGCGCCGAACGTGTCCGTCCATCTCTACGCTGCGAGCGGGAACGGCCACGCAGCCGCCCTGATCGACCCGGTCGCTGGACGAACCTACGACCTGCACGCGGGTCGGGGCGTGCAGATCATACCGCAAGACACAACCACCGCGCTGCAGTTGGCGGTTGGCCGCTTGTCCTATGTGGAGGCCGCGAAAGAGCGAGTGCGGCCCGAGGCAGTGGCGCTCCTTCCGAACTACCCGAATCCCTTCCGAGGGCAGACAAGCCTGGAGTACGCCCTGCCGGAGCGGGCTGAGGTGCGCCTCACGGTCTATGACGTGCTTGGCCGGCAGGTGCGCCTCCTCGAGCATCGCGAGCAATCGGCGGGCATGCACGCCCTCCAGTGGGACGGTCGCGGGGCCAGCGGCGCACTGCTGGCCAGCGGCCTCTACTTCGTGCGAATGGAGGCGATGGGACAGACCCACGTTCAAAAAGTGACGCTCGTACGGTAGTGGTTTTCAGGGTGCGGCCCGTGGCTACACCCTGGGCTTTCTTTGCCTGCAGCAGCTCATACCAAATCGACAAGCTCATGCATACGGACCGCCTGGTATCAATCATCGCCGCAACTCTGTTTCTCTTTACCCTGCTGACTGGCTGCTCGGCTGGGGGGAGCAACGAGCCCGATCCGAGTCCGCCTGCCCCAGACACGACCCCGCCTGCGGTGCCATCGGGACTTGCGGCCACCTCGGGCAGCGGAGCGATCAGCTTAACCTGGAGCGCAGTCAGCGCCTCGGATCTGGCCGGGTACAATCTCTACCGGTCCACCGCGTCCATCGGCAGTATTGAGGGACTGTCGCCGGTCAACGGCGGCAATCCGCTGACGGAGACGACGCTGACCGACGCTGACGTCTCGAACGGGACGACGTATTTTTACCGGGTGACTGCCGTCGATGACGAGGGCAACGAGAGCGGGGGGTCGAGCGAGATCCAGGTCACGCCCTTTCCGGTCCCGCCTGACCGGCCATGAGTTTGGCGTGCTGGTCGACGCACCGAGGTCTGCAGCACGAGGCCACCCTCAACACGCGCCGCCTGCCGAGCGGATAGCACGCCGCATGGCTCACCGGCACCGGCCCGATGCCAT
>CAYFRR010000205.1:0-4261 GCA_964345505.1 uncultured Rhodothermales bacterium
GGTCTCGCTTCTTTCTATGTCTACAGCTTCATCTCTTCGCGAACGGCGTGCTGCCGCCGATGCCTACCAATTTCGGGATATCCACCCGGCCGTGCGCTTTGGTACAGCCAGCGACCGGTACGGGGGGTGGATCGGACAGATTTACCCGGAGGACGCCTATGCCGACCAGGTGAGCACCCGTTCGCGAAAGATGCGGGGGCAGTCGTTTGAGGAGCGGCGGGTCCCGGTGGCCTCGGTGCAGGACTACTTTGCCCACTTCAGCACGCTCGAAATTGATTTCACGTTTTACCGCCCCTTGCTAGACGCAGCGGGTGAGCCCACACCAGCCTACTTTACGCTGGATCAGTACGCCGAGCGCGCGCCGGCAAATGCTCGTTTTCTGCTGAAAGCCCCCCAGCCCTACACCGCACGGCAGGTGCGCCGCACCGTAGAGGGCCGGGCGCAGTTTGTAGAAAATCCCACGTACCTGGACGCCACCGCGTACACCGAGCAGTTTCACGAGCCTGCTCTGCACATCCTGGGCGACCGCCTCGCGGGCGTCATCTTTCAGCAAGAGTATCAGCGGGTGGCCGACAGTCCTTCCTCCGATGAAAACATCAACACGCTGTCGACTTTCTTCGACCGCATCCCCGCCGATGAGCGACAGGTCCACCTGGAGCTGCGCTCGGAGCATCTGCTGACGGAGGCGTACTTCAATTTTCTGGCCGAGGCCGGGCTGGGGCATGTGTTTAGCCACTGGACGTGGCTGCCCATGATTCGGACGCAGTGGTTTCGGTGCGGTGAGCGGTTCACGGCGGCCAACGCGGAGGCCGTCACGCGCCTCCTCACGCCGCGCGACATGAAGTACGCCGAGGCCTACGCGCGGGCTCATCCCTTCGACCAGCCAGTGCCAGCCCTCTCCGACACGCCCGAGGCCCGGGCCATGGTGCTGGATGCTACGGCTCTGGCGTTGCAGGCCCATGCCCAGCAGGCTACGCTGCATCTCATCGCGAACAACCGCGCCTGGGGTAACGCGCCCGAGCTGGCCCGGACCATCGCGCACCGGATCCTGGATGAGGAGGAGAAACGCGCTGCCTCGTCGGAGGAGCCAGCAGACGAAGACGCGTGAGGCTGGGGGTCCTACGCTGCGTCCGTGGCCTGCAGCGCCTCGCGCACGTCGGCGTGCAGCAGTCCGTTGGTGGCCACGATGCCCCGGTTCCCGTGCAGCTTCTTGCCCCGCGTGAAGTCGAGCAGGCGGCCGTCGAGGTCGGTAACCGTCCCGCCGGCCTCCTCCACCACCAGCATGCCCGCCGCGTGGTCCCAGATGCGCTCGATGTAGGAGCTCCCCGGACGCGGCAGGCGTAGGTAAATCTCCGCCTCCCCGCGCGCCACAATGGCGTACTTGCACTGGCTGTCTACCCGGAGCGGCTCGCGCTCAATGCCCAGGTGGTCCGCAATGGCTTCCGACGCATCGTGCGAGCTGTGCGCCGACACTACCGACTCACAGAAGCGGGCTTCGGCGGGCTCCCGCGTGGTGCTCACCCCGATGGGCGTCTCCGCCCCCTCATTGGTAGCCAGGGGCAGCCGGACGGCCCCCTCACCCCGCACGGCAATGAAGGCCCAGCCCTCATCCCGCGGCGCTCCCCACACGTGCGGCAGGTTGGGACATCCCAGCGCTGCAACCTGCACCTGGCCGTCCTCAATGAGCGCCAGGGCGATGGCGTACTGATCGCCGCGCAGGAAGCCCTTGGTCCCATCGATAGGATCCAGCGTCCAGAACCGGTCGGCATAGGCGTCCAGGTTGCCATAATCGATCCACGAGAAGATGTCTTCGGTGGTGGCCTTTGGGTGGGTGCGTTGTACGTAAGCCGTGAGCTGCTCCGTCATCTCGGCCGGGGCCGATTCCCGCAGCGCGGCCGCATCTTCTTCTGCCATGATCGGATCTGTGGGGAACGCCGCGCGGAGCATCCGGGCAATGAGCGCCTGGCTACCGTAATCAGCGATCGTGACCGGCGTGCGGTCCTCTTTCTCGAGAGCGCTGCCGGAGAGCTCCTGCTGGACATCCTGACAAAGACGAGCGGCCGCACGTACAGCAGCAATAGCTACGTCGCGTTCACGGGTGTAGGGAGGGGTAGTCATATAGAAGAGGGAATGGGTGCAAAAGAAAAAAGAACGCGCAACATCGAAAGCAGGTGTTTTTAGAACATACAGTATATTAAAACAAATCGTAACTTATAGCTTACGATTTGCTGGCTGGCTCCCCCACTTGGCCCTCCCCCGATGCCAACGCTCCCCGACGTTCCCAAGCTACCTAACCTTCGCAAAATTGCGCGCGAACGGCGCATTCAGCGTATCGGCCGTGTGCTGTACCAACGCGTTTTGCTGCGATCCGGTCGCCAAGTGGCCAAGCGATTACATCTCGACTCCCGGAATGTGCTCCTGTTTCTGCTGTCGGTGGTGCTGGCCGGGTTGACAATTCCGCTCCTGGAGCCCACGGGCCTGCCCCGCGAAGCCATTTTGATGGCGTCCATCTTTGTGATTGCCTCGCTGCTGTGGGTGACGGAGGCGCTGCCGCTTTTTGCTACCGCCATCGTTATCATCGGACTGCAGGTGGTGCTGCTGGCGAACCCCGGCGGGTGGGCAGCGCTGGGGTTTGAGGCCGGCCCTACCCCCGACTATCGAACCTTTCTGGAGCCACTGGCTGATCCGATCATCGTGTTGTTCTTCGGCGGGTTCGTCCTGGCCAAGGGAGCCACGAAGCAAAACATCGACCTGGCGCTGGCCGGCATTATCCTGCGGGTGTTCCGCGGACGGCCCGAGCTGGTGATGCTGGGCCTGATGCTGGTGACGGCGGTCTTTTCGATGTGGATGAGTAACACGGCCACCACCGCAATGATGATTACGCTGGTGGTCCCGATGCTCGAGCAAGTGCCCAAGGGCGATCCACTGCGAAAAGGGCTACTGCTGTCCGTGCCGTTGGCGGCTAATATTGGGGGTATGGGCACCCCCATCGCATCGCCGCCCAACGCCGTGGCCGTAGGGTTTCTGCAAAGCGCCGGGCATGACGTGAGCTTCCTGGATTGGATGCTGATGGCCGTACCCCTCATGATGGCCCTGCTGGCGGTGACGTGGGTGCTCCTGCGCCGGCTTTTTCCTCCCAAAAACGACGACCTCCACCTCGTACCGGAGGAGCAAGAAATCACGGGCTGGGGCTGGTTTGTCGTGGTCGTGTTTGTGGTTACCATCGGCCTGTGGCTTTCGGAGGCCTGGCACGGGCTCCCTACAGCCGTAGTGGCTATGGTACCGGCGATTGCATTTACGGCGACCTCCATGCTCAAACAGCACGACATCAACGGGCTGGAATGGAATATCCTGATCCTGATTGCCGGCGGTATTGCGCTGGGGCGCGGGATGCAACTGACGGGGCTGGATGTAGCGCTGGTGGAAAGCCTGCCGATGACGGCGGTGTTGGTGCTCCCCGTACTGATCGTTGCTACACTGCTGCTTAGCACGTTTATGTCGAACACGGCCGCCGCCAACCTGCTGCTGCCCATCGGGGTGTCGTTTGCGGTGGCCTTGCCCGGCCCTGGTGCAGTGGTGGTCGGTGTGTGCATCGCATTGGCCGCCTCCGTATCGATGGCGCTGCCCGTCAGCACCCCGCCCAACGCCATTGCCTACGCGCAGGGCGATCTGGAGACCAGGGACTTCATCCGGATCGGAGCCATGGTCGGGGTGATCGCCGTCACGCTCATCGTGCTCTTCGGCAATCCCATCGTCAGCTTCTGGATGACCTGAGCGGCCCGGCCGCTCGCAGCGCCTCAAACGGGGGAATCGACTCCATGAACTGGAACGCGCCGGTCTCCTCGCTGAAGCGGCAGCAGTAATGCGTGCGGCCGTTGCTCGCGGCCAGGAAGCGTGCGTCGAGGGCCTGGTTATACCGGGCCAGTTGGTCGAACACGCCCTGGTCAATCTTCACCCGTGGCGCTTTGCACTCGACCACCAGTAACGGCTCGCCCGCGCTGTTGTGCACCACGGCATCAGCCCGGCGCTGCTGCTGTTGATATGCGAAGGCTTGTTCTACCGCCAGCAGCGCCCGGGGCACCCCCCGATCTTCCATCAGGTACCGCAGCAGATGCTGCCGAACCCATTCCTCCGGCGTGAGCCGCACATACTGCTCGCGCACGGCATCGTAGATATGGGGCTTTCCGTCGATGGAGCGGCGCTCAAACGTGTAGGCCGGTAGTGTGAGCGAGTCCATAGGCAGGGGTGTGTTGATAGCGTC
>CAYFRR010000206.1:0-4255 GCA_964345505.1 uncultured Rhodothermales bacterium
TCGGGGCGGCGGTTTCGGTTGCGGTCGTCCACCGCCACCACGTAGTACGGCTGTTCCTGCATGAAAGAGAAGCTGAAGGTGCCTTCGGCAGATGTCTGTGTCCGGTAGACCGGCCGCTCCGGGAGGGTGTCGGGCGGGGCGCTATCGGGCGCCGGGTACGCAAACACATCGACGGCCTCCGCCGGGGCGTTCGCGCGGGCGTCCACGACGCGTCCGGACAGCGCGCCGCGGTTGATGCGGTCGCCGGTGGCGAAGGCCAGCACCAGGGGCTCCGGCAGGTTCACGTTACGGTACGTGCTGAGGTTGGTGTCCAGCGTCAGGATGTAGGTGGTGTTGGGCTGGAGATCCTCCGGAAACGTAATCCGCACGCGGCGCCCACTCCAGCTGATCTCGGGCCGCCCATCCATAGGCGGACTGATGGTGAGGGCCTGCGCCAGGGAGTTCTGGTTCAGGTAGCGTGTAAACTGCAGCTCCACGGCATCGCCCGTGAAGTTGGTCGTCCCGGCTTCTGGCGTGGCCTGCTCTACGATAGGCGGCGTGTCGTCGGGCGGGCCGCCGGAGGGGGCCTGCGGCACCGCACAGCTTGCCATCCCCGTTGCCAACAGGCCCAGCACGAGCGTCAGCGCGCTCCAGTGCATCCGGCGTGGGGAAATCAACAGCATGGCAGACAACCCGAGAGAGACATACAGCAGGAAAGGTGGGAACGCGCGCCGACGGGCGCTCATGGGCCGACAGGTAGGGATTGCGCAACGATTGCGGCGAGGACGGGCATCAGTAGCCGTAAATCGAAAAGTCATCCCGCCGCATATGAAGCGCCAGCACAATCGCCAGCATACCGGTGTGCGCCAGCAGCGCCGACCCGCCGTACGAGACGAAGGGCAGCGGCAGCCCGATGACCGGCAAAATAGCGGTTGCCATGCCAATATTGATGAACACGTGCACCAGAAACACGCCCGTCACACCGGCGGCGAAGAGGGTGCCAAAGGGATGCTTCACGCGGGCGCCCAGCAGCACCAGCCGCGTCAGCAGCAGCGCAAAAAGGCCGAGCAAGAGGATGCCCCCGATAAACCCAAACTCTTCCCCAATGACGCTGAAGATAAAGTCGGTCGACTGCTCGGGGACGTACGCGCCCTGCGTCTGTGTGCCCTCCATGTAGCCTTTACCGGTGAGCCCTCCCGAACCGATGGCGGCCTTCGACTGCACCAGGTGAAACCCGACGCCCATCCGGTACTCCTCGGCGCCGGGGTCGGTAAACGAGAGCACCCGGGCGACCTGGTAAGGCTTGAAGATATACGTGAGCGCTACCGTGAGGGCCAGCACGACCCCCCCGTTGAAAACGCCGGCGAGCGTCGTCAGCAAGCGGTCGCGGGTCCACCACAAAAAGGCGCCAATCAGCAAGACTACGTACGCGAGCGCCGCCGGGAGGTACACAATCGCAAGGTAGCCGGCCAGCGCGGGGGAGATGAGCAGCGTGATGATGGCAATCGGCAGTCCGCTCCAGAAGAGCATCACCGGAATCATGGCCAGGAAGACCAGCGTGGTGCCCGTGTCGTTTTGCAGGGAGATGAGAATCGTTGGCAGCAGGATCAGCCCCACGGCGTACAGCGCCGAGCGCAGCTGAGAGGTCTGTGGGCGCTGCGACGAGAGCATCCGCGCCACGGCCAGCAGGGTGCCTACCTTGGCCAGCTCCGAGACCTGCAGGCGCACCGGTCCGACCACGAGCCAGGCGGTGGTGCCGTTGATTTCACGCCCAAAGAGGAGCGTTGCCACCAGCAGCAGGAGCAGTGCACCGTAGACCCAGTAGGCGCTTTTCTGATAGAACCGCACGGGGAGCACCAGGGCCACGCCTATGCCCACGAGGCTAATCAGCGCCCACATCGTTTGCCGGGAGAAGCTCTGGCGGACGCTGGCGAGCAAGAACTCGGATGCTGGGCCGTTGGTGCTGCTGTAGATAGCTACAAGCCCGGTCCCCACCAGCGCCAGCCACAGCACCAGGGTCGTCCAGTCGAGTTGTCGGTACCAGGTGTTCATGCAGAAGGGCGGAAACGCACGGGCGGAGGGAGGCGGGGCCGTTAGGGCTGGCGCAGTTCAACAGATGCTTGATCGTTCGCACGGCGGATAGGGGCGCTCTCCAGCTCGTTCATGAGCCGGTCCCGGTGGAAGGATCGAATCCAGGAGTCTTCGATGCCACCGGTTAGGTACTGCTCGGCCATCATGCTGGCAATGGGCGCGGCTACGGTGGCGCCATAGCCTGCGTTCTCGATCATCACGGCAATGGCAATCTGTGGATCGTCGTACGGCGCAAACATGATAAAGACGGAGTGATCCTCGCCGTGAGGGTTTTGCGCGGTGCCCGTCTTGCCGGCCGAGGGGATATCGGGAATCTGCAGGTTGCGGCCGGTACCGTTCTCCATGGCCATGCGCATGCCCTGGCGGACAGTTTCGAAGTGCTCGGCGTCAAAGGGCAGCTGCTGGGGTGGTGGACGGTCGGGCCGGCGTTCGAGGCCCGTGTCGTTGTTCACCATGCGCTGCACAAGTCGTGGGTCGTAGAGCGTGCCCCCGTTCGCGAGCGCAGCGGTGAAGCGTGCCAACTCGATGGGCGTCACAAGCATATCGCCCTGCCCAATGCCCAGGATGATGGAGTATCCCGGGGTCCATCCGCGGGGGTACACGCGGTTGTAGTACGAGGAGTCCGGAATGAGCCCCGTGGTTTGCTGCCCGATATCGAGTGACACCTGGACGCCAAAGCCGGAGCTTCGCGCATACGATGCAAATGTATTCACATCCGTCCGCATCATCAGATCATAGAAAAAGGTGTTGCAGGATTCCTGGATGGCCTCTTTCACGTTGATGGAGCCGTGGGCGGTGCCATTGTGGTCGCGGAAAACGCGCCCGCCCAGCCGATACCCGCCGCCGCAGTGCGTGGTGCTGTGCGGGGTGATGAGGCCTTCTTGCAAGCCCAGCAAGGCCATGAACGGCTTCCAGGTAGAGCCCGGCACCATCCGCATCATCGTAGCGCGGTTGAAGAGGGGGCGGTCTACGCCAGTCGTGAGCGCCTCCCACGTCTCGGGGTCCACCGCGCCGGAAAAAATGGCGGGATCGTAGTCGGGCATGCTCACCAGCGCGAGGATGTCGCCGTTGGCCGGATCCAGCGCGACGGCGGCCCCTCGTTTGTTCACGAAGAGGGATTCGGCAAGCGCCTGCACGCCGGCATCCAGGCTCACGTGCAGATCGTATCCGGCCTCCGGCTGCAGGTCTTGCGTGCCTTCCTGGTAGGCACTGACCTCCATGCCGTGCACATTCACCAGCGTAAACTCGCGGCCCAGCTCGCCCCGCAGCAACTCCTCATATTGATGCTCCACACCGGCCTTCCCCACAAGATCGCCGGGGCGATAGCCCTGCGGCCGCAGCTGTTCCAACTCAGGCCGGGTGATCTCACGGACGTACCCCAGCGCATGGGCGGCGCGGGCACTCGTGTGGTATCGTCGGCGCTGCTCCACCTCGTAGGTGACCCCTGGCAGGCGGTACAGGTTTTCCTGAATGCGGCTAAACTGCTCGTAGGAGACGCCCCCAAACGACCGGCTGGCTCGAAAGGCGCTCCAGCTGCGGGCGTCTTGCAGCCGCGCTGTCACCGCTGAATCCGGGACCGCCAGCAGGTCAGCCAGCAGGGCGGCGCGCTCCGGGTTGAAGTAGCGCGGGGTCAGGAGGATGCTGTACGTGGGCTCATTGTCAACCATCAGCTCTCCGTTCCGGTCGAAGATCAGCCCCCGGGCCGGCTGCAGCGGCGCACTCCGCACCGCGTTCATCTGCGATTCTCCGGTGTACGCCGAGTGGTCTACCAGCTGCAACTGCACGAGGCGCAGGCCCAGCACCAGCAGCACCACCAGAATAGCGCCAATGAAGAGTCGAATGCGAAGGTGGTCGGTTTCCATACAATCCGTCGGGTTACAGGACGCGCAGGGCGGCGGCGCGTAAGCTAATAAACGGCAGCTAAAAACAACAGGGATAGGGGGCTACAACCTGCCACGTGTACACCTATTGCTACCGGATAGCGCAGGCCGCAACGGGTAGAATCACCAGAGGTGGGCAGCGCTGCGCAGTGGCATGCAGTGATAATAGTACATGCAGTGATAGCAGTACACCCACGTAGGGCCACACCCACTGCATTGCGAAGCCTTATCTCTTTTTTGGAGCGCCTTTCCTCTTTAGGCACAACGAAGCATAGTGTTCACCGCGCAATAGAGGAAGGGATCCG
>CAYFRR010000207.1:0-4142 GCA_964345505.1 uncultured Rhodothermales bacterium
TGATGTATGTACCTGAACGGAATGTCCTCTGTCGCTTCGCTGACACGCCAATTGAGCGCGTAATTTTGTTCGTTAACAGTGCCATCTGCTAATCTCTGTGGCGTCCAGAATTGCCGGCGTGTTTCGGGCGAGATGAATTCATCATCGAGCCACGCTACTCCGAGCAGTGCGAGATCCGTGGGGGTGGCCATGAACCCACCACTCGCGAGCTTCATGCTGAGGTCCACCTCTCGCCATCGCTGCGCCTGCCCCTCGTGCATATGATAGAACTCAGCGCGATCCGGATGTGGGGCATCGGGAAGGGGGCTCTCCAGCCTGAGTGGACGTAGCACCCGCTCATGCATTAGATCCTGAAACGATTCCCCGCCAGCTTCCTGCAGGATAAAGGATAGCAGATTGACGTCAAAAGACGAATAATGAAAATCTGTCCCTGGTTCAAAGAGGAGATCCGAATCATCAAAATACGTGAGTCCCTCCGCGACATTGTCATGGCTGTTATGAAGTCGCATGGTGCCGTACACACCGAGCACGTCTCGATTTTCCTCATATCCCACGATGCCCGCGGTGTGAGAGGCGAGCTGCCGCGGTGTAAGCTGCGACCAGTCCGGATTGGGCAGCTCGCTCGCATAAGCGGAAATCGGTGCATCAATGTCGATGAGACCGTCATCAACCATACGGGCAAACAGGGTCCCGGTCGCCGCTTTCGACGTAGACCCGATCCGGAACAGCGTGGCTGGCGTAGCCATCTGGTTCTGCGCTACGTCGGCATGGCCTGCGGCTGCGGACCAGACAAGCTTCCCATCAACGGCGATCGCAGCTGAGAAGGCCGGCACGTCAATGTCTCTAACATGATTTAGCAGCAGGTTACGCGCATGACCGGCAGCCTCCTGATACCCGGGGGCAATCTCTCCTTCCGTGTATGGGTGGGTTTCCGAGAGTACGAACCAGCCGAATGGCCGCATCGCGGGGACATCCTCAGCATATTTAGGATAAAGGGTGACGAAAAGGGCAAGCAATCCACAAATGGGGATGCCCAAAACGGCAAGCGTTATTTTTCGTCGTCCTGTCACGGTGAAAACCTTTTTATTACGGACACCCCAATTTAGCGCGCAAATCTCCGGGCACGGTAGCAGTTGCAGGTCTTACAGAAATCGGCTGTGCCACAGCGGTGACGGGCTACAAGCCAATGGGAGCCTGACCTTCGGCTACCGATGCTCGGGGTTCGGATGATCGAACCGGCAGCCGGCGGTCCACTTGGAGCGCTGATTCCCGTACGCTGGGATGCCCCCGGCATTCTCAATCATGTACGCCAGGTGCATCAGATTCCACGTCATGAACGTCGTGTTGCGCTGGGTGAAGTCGTTGTCTTCGCCAGCGCGCGAGCCATCTTCCCGTTCGTCGCCATAGCTGACCCCCGGCCCAGCCTCCCCGATCCAGCCGGCATCGGCCTGTGGTGGGATCACATAGCCCAGGTGCTGCAGCGCATACAGGATGCCCATGGAGCAGTGCTTGATGCCGTCCTCGTTCCCCGTGATGAGGCAACCGCCCACGCGGTCGTAGTAGGCATACTGCCCGCGGTCGTTCAGCTCCCCGGAGGTCGCGTACAGCCGTTCGATGATCTGCTGGCAGACGGATGATTTCTCGCCCAGCCAGATGGGGGAGCCCAGCACCAGGATATGCGCCTGCTGCACTTTTTCGTAGAGGGCGGGCCAGTCATCAGAGGCGGCCCCATGCGCCGTCATGTCCTTGTAGACCCCCGGCGCAATGTCGTAATCAACCGGCCTTAGCACCTCCACATCCACACGGTTCGCCTCCATGATCGCAGCCGACACGTCGATCAGGCGCCGCGTGTGGGAGGTCCCCGGGGAGGGCTTCAGGGTGCAATTCAGAAAGAGCGCACGCAGCCCTGAATAATCGAAAGGGCTTTCGTCGCAGAGGGCCTGTTGCTTGGGGTGCAGAGGCATAGAAGAAAAGCGTTAATGGTAAGAAGCGTGGGAAACGAGGCGCGGGGCATCAGGCGGCCACGAGGGTGCGGTGGGAAAGCGTGCCTGACGCCTCGACTGAAAAGACCGAGCCGTTCGGTACCGCCTGCCAGGCTTCGTCCGTGATGCGCTCGGAAGCCAGCACGGTAGCCCGGTACGGAGGGGCGTCGGTACCCGACACGTCGGCATGCGGATTTCCACAGATGGGGCACAGATACGGCGCGGTGCGTTCCGTGTACCACAGCGTCCGGTTATACCGCGCGCCTCCCAGCGTCTCGCCATCCGTCCATAATATATTAAGCGCCAGGGTCCCGTGCAGGACGTCCTCCGGCACATTCGTGAGGTCGCCAAACGCTACGTCCGAG
Organism: uncultured Rhodothermales bacterium; assembly: GCA_964345505.1. Lineage (GTDB taxonomy): Bacteria > Bacteroidota > Rhodothermia > Rhodothermales > Salinibacteraceae > Tc-Br11-B2g6-7. Next base: position 2,348 of record CAYFRR010000207.1, read on the forward strand.
ACCTCCGTCTGCACCGGCGCCGATGCCGCATCACACCAGGACCGGAGGCGATCGATAGCCTTTTCGGTAATGGCATCCATGGCCGCATCGGGATGATCCGCCCGGAGCTGTAGCAGCAGCGCCAGGACGTGCTCGCTATCCGTCGTGCCCTGGATGGCCGCCTGGCGTTCTTCCGAAAGCGCCGCACAGAGCCGCGGTCGCACTTCGTCGAATGCCGGAATGTGGCCGTTATGAATCAGAAAGGCGTCCCGATGCCGAAACGGATGCGTATTCGTCGGGGCGGGGGTCCCGACCGTGGCGCGACGCACATGCGCCATGAGGAGCGTCCCGTTCAGCTGCAGGGCCTCGTTCCGGTAGGTCGCACTCTGCGAGGCCGGCTCCACCTGCCGAAAGCAGCGCCCTTCGCCGTTCAGCAGCCGTGCCATCCCCCACCCATCCGGATTGGCCAGCCCACGGCCGTCCTGACGGCTCTGCTGGATGAGGGCATTCTGCGCATCCAGCAGCTCACAGGCGGCATGTGTGGGGTGCGTGGCATGAAGGGCATAAAGTCGGCACATAAGGGGATCGTCGACCAGAGGTGGTGCTGCAACAGTTAGGTGGCCTTGGGTAGCGCCTGTAGACGATGCGTTACGTTTGTTTTGGGCATGCCCCCGGCGGCACCAAAGGGTACGGTTCTGACGTTACGCAAGCAACCAATAAACGTCTCACGAACGCATGCTGCTGTGTTTATCCGTTCCCCCGCCCTGCTTTTCCTGCACGTTGTGCTGGTCGCCGCCCTCCTGCTGACCGCTACAGGCTGCACACCATCGGATGGCCCTGCAGAAGAGCCTGAGGCACCTCCCGAAGCAGCCGAGCCGGTCGCCTCGTACACCCGCGGGCTCGCCTCTACGCACCTGGAGCAGGCGCGGGAGCGTGGCGCAACGCTGCCCCGTCTACACAGCATGGTCGTCGCCCGCCACGGGGAGATCCTGTTTGAAGAGCGCTTCGGGGGGCCGTCGCTCAACACGCCCGTCAACGTAAAGTCGGTATCGAAGAGTCTTCTGTCGGCACTCGTGGGCGTTGCCATCGACGAAGGGCACCTGCGCAGCCCCGACCAGCCCATCGCACCGTTCTTTGACACCTATCTGGATGCCGATGCCGACCCGCGCAAGCGAGACATCACCGTAGCGCACCTCCTGAGCATGCAGTCCGGGCTGGAGCGCACGTCGGGCGGCAACTATGGCGCGTGGGTCAGCAGCTCCAACTGGGTGCGCTACAAGATCACCCAACCGCTGCAGGCAGCTCCGGGTACAGAGCGCAGCTACAGTACGGGCAACTCGCATCTGCTGTCCGCAGTGCTGACGCAAGCCACGGACCAGAGCACCTGGGCGTATGCGCAGTCGGCCCTGGCGGAGCCGCTGGGCATCCGCCTGCCGCAGTGGCCCACCGACCCGCAGGGCATCTACTTTGGCGGCAACGACATGATGATCTCCCCGCGTGACCTGATCCGGGTCGGCGAAGTGTACCGCAACGGGGGGTATCTGGACGGCCAGCGCATCCTGCCGCAGGACTGGGTGCGCGCTTCGTTTCGGCCGCGGGCGACCTCGCGCTGGAGCGGGGCCGGCTACGGGTACGGGTGGTTCAGCAGCTACATCGGCGGCCACCTTGCGTATTATGGCTGGGGCTATGGCGGGCAGTACCTCTACGTGCTGCCCGGCCTGGAGCTGACGATCGCCATCACATCTGATCCCTACAATTCGGGCGGACGCGGCCACCGGAGCGACCTGCAGCGGATCGTCGCGGAGGAGCTCGTGCC
>CAYFRR010000208.1:0-2006 GCA_964345505.1 uncultured Rhodothermales bacterium
ACCCGCTCAATGCCCAGGCGCTTGGCCTGCAACGCAATGATCGCGTTTCGCTCATCACCATCGGTTGCAGCGATCGCCACATCCATCTTGTGTGGCTCCACCTGCTCCAGGATGTCTGGTTTGGTCCCATCGCCCTGAAATATGGGCACATTGTACCGGCTTTCCAGGACATCACAGCGTGCATTGTCTTGCTCAATAAAGGTGATTTGATACTCGGACGAGCGGAAGACCATCCGGAACTCGTCCTTCTTCAGCAACCGGTCAGCAATATTGCTGCCCTGACTGCCTCCGCCAACGATAAGAACGTTCATATGTGGCCTCCAGTAGGCTTTGATTCGAAGTCGTAGTCGATTAACCACAGCCGGGAGGGCGCTAAAGCCGGCCCGGTTGTCGGGTTGAATGAGGTACAGCACGGCCCCTACCATGGTGAGCCCGCCCCCGAGCATTAGGCTTTGCACCTCCAAGAGGGGCACGAAGAACCAGCATGCGATGATACCGAGGATCGGAAGGACCGGGTAGAACATGATCTTGTACGGGCGCCGCAAAGCTGGCATCTTCCGATGCAGCGCAATCACCGCGTAGTTGACCACCCCGATGGCAATTAGGTAGCCAAAGCTACTGGCCGAGGCCAGCAGCCGCACGATGCCTGAAGCGCCGAGGAGGGCCACGATCCCCGCGCATACGAAGAGCGCAATGTGCGGCGTGTTGTGCGTCGGGTGCAGGCGGGCGAGCACACCCGGCACGTAGCCATCGCGCCCAAGCGCAAAGAGCACCCGGGAGCTTGCACCGAGCGTGACGCTGAAGGCCGAGAGGCTGGCCATAATGGTAGCCAGGACGCCCGCCCAGCGCCCCCACGGGCCGAAGAGCACATCCGCCACGTAGATGAAGGGCGTGCTCGTCTGTGCCAGGTCGGTGTGATTAACAACCCCCATCATCACGTACAACAGCAGCACGTAGATGGCCACGCCCACGCCGAGGGTGATCAGAATCGCCCGCGGGATGTTCTTGGCGGGCTCAATAATCTCCTCCGCAGCCACCGTGATCAGGTCGAACCCTACGTAGGAGATGTAAAGAAAGGCCATGGTGGGCAGGAGGGGCCCCAGGCCCATCGGGGCAAAGGGCTCAAGGTTCGCCGGCTCCACCTGAAGAAACCCAAGCACGCCCACGCCCAGAAGGATGACCAGCTCTATGATGTTCATCACCGTAATGGCCTTCAAGGCCTCCGCCTGGCCGCGGTAGTTCGACGCCGTAAACACGACCGTCGTCAGCACCACCACCAGGATCACGCTCAGGTTGGGGAAGAAGTAATTCTTAATCGTGAGGGCAAAGATGACAGCGTAGAGCGAACAGGCCAGCGTGTTGCCAATCCAGAAAAACCAGCCGGTCAGAAAGGCTACGGGATCGGGCAGCGTGCGACTCACAAACGAGTAGCCGCCTCCTGCGATGGGAATGGCGGCGCCGAGCTCGCTGTAGCTGAGGGCCGTGAAGAGGGTAAGCCCGCCCATGAGAAGGTAGGCGACGATGCCCAACGGCCCCACCGTCTGCGCCACCTCACTGGGTAAGGCAAAGACGCCTGGCCCCATCATGGCGCCGATGCCAATCATGACAGCCATGAAGAGGGTTACATCCCGTGTAAATCCTGCTTGCTCGGACATCAGGTAAGGAGTGATGAGTGGAGACGTACGTCGGCCTGGCAGGAACCGGTAGGCTTTTAGACCGACGTACACCGAGGGTACGAAACATCAGGATAGAGTGAAAGCCGTCCGCCGTGTTTCGTGATGCGACGTTTCGGTAAGCAGCGAGGTCGGTTGGGGTCTTTGGTTGCTGCGACGTGGGGTCGGGCTTATTTCCGAACCTGATGAGTGCCTGCGGAGGGTCCGTTGCCACGCTTACAGCCGCAGGGGTCCTTGCTGCCTTTCGAGCGTTCGGCTGAAGCCAGAAGGTATCGAAATCCTGAACCGGGCGGAGGTGGTGTCTCGGCGATCAAACAGGTCACCCAGGACCGT
>CAYFRR010000208.1:2106-4136 GCA_964345505.1 uncultured Rhodothermales bacterium
GTCTGCAGGATGCCGCGCGTGGTATCGTCGGCCGATTGCTCCGCGCTGATCCGCACATGGCGCGCATCTTCGAGGGCGTTGGGTGCCTCGTACCGTTCGGCCAGCTTGTCGAAGTCTTCGATGCGGGCGTCGGACGCGGTGGGCGCGGCATTGGAGCGCTCAGCCAGGCGGCTGCGCAGGGCCTCGTCGGACGCGTTGAGCTCGACGAAGGCGTGTGGCAGGCCAGCGGCATCGAGGGCGGCGCGGAGCTGGTCGCGCTCCTGCCGGCTGCTGTAGGTGGCATCGAGCACCGTACCCCTCCCTGCACGGCCGCGCTCGACCGCGTGCTCACGGAGTGTGGCGTAGGTTTTCGCTGACAGCGCCTCCGTGTATAGCTGCTCCCGGGTCTTCGCATCCGCTCGCACGTCAAGATCGACGCCGGCCAGCCGCTTGCGCGTGCGGTCGGAGGCGATGTGCGTCCACTCAAGTGCCTCGGCCACGGCGGCGGCCTGCGTGCTTTTGCCGGTGGCTGGGCGGCCCATGAGGGCGATGACAAGGGGCGCACCGCCCGCCACGGCATAGCGCAGCGCCCACTGCGCGTGCCGCCGCGCCAACTGTCGGCTGGCCTGCCGGTCGGCGTCCGGCACTTCCTCCTCTCCGGCACGGATGGCCTCCACTTTCGCCCGGACGTGGGCGCGGTACGCCTTGTAAAGCGGCTGGAGCCGCCGCAGGTCCGGATCCGCAAGCCCCTCGGCCATGCCCTCGACAAACCGGCGCCCCAAATCCGACCGTCCCGCTACGTCCAGGTCCATCGCCAGGAAGGCCACATCGTTGGCGATGTCGAGCATCCGAAACCGCTCGTTGAACTCGATGCAGTCGAGTATCGCCACCCGCTCGTCGGTGATGTGGGCATGATCGAGCCGCAGGTCGCCGTGTCCTTCAATCACACGGCCGCCAGCGCGGCGGCGGTGAAGGAGAGGGGCGTGGCGGTCCAGTTCCCGGTTGAAGAAATACTGCAGGGCATCGAAGGCCGGGCGTTCGAAGACGGTCCCCACATACGCTGTGGTCTGCTCGAAATTCTCATCGATATTCACGCGCAGGTTCGCGATCCATCCGGCCTCCGCGGTGTCCGGCGTGGCCTCCAGCTCCCGGTAAAACGCGCAGAGCCGGCGCGTGACGCGGTCGACATGATCTGTCGTGGCCTCGCCCCGCGCGACCCGCTGCTCCAAGGAATGCGCCGGGTCCGCGTAGCGCATCTTTACCGCGTACTCCACGACCGCGCCCTCGACCTCTGGCGGATCGACGCGTAACCCCTCATCGGTTTGCACCAGGGGCACGACGCCTTCGTAGATGTCCGGGGAGAGCCGAGCGTTTAGCCGGACCTCCTCGTGGCAGAAGTGGCGGCGCTGCTCAAGGGTGGAGAAGTCGAGGAAGCCGAGGTCGACGGGCTTTTTGAACTTGTACACGTACGGCGGCACAACCGCGACGATGGAGATGTGGGTCTGCTCGATCTGCACCGCGTCGGACGGGTGGGGATAGATCGTGGGGTTTTGCAGGGCATCGCGGAGCTGTGCGGGGGCAAGGGAGGCGGGCATGTAGAAAACCTGCGGTGCAAGAGCGTATGATGTCGCCGTGTGTGGTGCGGGGAGCGTCGACCGGCGAGCAACGTCGACATCGACACCGTCTATAGTACGGACGCGGCAAACTGTTTTCCAGCATAGGTTTTTTGCCGGAAGGGCACACAAGATGGTTTCCGTCTGGGCGCCATGGACTGCGGTAGCTGGTACGCTACGGCAGGGCACCCCTGACACCGCGACGCGGCAGGCCGGGGACGGCCCGGAGGTGCGTTCCACCCGGGACGGATGGAACGAGCAGGAGTGGCAACAGCCCGGACCTCGTCAAGTCGAGATAGCATTGTGCTCAAGCACCACCGTCCCCAACAAGCCATCCTCGACTGCGATCGAGAGCCGAGCGCAGCGACACACGTAGCGGAGCGGAGTAATCCATGCGATGGTTACGCCCAGCTACGTTGCCAACTGGCGAAGAGATGC
>CAYFRR010000209.1:0-4125 GCA_964345505.1 uncultured Rhodothermales bacterium
CAACAGCGTATCCTTCTTTCTACGGCATTACCTGACCCCGACCATCCATGGGCGAGACAACAATAGCCTGGCTCCTCTTTGGCGCCTACCTGCTGGTGGTGAGCACGGTCGCCTTTGTGGGCATCCGCAAGGTGAGCGGCTTTGCCTCGTTTTCCGTGGGCAGCCGCGAGGTGAGCCCGGTGTTTGTGGGGCTGTCGCTGGCAGCCAACCTGACGAGCGCGGCCACCTTCATCATCAACCCAGGGCTCATCTACCTCTACGGCGTCTCGGGCTTTATTGGCTACGCCATCGCCACGCCACTGGGCATCGTCCTGGGGCTCACGATCATGTCGAAGGCCTTTCGGCAGATCGGCGATAAGTACACAGCACTGACCGTACCGCAGTGGATTGGCGACCGCTTTGAGGATCGCCGGCTGACGCTGTTCTTTGCCTTCATCAGTCTGCTGCTCATCACGTTTGTGGTGCTCATTGTGGTAGGGCTCACGCTGGTGCTCGCCAACGTACTCGAGATCCCACAGTGGGCGGCCATGGCCATCGTGATTGGCTTTCCGCTGGTCTACATCATGTTTGGCGGGGCAAGTGCGCACACGATGACGAACTCCGCCCAGGCGGTCATCATGGTGGCCGTCGCGCTTGTGCTTATCGGCTCTGGCGTCGGTTACCTGGAGGGCGGCCTCGGCGGGTTTCTGGAACGGCTCCGCGCCATCGATCCCGTGCTGGCCCAGCCCACCAACCCAGACAGCCTGCTCTTCCGCGACTGGTTTGAGGTGGTGGTGGCCAACTTCGTGATCGGCATTGCCATCATCACGCAGCCGCATGTGCTATCGAAAGCGCTCTACCTGAAGAGCGAGCGCGACATGAACACGTACCTGGCGACGGGCTTCATCGTCCTGACCCTTTTCTTCCTGGTGCTGGTGGTGGGCTTGTATGCGCGTGTGCTGATGCCTGAAGTGGGCCTGCCGCCCGATCAGATTGTGCCCACGTACATTGTGGAGGTCTTCTCGCCAGGGATGCGCGCGCTCGTATTGATCGGCCTCGTAGCCGCCGGATTTTCCACGCTGGAGGGCTTGCTCGTGGCCCTCTCCACCATCTTCTCCAACGACATCTACCGGCAGTACGCGACGCGGCGCGGGCGGCTGTCCCTCGACGAGATCGACGCCCGCGGCATGCGCTACAGCAAGTACTTCCTGCTGGCGCTTGCCCCGGTGATTGCGCTGTTTTCGTATCAGCAGATCGTCTCCCCCGACCTGTCAGTGGCCATCTTTGCCCAGAACGGCGTGTATGCCCTGTTCTCGGCTACCTTCGTGCCTATCATCTTTGGCATCTTCACCGAGCGCATCCGGAAGGAAGTCATTTTTGCCGCAGCGGTTAGCGCGCTTGTGGTGCACTTCGGCATGTACTACTTCGAGCTCGGCCCGTACTGGAACAACCCGGCCGTCCCGGCCACCTTCGCCCTGATGACGAGCACTGCTGTGGCCGTAGCGGGCTGGTTGATCTGGCCCAAGCCCGCGGCCGCCGAAGCCCCCGCCGCTCCTGCTCCTGAATCACCCGCCTCGTGATGCCTACCCCTCCGTTTCCTACTGACTGGCTCGCTCGACAGGCCCGGTACCGCCCGGACGCACCGGCGCTGACCTGGCAGCCCACCGGCGAGCAGCTCTCGTTTGCTGAGCTGAACAGCCGCGGCGAGGCCTTAGCAGCGGCCTTCACCGAGCGTTTCGATTTGGTGAAGGGCGACCGTGTGGCCATCCTGGCGCCCAACAGCCTCGCGCACGTGCTACTGTTCGTCGCCGCGCAGAAGGCCGGGTGGATCCTCGTGCCGCTTAACGCGCGCCTGACGGCAGCGGAGCTGCAGCACATGGTGGATGATACGACGCCGCAGCTCTTCGTGACGGACGACGCTCTAACGGACACCGCCGAGGCGCTGACCTTCGACGCCCCGCGACTGAGCTGTGGCACCATCGAGCAACAGGCCACCGCCAAGGGGCTGGCGTTTGAGGGGCGGCGGCTCGGTGCCGACGATCCGCTCATGATTCTCTACACGAGTGGCACCACCGGCCGGCCGAAGGGCGCGCTCTACACGCATGGCATGTGCTTCTACAACGCCGTCAACACGGTGCAGCGGCTGCACCTGACGGGAGCGGATGTAAGCTTCAACGCGGCGCCGTTTCATCACACCGGCGGGTGGAACGTGCTGCTGACGCCCTTCCTCCTGCAGGGCGGCCACACCCTGCTCCTGGATGGCTTCGATGCCGATGTGCTGCTGCCGCTCTGCGACGAGGCCGGCATCAGCATCCTCTGGGGCGTGCCCACCATGCTCAAGCTGATGGCGGACAGTCCGCACTTCAACGCCGTGTCGCTCGATGGTGTGCGCTATGCCATCGTAGGCGGCGAAGCCATGCCCGCCCCGCTCATCCACACCTGGCAGGATAAGGGCGTACCGATCCGGCAGGGGTTTGGGATGACGGAGGTCGGGCCGAATTGCTTCTCACTTCCCGAGCGCGACGCCCTCCGTAAAATTGGCTCCATCGGCCTGCCCAACTTCCTCATCGACACCCGCGTGGTGGATGCCGACGGGCAGGACCTGCCGCTCGGCGCCACCGGCGAACTGCTGATGCGCGGTCCGGTGGTGACCCCGGGCTACTGGCAGCACCCGGAGGGCACGGCGGCCGCTTTCGATGGCGACTGGTTTCGGACGGGCGACCTCGTGCGGCAGGACGACGAGGGGTACTTCTTCGTCGCCGGACGCAAGAAGGAGCTCTACATCAGCGGCGGTGAGAACGTGTATCCGGCCGAAGTTGAAGCCGTGCTCCACGCGCACGAGTTCATTCGTGAGGCGGCCGTGGTGGGGGTGCCCGACGACCGCTGGGGCGAGACGGGGATGGCGTTTGTCGTGGCTGATGCCCCCTCCCTCTCCCCCGAAGCTGTCACGGACTTCTGCCGCCAGCGGCTGGCGGCCTACAAGGTGCCGCGACATATCCGGTTTGTGGATAGCCTTCCCAAAAACCACAGCGGCAAGATCGACAAACAGGCGCTGCGCACCCGCGCCGAACGTGCCGTCTCCTCGACTTGATGCCCACCTTTTCCTTCCGCTCCTATGCTGACGCTGTTGCTCATGACCCTGCTTGCCTCGCCGGCCTCTGATTCGCTGGAGGCGTTCAAAGCGCCCTACCCCACCCCCATCGACACGGTGATGGTGGACGACCGCCCCATCGCCTACCACGAGGCCGGCTCAGGCGACGAAACGGTGGTGCTCATCCACGGGCTTGGCTCCAACCTGGCGCTCTGGCGCGAGACGATTCCTACCCTATCCGAGGATTTCCGCGTGTTGGCCCTGGACCTCCCGGGCTATGGCCTGTCCGGTAAGGACGATGTGCCCGCTACCATGGACTTCTTCGCCACCACCGTCGTGCAGTTCATGGACGCCCATGGGGTGGACCGCGCCCATGTCGTAGGCCTGTCGATGGGTGGGCAGGTGGCCCTGACCCTGGCGCTGGACCATCCCGAGCGGCTGGAGCGTCTGGCGCTGATCTCTCCGGCCGGCATTGAGACCTTCACCGACCAACAGGGGCTGGCGCTCAAAAACGTGTATACTCCGCGCGCTATCCTGGCAGCGCCGGAGGCCACGCTTCGCCAAAACATCGCGATGAACTTTGCCGACTACGACCCGGAGCGGTTCGGGTGGCTGCTGGAGCAGCGCCTGGCCCTCACGGCCCTGCCGGATGCGGAGGCCTACGCAGCGGCGAACGCGCGCTCGGTGGCTGGCATGCTGGACGGGCCGCTGGCGCATCGTCTCAAGGACGTGACCGCCGCCACGCTGGTGCTTTACGGCGCCGACGATGCGCTCATCCCCAACGCTATGCTAAATCCGCACCTCACCACGGCCGATGTTGCTGAGGAAGCTGCCGAACGCATCCCCAATGCCTCACTGCACCTGATCAACGATTCCGGCCACCTCCTGCAGCTGGAGCAGGCGGAGGTTGTAAATGAGCATCTCATAGCGTTTTTGCGGGCGGGGCGGTAGTGCGGCGGCACTCAGAGAGATGGCAACGGCCCGAGCGTCATGCACGCCGTGAGCATCAGGCCTCGACGGTCTCGTGGACGGTCTCGTGGAGGGTCACGCCGTGC
>CAYFRR010000210.1:0-4114 GCA_964345505.1 uncultured Rhodothermales bacterium
GGACACTACAGAACCAAAACGAAGCAGATCAGGAGACAGAGGCATCGAGGATGTCGTCGAAGTAGCGAATGATGGCCAGACGCAGCAGGCGGTGCTGGTCGTCCGGGGAGAGGTCGGGCGGAAGGTCGGTGGTCCGCTCCCAGATCCAGCTGCCATCGGCTTCCATGCCGGCGTGCGCGTAGAGGCCGACGGTTTCGAAGACGCAGTAGGTGCCCTCCATGACGAGCGTCTCCTTGACGTCCTTTTCGAGCTCGGGCTCAAAGCCGCGCCCGCGTTCCTGCACACCGATCAGAAAGAGAATGGACTCGATGGTAGGCTCGCGGCCAAAGCGCCGTTCTACCAGTGCTTCAACCTGGGCCCATTGCGACTCCAGCGTAGCATCAGCTGAGGCCAACAGGATGTGGATGGGATGGGGATCGTCAGCCATAACCGGTGCAGCTGCTTAGTCGAAGCAGGAGTCGGCTTCGGCGGCAAACGTCTCCGCATGGGCGTGCAGCAGGGTGGTCACCGTTTCACTGAGCCGGCGGATGGCACACCCATCGGGCTGCCCTCCGACGACCGCTCGAAGCCAGTTGGCGCTGCGCAGGCTAATCTGCTGCGCGTTGTGTACCGCCTCTTTCCAGGAGTTACCAGCCTTGACCTCACCGGTCTGCTCCGCGCCCATAGCGAGCATGCGAGCGCCCTGCGAGGTGAGAATGTCGTTGAGGGCCTTGGTGGTTTCGTCCAACATAGCGACCATCTCGCGGAGCCGTTCTTGCTGTGCCAGCGAGATCGCCGCGTTCGCCGCGTGCGCCTCAGCGGCGCGCACGGTCCGGAGCGTCTGTACGGCTGCCACCGCCACTGACTGAAATCCAAGCGAGGGGGCAGCCTCGTGGTCTTGCATGCGTCGCACAACGTCTGCTGGCTGGATAAGCGACATGGCGGAAGGCTCGGCAACCGAGGGGCCATTAGAAGCAGGGGGAGATGCGGCACCACCCGAAGGCGCGGGGGCCTCGAGCTTCTTACGGTAATCGGGCGCGTGTCGCATAGACCGTTTCGTCCGGTTGGCTGTGCGGGACAACAACCGTTTGGCTACATCCATTAAGAGATCCTGACTACTCGAATTTTGCGGATTGCGGCCCAACCGTACCTTCTATGGAAGGTTCCAAAAGGCCTGCGTGACGTAAAATTCGTGCAAATTGGTCAGATGGTGGGGCATCTGCGGCTTCACTTTCACGAAGCCTCTACACAATCGGAGATCGCGCGGTGAAACGCAAGCCGCAAATGTAACGGCCCTTCCCCGTGTCACGGCAGTCCATCTGCAGGACCGATGGCGTGCTGCAGCACCCCGAGGAGGGCTTGCGCCTCAGCGTGGCTCAGGCTGCCGCTGCGTACGGCTACCCGTACGGTTTCTGTAGCGAGGACGACATACGCGGGGAGCAGGCCGGGGAGATCGGCCTGCAGCGCCTCAAGGTGGCGCGCTACCGTCTCAGTATCGCCCCGCTTGATGGGCCCCGTCAGAGCATCCTCGGGCGCCTGCTCTTGCAGATTGGTCCAGGTATGCGCCACGAGGGGCTGCAAGAGGGCCTGCGCCTCGGCCCGGTCGAGCCCCGCGGCCGCCCCCACGTCGGCCGCAAGCGCCTGGAGCGTCACGAAAAAGTTGGACGCCATGGACGCCGCCAGGTGCAGCTGCGTGCGGGCTTTGGGGTCGATGGTAAGCGGAATCCCGCCCAGCGCGGTAGCGAGGGCCTGCCCAACTGCAACCGCGTCGGGGTCCCCTTCCAGCGTGATGCGGATGCCCTCGAAGGCTGAGGGCGGCGTGGCGGCCGTAAAGGTCTGCACGGGATGAAAGGACAGCGTGCCTGCCCCCTGCTCGGCCACTGGCGCCAGCACACCGCTCGTGAGCGCACCCGCGGTGTGGAGCACCGTGCAGGCCGGCCACCGATGCGGTAGCTGGCTGAGCGTCTCAGCCACCGGGTAGACGGCCTGGTCGGGCACACAGCAGAGGACCAGGCGCACCTCTGCGGGCAGGTCGGCAAGCGCTGTGGAGGCCACCGGTGCGTCCACGGCAGCAGCCAGCGTCTCGGCGGGCTCCGCGCTGCGGCTCAAGATGGCCGCCATCTGGTGGCCGCGGGCGTGCAGGCGCCGCGTGAGCGCGGTAGCCATAGCGCCGGCGCCGATGCAGGCAATAGGCGAGGGAAGAGCGGCCATGAGCGGCACGGCAAGGAAAAAGGGCGCGGGCGTATAGCCCTCGTAAAGTAGTAGCTTCGCACGAACGGTGCAAGCCGCTGTGTGGCGGCAGGTGCCCCGCGGAGCAGCATATTACTGCCGCCCCAGCACCGCGCCGATGGCGCCGGGATAGCCGTCGGCTGGCGCGCGGCGCGCGATGATCTCTTGCCAGTTGCCCCGCCGGTGCAGTGAAGCGATCAGGGCCACCATCAGCGCCCCCTTGCCCTCCAGCTCCATGCGGTCGCCGTTGATTAAGGTGAACAGCTCCGACACCGCGCCCGCCGTCAGGTGCGTGGCCAGTTCGTCCATCGCCCCCTCCGCGGCGGCTCGGATATCGACCGAGGCCACCACGAGCGTGCGGCGGTTGTACATCACCTCTCCAATCGCGGAGCCCAATTCACGGCACAGTGCTGGGTCTTCGTTTCCCATCACCACCGGCACAATGGAGAATGGCTCCGTCATCAGGTGCTGCAGGAACGGCAGCTGTACGTCCACGCCCTCCGTATGGAAGTGTCCACTGTCGTCGATGAAGATGTCATCGTCCTCATCACACAGCTCATGCCGCACGCGGTCGTCAACTGGCACCTCCCCCAAGGGCGTGTGGTACATGTCAACGCTGCAGATAGTGAGGCGCCGAAAGCTGCCTTCGTGACTGGGTGCGACCAGGATGACCGTGTCGTAGGTGCGCTCTTCCACGTAGCGGTACACAGCCGCTGCAATGTCGCGGTTGTGGCTCAGGTTCGTATCGGGCACAATCAGCGCCTGTACCGTGCCTTCTGCTGAGGGGGGCGGCGCATCGCGCAGGGCACCTGTCACGGCCTCGCGAAGGGCGCGCGGCTGCGTGGGATAAACGGAGCGTTCGGGGATAGCCATACGAGCGAGGTGCATCAGGTGAGACGAGCGGAACGCCTGTAGCGTCTGGCGTTGGAGCGAGCATTACCGTCCATGCCCCCCGCCGTTTCGGGAAGGGACAAAAATTGCGTGCGAAATGCGGGGCGGTGTAGCAGAGGGCGGTTGCCTGCACTGCTTTTATCACTGCGGCTTTGCTCGGTACAGCTATTCCTCGAACCAGAGCTCATCCACCTGTACCTCCAGCGCGTCCGCGCCATCCAGCTCTACCACGAAGTCGCCGACGTCCGACTGCTCCTCACGCAGCATCTCGCCCTGGATCTGGTGCAGGCGATCGCCGCCCTCGCTGGCCTCAATGCGAAAGGTGACCTCGTACTCCGGGACGGTGCCGTTGCCGGTGTTGCGCACGCGGTATTCCACCCGTACGGAGGTCGCCCCGTTATTATCGGTGCGGTTGATGAAGTTGGTCACCTCGGCCGTCAGGTTGCGTTCGTTCGCGTCCTCGTCCTCCTCTTCCAGGAAGAGCGTCACAGGCGAGGTGCGATTCTCGCGCACCCGCACCGACACCGAGCGCGTGCCATAGCCCGACTTCCGGGCGCGCAGGTTGTAGTCGCCACCCTCGATCTCTGAAAAGACAAACTGGCCCTCCGCGTCCGTCACCACCACATCGCTGGCGGGGCTTGTGGTGATCTCTACGTTCTGAAGTCCTTCTTCCGTCTCTTCGTCAAGCACGACGCCTTCGATACCTCCGGTGACCTCCGGCCCCAGGGTGGCCTCCTTGCACCCGGTGAGCACGAGGGCGATGGATAGAACAAGCAGCGCTACAAGCGAAAAACGATACATTGTGCCGGGAGAATGTGGTCCACAGTACGGTTTGGGCGGGTACGCGTGTGGGTATCGACTGCTTTCGCGGGAGATAAAGTGGGTGTGTGAGTGTGGGCGTGTGGGCGTTTGGGGGTGTCGGCGTTTGGGGGTGTCGGCGATAGAGCAGTGGGGGTGCCACTCCTTACCCCCCGTCAGCCTGAGCGCAAGATCGCCCCGCGATCTGAAGACGAAG
>CAYFRR010000211.1:0-4012 GCA_964345505.1 uncultured Rhodothermales bacterium
CGCCCCACACCCACTACACACCCACATGGGATCTATACGAAAAGCGAAGCGTGAAAAGCCGATGCAGTGCAGGAATACGAACGTATTAGCTTTCAATCTTCACCGTGTACGTGGTTACGTGAGGCGTTACCCCTTCTGCCTCACACACTGCCCGGCTGCTGCATCCCGCACCGGTTTTCTACTCTCACTCCACCTGGTTTTCTCCTGTCCTATGCGTAGATATTTACTCTTTACTTTGCTCCTCTGCTTCTCGGGCGCATACGTCGCTCAGGCTCAGTCTATGGCTGATGGCAGTATAGGGGAGCAGGAGGGCTTTGCTCGAGCCCTGACGGTCGACAATGACCTCCTGTACATCGGCGAGTCCGAGCACCTGCACGTGCCCGGCCTGGTTTATGTGTTTCAAAAGCAAGACGATGAATGGACCGAAATGGGCCGCATTGCGGCGGAAGACGAAGAGGTCGGGACCAAGTTTGGCTCGGCGCTGGCGGTGGCGGGTGACCGGGTGCTGGTCGGCGCTCCGCAAGCCGAGCCGTTTGGTGCCGCGTATTTGTTTGAGCGCACGGAAGACGATACGTGGGCCGAGGTAGCCAAGATGACGCCATCCGACACCACGCAAGCCTTCGGCAGCAGCGTTGCCCTGGATGAGGGGTGGCTGTACGTAGGCGCGAGTCAGGAAGCCGATGCGGCCGGACGCGTCTACGCCTACCAAGATGTCGATGGAGCGTGGACGCTGCGCGAATCTATCCAGGCAGGCGATATTGAGGCGGGCGATCGGTTTGGAGCGCGCATCGCTGCAGCAGGCAGCCACCTCGTGATCAGCGCTCCGCAGAAAGATCGCGGGGAAGTCTACGCCTACCGCTTCGATACGGAAGCGGATGCGTGGACGGACCTTGGCGCCCTAAACGTGCGCGGCGTGGAAGAAGGGGCTCGCATGGGCGCGTCGTTGCACCTGCACGAGGAACAGCTCCTGGTAGGCGCCCCTCGCCATGGCGCCACCGGGGCCGTCGTGACCTTTGCTTTCAACGCGGATGACGACACGTGGGAAGCGGACGGCGTGCTGCAGCCCTTCGATGGCAGCGGCCCGCAGCAGTTTGGCACCGCAGTAGCCTACGATGGCCAGAGCCTGTGGGCTGGGGCACCGGCTGCACAGCGCCGGCAAGGGACGCTGTACCAGTTTACCCGCGACGCCGATAGCAACGCGTGGAGTGGCGCGCGCAAGCACACGTCTCCGGAAGCAGACGGGCGTCCGATGTTTGGCGCTACGCTCGCCGCGGCCAGCGGCCTCGTGGTAGCGGGACTGCCGGGCACCACCGCCGGTGCGGGCAGCGCTGCCGTCTTTGAGCAGGAAGAGGACACCTGGAGCGTGGCCACGATCCTGGAAGGTGACCCCGACATGGGGCTGCCGGCCCTTACAGGAGAGCAGCTCAACTGTGAAGACGGCCGCATCGCGCAGTTCGACTGCTCCGATGTGGATCTGCTCTCCTTCCTCCCGATTCGCCACATTGGCGGCGAGCGCACCACCAACACAAACGACGTGTGGGGCTGGACGGATGAAGAAGAGGGGCGGGAGATCGCTCTTGTCGGTCGCACTGATGGACTGGCCTTCATTGATGTCACCGACGCCGTCAACCCGAAGTACCTGGGCGAGCTGCCCTTGACGGATGGCGCCCGCTCCAGCTCCTGGCGCGACACGAAGGTGTTTGGTCACTATTCCATCACCGTATCCGATAACGCCGGTGAGCACGGCATGCAGATCTTCGACCTGACGCAGCTGCGCGACCGCTACGATGCGGACGACGAGCCTGTGAGCTACGAGCCCACCGTCCTCTACGACCGCATCAACAGTGCACACAACGTGGAACTGAATAATGATACCGGCATGGCCTACATCGTTGGCGCCAGCGGCGGCGGCGAAACGTGTGGCGGCGCGCTGCACATGGTCGACATCAACGATCCCCTCAACCCTGAATTTAAAGGCTGCCTCGCCGATGAGCGTACCGGACGTAGTGGTACAGGCTACATCCACGATGCGCAGTGCGTCACCTACAGCGGTCCAGATGAGCGCTACCAGGGCCGGGAGATCTGCTTTGGGGCTAACGAAACAGCCGTCAGCGTGGCCGACGTCACGGACAAGGACAACCCCCAGGCCCTCTCCATTGGCACCTACCCGAACTACGGGTACGTGCACCAGGGCTGGCTCGATGAAGACCAGCGCTACTTCTACGTGAATGATGAGCTGGACGAGCTCAACGGGCTGGTGAGCAACACGCGCACCCTAATCTGGGATATGCAAGACCTGGAAGATCCCCAACTGGTGGAAGAGTACTTCCACGACACCACAGCGTCCACGCACAACATCTACATCAAGGGCAACCTGATGTACCAGTCCAACTACCGCGCGGGGCTGCATGTGCTGGACATCTCCGACCGGGAGAATCCCGTGGAGGTAGGCCGCTTTGACACGGCGCCGTTCCAGTCGGGCCCTGGTTTCTCGGGCTCCTGGAGTAACTATCCGTACTTCGAGAGCGGCACCATCCTCGTCAATAGCATTGGCGAAGGTATCTTCATGGTGCGTCCGCGCGTTGATGCGCCAGCCCTGTAGGGCCAGGCCTCATAGCCGCGCACGTTTCTTGCTTCATCACACGGGGCGGGGCTTCCCAGCCTCCCCCGTGTACTTTTTGTATCCTTTCCGCCGCACCTGTGATGAACTCCCACACCGCCATGCGCCTGCTCTCTGCTCTCTTCCTTACCGTCACGCTGTTCGCGCTGTCCGCAGGCCCGTCGCCGGCTCAAGATACCACAGAAGAGCGCGACCTGCTGTACGTAGCCAATCAAGGCGAAGCGTCTGTGGCCATCATCGACATGGCCGCGCAGGAGGTCATCGAAACGGTTGATCTCACCACGCTTGGCTTTTCGGCCAATGCCTCTCCACACCACGTGATTGCCGAGCCCGATGGTTCGGCCTGGTACGTGTCGCTCATCTCGGAGAACACGGTGCTTAAGTTCAATGCCGAGAACGAGCTTGTGGACCGCGCATCGATGGAAGCGCCGGGCCTCCTGTCGTTGCATCCTACCGAGCCCACGCTGTTTGTGGCGCACTCCATGATGGCTGTCAACCCGCCGCAGCGGATCGGCATGGCCCCACGGGACGACCTGGGTGCGTTGGAGCAGGTGGACGTGTTTTTCGATCGTCCGCATGCCATCACCGCAACGCCTGATGGCCGCTTTGTGTATGTCGGAAGCCTGGCGACCAACCAACTCATCGGGGTAGATGCGGAAAGCTTGCGCGGTGACCTCCTGGCGCTGGACGGTCCGGCGCACGTACTGGTGCAGCTGGCAGTCTCGCCCGATGGCCAACAGGTTGCCGGCACCGGACAACTGACTGGGCGCTTGCTGCTCTTTGATGTAGGGGCAGAGGGGCAGCTGACGCTAACCGACCAGGTACCTGTTGGGGCCCAACCCTGGCACCCCACGTACAGTCCCGATGGAAGCCGCATCTACGTGCCCAACAAGCAGGGCAACACGGTAAGCGTAGTGGACACAGAGCAGCGCACGGTGACCCACACCATCGAGCACGACGCGTTCGCGGAACCGCATGGCACCGCGCTCTCAGCGGATGGGCGCTACCTGTATGTCTCCAACAATCACCAGCGCGGCAAGATGGAGCATATGATGCAGGATATGGGCGCCATGGGAGGAGGCGATGACATGCATGGTGATCATGGGGGCCACGACGCCCACGACGATCATGGGGATCACAGCGACCATAGCGATCATGACAGCCACGAAGGCCACAGCGAAAGCAGTGGCGAGCGCCCGGGTACGATCGCGGTCATTGACACGGAGACGCTGGAAGTGGTGCGGGTGATTGAAGTGGGTGTGTATCCTACCGGCATCGGCACCCGGCAGTGGCAGTAGCGACAAGAGCCCCTCGCCCCATGCCTGTTGCCCTGACCCTACGCAAACGCCCTCCTTCGTCTTCGATCGGCTGGCGCCGATCTGCGCTCAGGAT
>CAYFRR010000212.1:0-3953 GCA_964345505.1 uncultured Rhodothermales bacterium
GGTCGTGATCACACGGGTGGCAGCCTCCAGCGTGGGGGCGAGGTAGGTCTGCTCCTCCACGGTCTGGATCGGCTCAACGGTGCGCTTGATGAGCATCGAGTCGCCAACCGCCGTCCACACCACCGGTGCCTGGCCGGGCTCGCGGAGGTGGACCGCGCGGCGCGGGACCACCTGATAGGTGCCCTGCTGGCGGCCTTCGATATCGACCTGCACGAAGGTCCCCACCGCCAGCGGTGGACGCGCTCCCGGAGCCCCCTCGGCTCCTTCGGGCTGATCGGGGCGCTGTGACGGTGGGGGGGTCGTCTGGTTGTAAGGATCTGGCACCCGTACCACCACATCAACGGTGCGCGTCTGCTCGTTGATGGCGCCGTCTACCCGGTGGACCCGCCCCTGCCACGAGAAGTCTCGCCCACCGTACGTGGCTGTAACGGTGGCGGGCGGTCCATCGCCGGTTTGCTGGACGGTTGTCGACCACAGGTTGCGGATCAGGGCGGCCTTGCGGGTGGGAAGCGACACGACAATCTCGGCGGTGGCGGTGCCGTACACCGTAGCCACGGGCGTGCCCGGCCCCAGGTATGCCCCGAGATCTGCCTGCTTCCGCCGAACCATGCCATCGAAAGGCACGTGCAGGCGCGTCCGCTCCAGATTGGTGGCTGCCGTCCGAAGGGCCGCCCGCGCGCTCTTCAGGTTGGCTTCCGCCCGGGCCACCTGCGGCTCGTTGAAGACGAGCCGCCCAAGCGCTGTGCTGTCGGGGTCAGGGACCCGCCCAGTGCGCTCCCGGACGCGCTCGTATTCCTCCCGGGCGGCTCCGGCCTCCTGCCGCGTCTGGATGAGCTGGAACCGGGCCTCCGTTACCTGCGCCTCGGCCTGCTCCACAGCACTACGGTAATCAGAGGGGGCGATGCGAGCAAGCGTCTCTCCCGCCTCGAACCGCCCTCCATTGACCAGGGCATCAGATACGCTGACGAGCCGTCCGCCGACCTCCGCCGTCAACTGGATTTCTCGGATGGGCTGGACTGTGCCCGTCCCTCGAACATGCAGGCTCCCCGTCTGCGTCTCCACAGGCACCGTCGAAACGAGCGGCGAGGATGGCGGAGGCTCGGCCTGTTCGGGCGGCGGCGCCAACACCCCCAGCAGAAAGGCGACGAGGAAGGCACCGGCGAGGATGCCAACAGCAATAAGAGGCCACTTCAGCTTACGGAGCTTCATGGGAACGTAGATCGGTCAAAGGAAAACGCCTGCGAAGGCACCGGCGGGGGCCCTGCACTGCTGAAGGAGGGCGCTTCGATGGATAAGCAGCTGCGGGTCTGGCATCTGTCCCTGCGGGCTCATTACAGAAAAGCTGTGTCTTATTCGGGAGCTCTCGACGGCAGACTGCTGGAGAGGGCCGTCCCGATCCACCGCGTCGCGTCCCGTTGGAGCATGGCCAGCGCTGGCACGATAAGCACAAGAATGACGGTGCCGAGCAAAATGCCTGCACCAAGGCTGATGGCCATAGGCACCAGGAACTGGGCTTCTACGCTCCGTTCGAGAATGAAGGGGGCGAGCCCAAAGAAGGTCGTAAGCGATGTGAGGAGGATGGGACGGAAGCGCACCTGCCCCGCCTGGATGAGCGCATCTCGCCATGAGGCCCCGTCGTCCCGCGCCTCGTTTGCAAAGTCCAGCATTATGAGCGCGTTGTTGACGATCACACCGCTAAGCCCGACGATGCCGAAGATGCTGGGGACAATAAGGTTGTAGCCGAGCAGAAAGTGGCCCAGCAACGCGCCGATCCACGCGAAGGGGATGGTGGCCATGATGATCAGCGGCTGTACATACGACCGGAAAGGAATAGCCAGGAGGCCGTAGATCGCAAACAGGGCCAGCAGAAACCCAATCTGGAGCGACCCCTGCGCCTTGCGCTGTTCCCGCTGCTGCCCGCCGAACTGATAGCTGAGCCCGGGCATCTGGGCCTGCAAAACGGACAGGGCCCCCTGCTCGAGACGTGCGGAGGCCTCGCCTCCTGTGATGATGGCTGCGTTTACGTCGGCGCTAACCGTGACGACGCGGCGCCCGTCCTGCCGCTGGATTTGTGTGGGGCTGGTGCCGAGCGACACGGTGGCCACCTCTTCAAGCGGCACGGCGTCCCCTGCCGGCGTGCGAATCCGGTACGTGTGGAGGTCCTCCACAGCGTTGCGCTCATCGTCGGGGAGGCGCACATAGACGCGCACTTCATCCTGCCCGCGCTGCAACCGATACGACTCGATCCCGAAGAAAGCCGCGCGGGTTTGCCGGGCCAGGTCGTTCAGCGTGAGGCCCAGCGACCGGGCTGCAGGCTTGAGGCCGAGCTTAATTTCCTGCTTCTCTTCCCAGTCGGTCGTCACGTCGATAACGCCCCCGTAGCGCTGGAGGCTGTCCTGCACCACCGAGGCGGCCTGGGTCATCTGTTCAACGGTCGGGGCAAAGAGCTTCACGGACACTGGATCGCCCCCGGGCCCTCCTGCGCTGCTGGTGAAGGCGAGCGACTGGACGTCTGCGGGCGTGCCGACCGCGCGGCGCCACCGATCTTCCAGTTGAGGGGACGGCACGGTTCGCTCTTCTGCGTCAACCATCTCGATGCTCACCTCCGCTACGTTCGGTCGCTGCGCCGTAAATCCGGCCTGCGTGCGCCCGCCGGAGGCGACCGGTTGGCGGCCCACCGTCGTGTAGCTGGTTTTGAGGAGACGCTCGCCGGACTGGTCTTCCAGCTCGCGGAGGGCTGCCAGCCCCTGCGCCCGGAGCCGCCGGGCGGTGCGCTCGGTGGCTGCTGCGTTGGTGCCAGGGGGCATCTCCACCTGGGCCGTCACTACGTTGCCCGGAATGCTTGGAAAGAATTCGTTCTTGATGTACCCGTTCGCCAGGAGGCTGAACGTGATGATCAGCAGCGCAAGCCCGCCCGCGATCGCTACCCCGTAGTGGCGCGTGACAAACTTGAGGGCCTTTTCCAGGGGCCCCTCAATGAAGTCCTTGAGCCAGCGGCCCACCCTTATCCGCACGCGGTTTAGTCCCCTTCCTATCCATGTCCTGGGGGATTCCTGGCCCGAACTGTGGGAGAGATGGGATGGCAGGATAAGCAGTACCTCCAGGACCGACATCGCCAGAATGAAAATGACGACCGTGGGCACGTCGCCCAGGAATTTCCCGATGGTGCCGCCCACAAACAGAAGAGGCAAGAACGCGGCAACCGTAGTCAGCACGGCAAACACAACGGGGGTCGCCACCCGCTGCGTCCCCCGAATGGCTGCCTCAAGCGGATCCGCCGTCTGGGTCTGCTCCGCATAAACATTCTCTACCACCACAATGGCATCATCCACAGCAATCCCCATCGCGATGATAAAGCCGAACACCGACAGCATATTGATGGACACATCCAGCAGCTGCATCAGGATGAGCGCTCCCAGAAAGGAGAGGAAGATGCCCGAGGCCGTCCAGAATGCCTTCCGTGGCGTCAGGAAGAGCGTGAGCACCAGAATCACCAGCACCAGCCCCACGAGGCCATTTTCGATCATGATGTTGAGCCGGGTCCGCAGGTTGTCGGCGCTGTTGCGCCAGACGGTGGCCGTGATGCCTGGGGGAAGCAAAGGGCGGAGCTCGGTGTCGAGGTAGCTCTTGACGGTTTCCTCCACATCCAGGGCCTGCTCGTCGCCTGTGCGGAAGACGTTAAGCAGCACAGCGGGCTCGCCGTTGAAGCGGGTGATAAGATCTGAGTTCTGGTCGAACCCATCCCGCACTGTGCCCACATCACCGAGGCGCACGTTGGTGCCGTCCGATCGGCTGAGCAGGATGATATCCTCAAACTCCGACTGCGTGTAGTTCTGCCCTTCGGTGCGAATGGTGATTTCCTCGTCCGTCGTCTCGATGCTTCCGCCCGGCAGGTCCAGGCTTCCTTCACGTACGCGCCGGCTCACCTCGCCCAGGGTCAGCCTGTGGGCACG
>CAYFRR010000213.1:0-2527 GCA_964345505.1 uncultured Rhodothermales bacterium
GCGGTCGATGTAGGTGTAGACAGGGTCTTCGGCTGGGAGGAGGCGGGCGTCTTGGGCATGGGCCGTATCCACGCCAACGCTGCTCCAGCCTGCCAGCATCAGTGGCAGAGCAAAGAAAAGAGCGAACGCAAATCGCTGCATGCCGGACCGGGCGTGTGGAGGAAAGCGGCGGGCCACCTGCTGCTTAGAACGAGCCGCTACCCAGAACGACCAGCTTCTCCTCATCGCAGGGAATATCCCGCAGCGCATTGCGCGTGTCGACAATCATAGGCGCGTGCGCCGCGATCATCTCGTAGTCAAATGCGGCGTGGTCGGTGAGCAAGATAGCCACGTCATGATTCTCCAGCACCTCGGCGGTCAACGGAAGGCCCGGAAGCTCTTCAGCCGTCCCGTTCACGCGTACCGTGTACTCGGGCACGTGGGGGTCCGTGTAGCTAATGTCGGTCACGCCCCGCTTCCGCAGCACCTGCAGCACGCGCTCCGCCGGCGAATGGCGCGTATCGGCCACGTTGGGTTTGAAGGAAACACCCAGCAGTAACACGCGCGCGTCCTTCAGCGCCACCGGCAAGTGGGCCACCGCGCGCATCACTGCATCAGCCACATAGAACGGCATCTCCTCGTTAATCCGGGCGGCGAGGGTGATGAAGCTGGTCTCGAAATCATACTTACGCGCCAGCCACGAGAGGTAGTAGGGATCGATCGGAATGCAATGCCCGCCGATCCCCGGCCCCGGCGTGAACTTCATGAACCCGAACGGCTTCGTCCCCGCCGCTTCTACTACTTCCCAGATGTCAATGCCGCCCACCCGGTCGCAGAGCTGCGCCAGTTCGTTGACGAGCGCGATGTTAACCGAGCGGAAGATGTTCTCCAGCAGCTTCTCCATCTCGGCCACCTTCGGGCTGGACACCTGATGTACGGTGCCGACGATCTGCTCCAGCGCCAGCGCCGCAACCTCGGTGCACGCCGGCGTCACGCCGCCGACCACCACCGGGGTGGTAGCGGTCGTATACTCTTTGTTGCCCGGATCCACGCGCTCCGGACTGAAGGCCAGAAAGTAATCCTCCCCCAGCGTAAGGCCTTTGGCTGCGCCTGCCCTCTCCAGGATCGGTTGCACCACCCCCTCCGTCGTATCCGGATAGGTGGTGCTCTTCAGGATCAGGAGTTGCCCCGGGCGCAGGTGCTCGGCCATCGTAGCCGTCGCCTGCTCGATGTACGTCGTGTCGGGATCTTTGTGCTGCGTCACCGGCGTGGGTACACACACGAAGACCACGTCGGCCTCACCGATGGACGCATAGGTGGCTTCTGCACGAAAGACCTCCTCGTCCACACTGCGCGCCAGCTCGTCGTCATCGACGTCCTCGATATGGTTAACACCGCGGTTGAGCTGATCGACGATACGCTCACTCACGTCGATGCCCAACACGTCGTAACCCTCCGCCACGTAGGCCATAGCCAGCGGAAGCCCCACATACCCGAGCCCCACAATACCTATGGTGGCGGTGCGGGTAGTAAGCTGCGTTTCCAGGTGACCCTGGACGTCGACGGTTGGAAGAGAGGTTGTTGTACCGTTCATGCGTGACATAAAGGGGGTCGTGGTAATAAGTGGAAAGAGAAGAGCCTACGCAGGCACGCGTCTGCGATCAATGGGCCTGCCGATGGAGATGGTAGAGCTGGGGTTGGTCGCTCGGCTGGTTGGGGGGTGTATCACGTACGGCCATGTTGTGCTCGGGCGAGATAGCAACCTGCGACGGTGCCGCCTCGGCCCCCAGCGGCATCACCCCGATGACGAACCCATAGCAGGTGGCCCCGGCGCGGTCGGCCGCCAGGCAATCGCGTTCGATCTGTTCATCCGAGGCCGCGTCCAGGGCAAATACGACAACCGCAATGTCGTGTCCCTCACACACGTCGTACAGTCCCTCCGTGCGTGGGTACACTGGCAAGCCCTGCAACGAGCGCCCCTCGGTGGTTTCATCATCCGCCACGAACGCCACCGGCTGCAGGTTCGCTTCGTCATCGCACCGCAGGTTGCGCAGTGCAGCGCGCGCCGTCGATCCGGCGCCGACAATGAGCGTGGGACGCCCGGTGGTGCGCCGGGCGGCCACATACTGTCGTAAGCCACGGAATCCGAACCGCACGCCCCCGACAGCCATCGTGATGATAAGCCAGTCGATAACGATCACCCCGAGTGCGATGGACGAAAAGCCAAACACGGCCGTGAGCACGCCAAGGACGACCAGGCTGCTCACCGTCGTGGCCTTCAGCACACGGATGACCTCCAGCGTGCCGGCATAGCGCCACACGGCTTTGTAAAGCCCGAAGGCGTAAAATACTGGGATCTTCGCCATCACCACCAGCGGAAGCGCCTGCGCGAGGAACGCTTCGTGGCTTGGCGTAAGGCCCGACTCAAAGCGCAGCACATACGCCATCACGAAAGCTGCCAGCACGAGCACCGTATCGACCGCCACCCCACACACCGGCTTCCATCGATGCCCGAAGGCGCGCGTCGGCCAGGTCACCATGCGCTGCA
>CAYFRR010000213.1:2627-3952 GCA_964345505.1 uncultured Rhodothermales bacterium
CGGGTAAAGGTCACCAGCGTGGTGTCAAAGATCGGCACCGCCAGCACCGCCACCGAGGCGGCATACACCGCCCATCCGCCCTCCGGCGCCAGCATCGTTTGCACCATGATGGCCAGCGCGGCAATGGTATAGCCCAAAAACAGGCTCCCGCCATCGCCCATGAAGATGCGCGCGGGTTTAAAGTTGAAGTAGAGAAAGCCCAGCGTGGCACCGAGAAGCGCCAGCCCGATCACCGCAAACGCCGGAACGCCGGCCAAAAGCGCCATCACCGTCAGCACCGCCGCCGCAATTCCCGTGATCCCGGCCGAGAGCCCGTCCATGTTGTCCAGCAGGTTGATGGCATTCGTGATGCCGATCACCCACAAAAACGTCAGCGGCACGGCCAGCCACACGGGCCATGTCGGGCTAAACGAATAGCCGGCCCCGATGAGCAACCCGGTCGCCACCACCTGCGCCACCACCTTCGCCGAAGGCCGCAAGCTCCACAAGTCATCGGCTACACCTGTGGCAAACATGATGGTCGCGCCCAACCACAACAAGCCCACACTGCTCCAGCTGCCGGTAAAAAGCACGGCCAGGGTGGCGGCAGCGAAGATGGCAATCCCGCCCATCAGTGCCGTAGGCGTGGCGTGCCAGCGGTCATCGGTCGGATACGCCAGCCAATCCATACGATGGGCCAGGCGGATGACCAGCGGGGTTAGCGCGAGTGCGCCGACCAGCGCAATGCTTAGCGCAGCGGCAAGGCTTCCGATGGTTGAAAGATCAAGCAGTATCAGAGAGGGCATGTGCAACAGGTGTAGTACAGAACGTAGGCAAGAAAGCGCAACGAAGAACTACACATCAACAGGAGCCGCCGGCTGCATGGAAGCAATCACGTCGGTCAGGATATCATCCAGGCTATGGTGGGGAGTATAGCCGATGGCAGCGTGGATCTTGGTGAGGTCGGGGGTCCGGCGCTTCATGTCTTCAAAGCCGGGGCCATAGACCTCCGCATAGGGAATATACTTCAGGGCTGAGGCGCTCTGGGTACGCGCGACGATGTCTTCGGCCAAGGCGCCGATGGCGACCTCCTCGTGGTTACCCACATTGTAGACCTGCCCGGCCGTCGCTGGGGTATCCAAGAGTCCCACGGTAGCACGCACGGCATCCGACACATGCGTAAAGCAGCGCGTCTGTGTGCCATCGCCGTGCACGGTGAGGGGCTCACCAGCAAGAGCTTTGCGGACAAAGGTCGGGATCACCATCCCATAGCGGCTACTCTGCCGAGGCCCTACCGTGTTGAAGAACCGCAGGCAGGTCACCGCCAGGTCGCGCTCCATGTGATA
>CAYFRR010000214.1:0-3917 GCA_964345505.1 uncultured Rhodothermales bacterium
TCGCACTGCTGTTTGAAGTCAGGGTAGTCAGCAACCTCCGGATGCCGCTCGCACACGTCCTTCCATTGCTGATGGAAATGCTGCGCATCCTCCAGCGTAGGGTACACCGGCGTCAGGTCAGCGCCTCCCCCGAACCACTCGTCGTCAGGCGCGCTCAGGTCCTCGCCCAGCGCAAAGTAACGGAAGTTGGCATGTACCGTGGGGACGTACGGCGACTGCGGATGCACGACGAGCGACACGCCAGTCGCGAAAAACGGGAGCGCCTCGACCTCCAGCACCCGTGCCATACGTTCGGGCAGCGTGCCCCACACCGCGGACGTGTTGACCCCGCCCTTTTCGAAAACCTGCCCCTCTTCCAAGACACGCGTAAGACCGCCACCGCCCTCCTCGCGCGTCCATCGGTCAGGGCGAAAGCGGGCTTCTGGCTCAAGGGCCTCCAGCCCCTCGCAGATCTGCTGCTGCCCCTCCTCAATGGCCTGTTGCATACGCTGGGCCATGGAGCCATCATAACCGGCAGGCAGGGGCGAATCTGTTGGCTGGGTGGGTGCGTTCACGGGCCGTCTGACGAAAAATGAATAAGGTAGATCGATACGGTCATGACTGTTTTTGAGTATGCCCCGTCGCGGGATGAGATTCTGGAATTTGTGACCAACAGCATCCAGCAACTGCGCGATGCAGACCTGGAGCCGGCCTACATCGTCGTCGGCCCTGAGGCCTATGTGCATCTCCGCAAGGCCATCGGAGAGCAGTTTCGGCGGGGCGCGGGGCAGTTTGCGACCTATCAGAACATCCCCATTGTGGTAGACCCGTTCCGCACGGATACCGCTTGCGTGCTCCCCGGGCCCTCGACCTGCGCCACAGATGTTCGGCCGTATCGCATGGACGAATAAACGGCCGTTCGCGCGGCGCCTACGAGTGCAGCGCCAGGCGCGGAGCCAAGGCGTCGTGCGCGAACGCGGGCCACGTGTCGGGCAGCGGCGCCTGATTGCGCACGGGGCGCTGCGCTTCGGGATGCTCCACTTCGAGGGCGTAGCAGTGCAAGGCAATGGTGCGGCGGTCGAAGGCGTCGGAGCCGCCGTAGCGGACATCCCCCAGCAGCGGGTGGCCCCGGGTCGCCAGCTGAATCCGGACCTGGTGCGGCCGGCCGGTAAGGAGCGTCACATCCAGCAGCGAGCGGTTTCCCTGCGTCGCGAGCCGCTGATACCGAAGCGCTGCCCGCTTGCCCTGCGGGTCCGACGGGGCAACAATGCGCACTTCACGATCCACCTTGGCAATATAGTCTTCGCACGTGGCGATGAGGGGCGGCTTGCCATCGACGAGCGCAGCATAGCGCTTCGTGGGCAGCCGCTCACGAAACTGCCGCGAGAGCTCTCGCGCAGCCGCCGGCGTCTTCGCCAATACCATCACGCCCGACGCCGGCCGATCCAGTCGGTGTACGAGCCCCACGTACGGGTCTGGCCGCGCCATACCGCGCAGGTACGCCTTCGCCCACGCGACGAGGTCTTGATCGCCGGTTTCATCCGCCTGCGAAAGCATCCCGCCAGGCTTGCACACGACGAGGAGCTGCGCGTCTTCGTGTAGAATGGGGACGTCCATCGTCGGCCGGTATAAGTTGCTGATGAGTGGCACACGCAACCCCTTATGCACCCGCAGGAGCATCAGCTGCGCGGAGCTCTTCCGAAACGCTGTGCACCGCGTCGATGAACGCGCCAGCATGCGCCGGGTCGTGGTCTGGGTGCATCCCGTGCCCGAGGTTGGCGATGTGCCCCGTAGAACCGAAGGCTTCCAGCATCCGACGGACCTGCGCGCGGATATCGTCCGGCTCGGCGTAGAGGGCACAGGGATCGAGGTTGCCCTGCAGGGCCGCCCGCGATCCGACGGTCGCCCGCGCCTCGGCAGGGTCCATCGTCCAGTCGAGGCTGATCACCGAATAGGGGGTATCCGCCAATGCATCAAGCGCGTAATGGGCGCCCTTGGCAAAAACCACCCGGGGGACGTCGGGATGGCGCTCGGCCAGAGCCTCGGCGATCTCCGCGAGGTACGGCAGCGCAAACGTCTCGAAGAGCGGCTGCGGCAGCAGGCCCGCCCAGCTGTCAAAGACCTGCACATATTGCGCACCCGCCTGAATCTGGTGATCCAGGTAGTCGATCACGGTGTCTGTGATGCGCTGCAGTAGCTCATGGCTGGCCTCCGGATACCGATAGAGCCAGCGCTTAGAGGCGGAGAAGTTTTTGCTCCCTCCGCCCTCAATCGAATAAGCCATGAGCGTCCACGGCGCTCCGGAAAACCCAATGAGCGGGCAGCGGCCGTTCAGGCGGTGCCGCGTCAGGGTCAGGGCCTCCAGCACGTAGTCCAGATCGGTGGCAGGGTCCGGCGTGCGCAGCCGCGACAGATCAGCGGGCTCCGTTAGGGGGTCCGGGAAATGCGGGCCCTTGCCTTTCACCATCTGCACCTCCAGCCCCAGCACCTGCGGGATCACCAGGATGTCGGAAAAGATGATCGCGGCGTCGATCGGGAAGCGCTCCACCGGTTGCAGCGTGACCTCTGCAGCGAGGGCTGGAGTCCGCACCACATCAAAGAATTCATGCTTACTGCGGACGGCCTGGTACTCGGGGAGATACCGCCCGGCCTGCCGCATCATCCAGACGGGAGCACGGGGTGTGGGCTCCTGCCGGGCAGCGCGCAAAAGCAGGTCGTTGGTAAGAGGCGGGAAGGAAGACATAGGCAGACACGCGAAGGTAGGCGGAAGTAACTTGTGGAGGGATCCTCGCGAATCAGCCAACCCCGCCAATGATCCATACGCTTACGGGCGCAGCGCCCCTACGCTATGGCAAAGGACACTTTTCGACCAAAAACCACGGGTGCAGACTGCTGCAGGAGCAGATGGGCCCAGACTAACGAAAACCCAAACAAACACAGTGCGCCGATTGCTGCGCCAGGGGCCTCCTGAAGCATGAACAGGTTGGTGCCCGCGTGGGCTACAAAGCTCCAACCCACCGTCACGAGAACGACCGTTCGCCTGCCACGCTGCCAGGCGAGGAGCCCGCACACGCAGATCACCGTGTAGGCCATGTGAGCGGGCGCCGTCCAGAGCATGCGTACCCACAGCACGTCTGCCCCAAACTGCCAGATGTACAGCACCGCCTCCGCTGAAGCAAATCCGAGCCCCACCAGCGCTGCGAGGCGCACCAGGTTGCGCGGCCGGTGCCGCTGGATCACAGCGACCACACTTAGGGCGGCGGTCGCCTTGAGAATCTCCTCACCCATGGCGGAAATGAAAATGGCCGTCGCGCCGGTGCGCTCTGGGAATAGGGCACCAATGCCCATGTTCACGACAACGGCTCCAACAAGCGCAGCGCCGCCGCTTAACAAGGCAACGCCCGTACAGAAGACTACCGCTCGTGGCACCGTGCTATCCGTTTGAGCCGCTCCCCCACACCCGTAGCAGCGAAGGCCAAGGACCCAGCTCCCCATCAGGACCAGCAGCAAGAATAGCGTGAGCAGCGTCATAAGCGTGGGCGCACGGTTTCGAGTACGTGTACGCACCAGGAAACGCCATGCAACCATCAGGGGCATGGCCCAACTGCGCGGATCCCTTGCGCCTCTGGCGTAGGTTGGCTGCGCTATCCGCGCTTCGCTGACAGGCTCTACGCTAACTCACCGAGCGCTTCGGTCGCGCGCTCGAAGGACCTGAGGCCAGGGCGAGCGCCACGCGCGGACCGGATGGATCCGCTCCACCCGAGCGCCCTCGCCCTACTGGTGCTCCAGCGTCTCTTTTGGTAGTGTGTCTTCGGAAGTTGAAAATAACTGTTTGCAATAACGGCATAAGGTGATACGGATCTCACAGCCAAACCTGCGGTTTTTGAGGCCTCACTCAGACGCCATCACCACTGATGCCCGCACGCTCCACACCGCCG
>CAYFRR010000215.1:0-1599 GCA_964345505.1 uncultured Rhodothermales bacterium
TGAGGGGATCAATGAGCGACTCCCCGTTGCACCTCCCCCCGGCACATGCTACCTTAGGGCAACCCACCGCCCCACCGATTAGCCCATTGCCCGCCCATGCCCTGCCGCCTACGCCCCTGCACGTTTCTTTTCATCCTCACGATTGCACTCCTCGCATGGTGGACCCCCACGGCTGAAGCACAGGAGCGCAGCCTGCCGGTGGATACCACCATCACCAGCACCCACGAGGTGACGATCGGCGGCGAGCGCGTGCCGTACCGCGCCACCGCCGGCACCCAGCCGGTGTGGAACGACGAGGGCCACCCGGCAGCGTCTCTGTTCTACGTGTTCTACGAGCGGACCGACGTCGATGATGTGACGCAGCGCCCGCTCGTCTTCTCGTTCAACGGCGGTCCGGGCTCGGCGTCGGTGTGGATGCACATTGGCTACACCGGGCCGCGCTTTCTGGAGATCGATGATGAGGGCTTTCCCATCCAGCCCTACGGCGTGCGTGAGAACCCGCACTCCATCCTGGATGTGGCCGACATCGTGTACGTGGACCCCGTCAACACCGGCTTCTCGCGGATCGTGGATGCGGACGCCGACCGCAGCGACTTCTTCGGGGTGCAGGCGGATATCAACTACCTGGCCGACTGGGTCGATAACTTCGTGAGCCGCCACGACCGCTGGACCTCGCCCAAGTACCTGAAGGGCGAAAGCTACGGCACCACGCGCGTGGCCGGGCTGGCACGTCGTCTGCAGAGCAGCCACTGGATGAATATGAACGGCGTCATCCTCGTCTCGCCCACCACGATGGGCATCGACCGCGACGGCCCAGTGGGCGACGCCATTACGCTGCCGTACTACACCGCCACCGCCTGGTACCACGACGCGCTGGAGACCGACCTGCAGCAGCGCGACCTGGAGGACCTGCTGGCGGAGGTGGAGGCCTTTACGCTCGACACCTACGTTCCCGCCCTGTCCCACGGCGGCAGCCTCACCGCGGAGCGACGCGACGCCCTGACCGCGCAGGTGGCCCGCTACGCCGGCCTCTCCGAGCAGACCGTGCGCAACCACAACCTGGCTGTGCCGCGGTCTTTCTTCTGGAAGGATCTCTTGCGCGACGAAGGCCTCACCGTCGGCCGCCTGGATTCGCGGTACCGTGGGCAGGATACTCAGGATGCGGGCCAGCGCTACGACTACGATCCGGCGCTCAGCTCGTGGAATCATGCCTTCACGCCAGCCATCAACCACTACCTGCGCGAGCAGCTGGGCGTAGAAACCAACCTGCAGTACAACATCTTTGGCCCGGTGCGTCCGTGGGATCGCTCAGGCGATAACACCGCCCGCGCGCTGGCGCAGGCCATGAATGAAAACCCGTTCCTCCACGTGATGACGCAGTCCGGCTACTTCGACGGCGGCACGGACTACTTCTCAGCCAAATACACCATGTGGCACATGGACCCGGCCGGGCGCCTGCAGGACCGCCTCCGGTTTGAGGCGTACGAGAGCGGCCACATGATGTACCTCCGGCAGGAAGACCTCGCCACCTCCAATCAGCACATCCGGGAGTTCATCGAGGCGTCAACCCCTGCCCCCGGGACCCCGGCGCGGTATTAA
>CAYFRR010000215.1:1699-3881 GCA_964345505.1 uncultured Rhodothermales bacterium
TAAAGCGCCAGGCTGACGAAGTCTTTGATCGTCGTGATGAACGGATCGGCGGCACCGGCGTGGTCTGCGCCCATCTTCACCAGACCCCACGGGAGTAAGAAGCCCAGCAGCGTTGCGAGGGGGATGACCACCGCCAGCGCCCCACCCACAGCAAGGGCCAGCTCCGGGATGCCCGCGGGGGCCGCCTGCCAGAAGTAGGCCACCGCGCCGCCAATCAGGCCCAGCACCAGGCCCATGATTACGCCGACCCCCAGCTCGCGGAAAAGCCGTCCCTTGAAGTTCGCGACGTCGATGTGGCCCAGCGCCACCCCCCGCGCAAAGATGGTAGTGGACTGCGTCCCCACGGTGCCGCCCATGTCCATGATAAGTGGAATGAAGATCGCGGCTGTTAGGACCGTGGCCAGGGTATCTTCGAAGAAGGCAACGACGCCGCCCACCAGCAGCCCCCCTACCAGCGTGATCAGTAGAAAGAGGATGCGCTGACGCACCGGGTACCAGAGGGGCCCCTGGGTTAGCTTCTTGCTATAGATGACGTCGCGCTCGTCGGACGCCCCCAGGTGGCCAATGCCCGCCTTGCGGTACATCGTCGCAGAGGCTTCCGCCTCCAGCACGTCGAGCACATCATCAAACGTGGCGATGCCCAGCATCTTACCCTCGCCGTTGCGCACAGGCACAGCCATCAGGTCGTACTTCGAGAGGACGCGGGCCGCCTCCAGCTCATCGTCTTCAGCCCGCACGCTTGCCACGTCGGTGCGCATGACGTCCTTCACCCGCGCCTCCGGCCGGCTCATGATGAGCTCCTTGAGCGACACCGTGCCCAGCAGCTGCCTGTCCGCGTCCGTGACGTAGCCGTAGTAGATGGTCTCCATGTCGAAGGCCTGCTCGCGCATCTGGTCGATGGCCGCCGTGGTGGACATGGTGGGCCAGAGGCGCACGTATTCCGTGGTGGTGATGGCCCCGACGGTCCCTTCCGCATAGGCGCCCAGCCGCAGCATGTCCTCTCGCTCCGCACGGGCCAGTTGGCGCAGCGCCGCATCGGCACGCTCCTCATCCAGCGCCTGCAGCACGTCCACACGGTCGTCGTGGTGCATCCGGGAGAGCATGGGCGCCAGCTCCTCTACCGCCAGCGCCTGCAGCGCAGCGGGCCGGTGCGCCTCTCCGTCCAGCAGCATGATCACGTCTACCTGCGTGGCCGGGCGGAGCAGCGCTACCACGGCGGCAGCTTCTTGGGGGGTAAGGTTGTTGAGGTAATCGGCCAGCGTGGCCGGGTGCAAAGACTGCGACAACTCTTGGAGCCGACTCGTGCGGTTTTCAGCAAGCAGGGCGCGGACGTCGTTTAGAAGTTCAGGGTTGTTCATAACAGAAGGAATAGCGCCGCTACAGAACGGCAGAGGATATGGCTACACAAGAAAAACACTGGGGTGACGCGACCAGCGGGCCCACGCCGCGGCGGCATGCCCAGAAGCCGGGGAAACGGTAGGACGGCGTTACGAGAGGAAGCCGCTGCCGCCCACCTGCGACACGCGACGGGAAGTGGCACCGGATCTCGCACGGCATGGTTCCACCCGAAACGGTCGCCCTGTCATCAGTTACGCCTCTCCCCAATAGTGTGGCCAATGGTGTGGAACAACCGCCGCCCCTGGTGCGAACGATCGACCCGCCATCCTCCGCCGCCTTCCGCGCCTATGCTGCTCTCGTTAGCTGATCATACGCTTCCTGCCGCCCCTGCCGAGTTGTTTGGACGGGAGGCGCCGCTGGTGGTGGAGATCGGGCACGGCAACGGGTCGTTCTTGCAGCACCTGGCCGAGACGCACCCCGAGTGGAACCTGTTGGGGGCTGAAACCTCGCTGGGGTCGGTGACGCGCACCTTCCGTCGCTTGCGCGCGGCCGGGCATCCGCACGTGCGCCTCTACCGCGGCTCCGGGCGCTTCGTGGTGCGTAACCTGATGCCCCCGCAGTCGCTCCACCGCGTGTACGTCAACTTCCCCGACCCCTGGCCCAAGGAGCGCCACCAGCACCACCGGCTGCTGCAACGCGCGTTCTTTGAGGTGCTGGCTACGCGCCTCGTGCCGGGCGGCAGCCTCTGGCTCACCACCGACCATGCGGGGTACGCCACCTTCGCGACCACGGAGGCCCAGGCCAGCGGCTGCTATGCGGTGGAGACAGACGCCGCTCCGCCCGA
>CAYFRR010000216.1:0-3879 GCA_964345505.1 uncultured Rhodothermales bacterium
ACGCCTGAGCTGGTCCCGGGCGCTGATGATACCATCTTCTCCAGCTCCGGCCTCGAAACCCTCACCGGCTGCCCGTACCGCTTCTTCCTGCGCTACGTCCTCGGCGTCGATGCGCTGCGCGAGCGCGAGGAGGACCCCTCCCGCTGGCTCGACGCCCTCGACTTTGGCTCGCTGCTGCACGAGATCCTGCACGACTTTATGGAGGCGCTGGGTCGGCGCCCGACGGCAGCAGATGAGGAGCGGCTGCTTGCGCTTGTCGATAGCAAGGCCGTGGAATGGCGCGAGACGCGCGTCGTGCCCCCGAACGATGTGGCCTATGAGGCCGATCTGAAACGCCTCCGCGAGGCGGCACGCATCTTTCTCCGCGAGGAAGCCGGCCGCACCGACGTCGAGCCGGTAGCGTTTGAACTCTCGTTTGGGATGGGAGAGCGGGCTGGCGTCCATCACCCGGCACCAGTGACGATCCCACTCGGCAAAGACCGCACGATCCAGCTCCGCGGACAAATTGACCGCATCGACCGCACGCCCGACGGCTACGAGCTCTGGGACTACAAGTCGGGCAGCGACAGTCCGTATTCCGCGGGCGACCTGCTCGACGGCGGGCGCAAGCTGCAGTGGCTCCTCTATGCGTACGCGTTGCAGCAACTCATCGACCGCGATCCCTCCCTTTCCCAGGCGCCCATCGCGCGCTCGGGCTACTTCTTCGTCAGCGAAAAAACACAGGGCCGCCGCATCGCCGATCATCCGCTACCGCCCGAAGCCCTCGCCCCGGAGCTGCAACCGCTCTTCGAGATGCTGGCCGCCGGGGGGTTCCCAAAGATCCACAAGAACGGCAGTGCACCGTGCCACTTCTGCGAATACCAGCACGTCTGCGCCGACGAATCTACCGGCAAGAGGGAAGCCATCGCCCGCTTGGAAAGCACCGCAGAGGACGATGCTCCATTTGCTTCCCACGCGCTCGACTGGATGAAGTAACCGTTACCCTTTCTGCTTAACCATCCGTTATGTCCTCCGAAACGCTCACCCTGCAGGACCAACAGCCGCGCGATGCCATCGCCCACGACCTCGACACCAACCTCGTCGTGCTCGCCGGGGCAGGGGCGGGCAAAACGTATGCGCTTGTACAGCGCATGGTGAACGTGGTGAAGGCGGGCAAGGCGCCGGTGGGCAAGCTCGTCGCCATCACCTTCACCCGGAAAGCCGCGGGGGAGATGCGGGCGCGGTTCAACCTGTGGCTACAGGACGAGGCGCGAAAGGCCACCGGCGTGGAGAAAAAACGCCTCCAAACGGCTCTTCAACAGTCCGATCAGTGCTTCATCGGCACCATCCACTCGTTCTGCGGACGCCTCCTGCGTGAGCGGCCCATCGACGCGGGCCTCTCGCCTGATTTTCAGGAGATGGACGACCGCGAGGAGCAGCAGCTCCGCCGGGCCGCGTGGGATCGCTACGTGCTGCAGGCGTACCGGGACGACGATCCTATCTTCCAGATTATCGACGAGGTAGGGCTGGAGATCGAGGATCTGTTTCCGTTCTACGAGCAGCGCTGCCTGCTGAGTGATCTGCCGCTTAAGGAAACGCCGGCGGAGGCCCCAGATCTGGACACAGCGATTGTGGAAGTGCAGCAACTATACGCGCACGCCCGGTCGTTTTCGGGGGAGATCGCACAGTCGCCCGACACCTTCTACAAGCAGATGGAGAAGGCGGCCCGGTTTGAGCAAAACCGCGGCCTCGACACGCTGGCCGATCAGGCGGCGTTTCTGGAGATTGCAGCGAAGGGGCTTGCCGACAAGAAGCTCAAATACACGAAGTGGGGGAAGAACAACGACGCATGGAAGGCGCAGGCCAAGGAGCTCCGCGATGCGCTGGTGCCCGCGGTGCGCGATGAGCACGTGGAGCCTGCCCTGGAAGCCTGGCGCAACCACCTCTACGCCCGCGTAGCGCCATGGATTGAAGGGGTCGTGGCGGCATTTCAGGCGGCCAAGGAAGAGGCGGGCAAGCTCGGCTTCAGCGACCTGCTGGAGCGCGCCACGGTCATGCTGCGAGAGAACCCCGACGCGCGGCAGTTTTTCCAGCAGCGCTACACGCACCTGTTTGTGGATGAATTCCAGGACACGGACCCGGTGCAGGCGCAGATGCTGTTCTACCTGACGGGCACCGACCACCACGAAACCACCTGGCGCACCCTCACCCCGCGCCCGGGTAGCCTGTTCATTGTGGGCGATGGCAAGCAATCGATCTACCGCTTCCGCCGCGCCGACGTGGAGCTCTTCCGCGACGTGTGTGACCTTGTGGTGGAGGCCGGAGGGAAGCAGCTGGTGCTGACCACCAGCTTCCGCTCGTACGGTGCGCTCTGCGGTTGGCTGAATCGGGCCTTCGAGCCGCTGTTCGCCGAAGACCGCGCGGCACATCAGGAGGCTCAGGCACCGTTCGCCCCACTTGTGCCGGTCAAGGATGAGGGCAGCGACCCGCACGGCGTGCGCACCATCGAGATCAACCGCGAGAAGGGCGAGCGGGAAGGGGACGTCCGTGTCAAAGAGGCCGCGCGCGTGTCCACAACCATCGAGCGCTGCCTGGCCGGTACGTCGGTCCTCAACGGCACAGGCGACGACGCCCCTGTGGACACCCCGGCGCGCCCGGGCGACTTTCTCATCCTCACCCGTCGCACCAAGAGCCTCGCTCCGTTCGCCCGCGCGCTCGAAGAGCGCGGTATTCCATACGATGTGGTGGGCGGCGAAGCACTCATCGAGGTGCCGACGGTGAAGGCGCTGCTCACGCTGTTGGAAGTGGCGTTTCAGCCCGAGAACCCCGTGCATTACCTAAACTACCTCCGCGGTGCGCTGGTGGGGCTCAGCGATCCGGAGCTGCTGGCGTTTGCGCAGGCCGAGGGGTCGTTTTCGATGGATGCGGACGTGCCCGATGCGCTGCCGGCGGAGCTGCACGCGCGTATCGCCGCGGCCCGACAGACGGCGCTGGAGGCGCGGGAGCTGCTGTTCAACCACACGCCATCGGCTGCGCTGGAGCGGCTCATCGAAGAGACCGGCCTCGGGGCCTACCACGCGTTTGAGGAAAGCGGCACCACGCGCGCCGGCAGCCTCGCCCGCCTCACCTCCATGGTGCGGCAGTGGGAAGCCGACGGCTGGCATTGGGGCCGCATCGTGCGGGAGCTGCGTGCGCTGCGTGATGAGCAGGGCTACAAGCAGGACGGTATGACACTCGACGCTGGCCGCGGCGACGTGGTGCGCCTGATGAACCTGCATCAGGTGAAAGGCCTGCAGGCCCGCGTCGTCTTTCTGGTAGATTGCTACGACAACTCCGGCAGCCGCCATTCGCCCGACTGGCACGTGGCCCGTACCGCGGAGCCGCCCTATGCGGCCATCCCCATCCGGAAACAGACGAGTGCGTGGAGCACGAAAACCGTCGGCGAGCCCGCCGGCTGGGCAGAAGATGAAGCTCGCGAAGAAGCGTTCTTGGAGGCAGAAAAGCTGCGGCTGGTGTACGTAGGGGCGACGCGCGCCGAAAACATGCTCATCGTGACGCAGTGCCCCGGCGCGACCCACCGCGGCCCGTGGAAGCGCCTCACCGGTGCGCTGGATGAGGTGCCGGCGCTGGAAGCGCCCGCGGCGCCTGAACTGCCCCTGCGGTCTGGCGACGGAGCGGCGCCGGGCGTTGCGACGCTTCAAACAGCAAAAGCCCGTCGTGCGCAGGCCCTGGCCACGGCGCGCCGCCCCAGCTACGCGCGCCGCGCGGCCGGTACCGAGAAGCCCCGCGGCTTGCTGACGGACGCCACGGCCGGTGGCGGACAGGGGCGCGACTACGGTACCCTCGTGCACGAACTGTTCGAGGCCCGCATCGACGGGCACCTGCCAGACGACTGGACGC
>CAYFRR010000217.1:0-3835 GCA_964345505.1 uncultured Rhodothermales bacterium
CCGGGCGCATGGATCGATCAACAGCCAACCCTTGGGATCACCCACACCCCGTCGTCGAGCCACAGCTGTGGCACACGTAGCAGGCGCCGGAGCGCACGGTGATGGCGCCACAGGTGGCGCAGGGCGGGGCGTCTTCCTGGTTCTTGTAGGCCACCTGTACCTCAGCCACAGCGGTTTGCTGCGTGGCGTCGTCGGTGGCGGCCATGAAGGCCTCGATGGTCTGGCCTACGAGCGAAGACCCGTCATCGACCGGCTCCGCCTGCGTGGTGGCTACCGGGTCAGGGGCGTCCTCGTCGTCAAACAGGGTCGGCTGGATCTCGTCGGAGGCCGGGCCGCTGCGGCGTGCTTCCTCCGCAACGGCCTCGTTAGGGTTTACGGCTTCCTCCTCCGGCACCTTCGCCTCGCCTAAAAACTTGAGACTCAGGTAGCGAAAGATGTAATCCATGATCGACTTGGCGATCGGGATCTGCTTGTTGTTGGTAAACCCGCTCGGCTCAAACCGCATGTGGCTGAACTTCGTGCAGAGGTCCTCCAGCGGCACGCCGTACTGCAGCGCGATGGAGATGCTTGTGGCGAAGGCGTCCATCATGCCCGCCAGCGTGCTGCCCTGCTTGGCCATGGTGATGAAGATCTCACCCGGCTGCTGCGACTCGGGATAGAGCCCGATGTGCAGATAGCCTTCGTGCCCCGCAATGGAGAACTTGTGGGTGAGGGACGGCCGCTCGTCGGGCAGGCGCTTGCGCACCGGCTTGTAGACGACCTTCTCCATCACCTCGCTCTGCGCGTCGGCCAGCTCGGGCTCGCCCTGCGCAACGCCATCGCCGGACGTTTCCGCAGTGGTCTCCTTCTGCTTCGTGTTGCCATCCTTGCTCGTGGAGAGCGGCTGGCTGCGCTTGCTGTTTTCGCGGTAGATGGCCAGGGCCTTCAAGCCCAGCTCCCAGCCCTTCGCATACGCATCGGCGATGGCTTCCACCGTGGCGTTTTCGGGCATGTTCACGGTCTTGGAGATGGCCCCCGAGATGAACGGCTGCGCAGCCGCCATCATCTTGATGTGGCCCATGTGATGGATCGACCGATCGCCGTTGGCGGGCGCAAACGCGCAGTCGAAGACGGACAGGTGCTCGTCCTTCAGCTTTGGCGCGCCTTCGATGGTGTCGTTCTGGTCGATGTACTCGATGATGGCTTTGATCTCATCGGCGCTGTAGCCGAGGCGCTCAAGCGCGAGCGGCACCGTCTTGTTGACGATCTTCATCATGCCCTCGCCCTTGCCGGCCAGCAGCTTGTACTTGACGAGCGCGATGTCCGGCTCGATGCCGGTCGTGTCGCAGTCCATCATAAAGCCGATAGTGCCGGTGGGCGCCAGCACGGTAGCCTGCGCGTTGCGGTAGCCGTGACGATGGCCCAGGGCTACCATCCGGTCAGCGCTCTCTTGGGCGGCGTTGCGGAGGTAATCCGGGCAGGTCGGGTCGATGTCGTCCACCGAATCGTGGTGCATCTGCATGACCTCCAGGAAGGGCTCCTCGTTCTCGGCATAGCCGTCAAACGGACCGATCGTCTCGTTGGCCGCAATCTCGGCGCTGCGGGCAAAGGCCTCGCAGTGCTCGATGGCGGTGAGGGCCCCGGCGACGGCGCGGCCTTCGTCGCTGTCGTAGGCAAAGCCCATCGACATCAGCAGCGCGCCAAGGTTGGCGTAGCCCAGACCGAGCGGACGGAACAGGTGGCTGTTCATTGCAATGTCGCGCGAGGGGTAGCCGGCGTTGTCCACCAGGATCTCCTGCGCGGTAATGTAGATACGGGCGGCGGCACGGAAGCGCTCCACGTCGATGCTGCCGTCGTCCTTCTGGTACTTGCGCAGGTTGAGGGAGGCCAGGTTGCAGGCGGAGTCGTCCAAGAACATGTACTCCGAGCACGGATTGCTGGAGTTGATCTTGTCGGTGTTCTTACACGTGTGCCAGCGTTGGATGGTGTCCTCGTACTG
Organism: uncultured Rhodothermales bacterium; assembly: GCA_964345505.1. Lineage (GTDB taxonomy): Bacteria > Bacteroidota > Rhodothermia > Rhodothermales > Salinibacteraceae > Tc-Br11-B2g6-7. Next base: position 1,979 of record CAYFRR010000217.1, read on the forward strand.
CGTGCCGGGATCGCCGCAGACGTGCGTACCCTCGGCGATTTTGCCGAGGATGTCGGCGGCGTTCACCTCTTTCACAACGTCGCCGGAGAGCACCGCGCGGAGGCCATAGGGCTTCTCGTCGCGAGCCGCTTCCATGAACGCGTCGGTGAGGCGCACGCTCTGGTTTACGTTCTGGAACGCGACAGAGCCGTAGGCCGGCCCGTTGAAGCTGCCGTCGTAGCCCTGCTCGATGAGGGCCCAGGCCTTGCGCTCTTCTTCCTGCTTGGCCTCGACGAACTCCATGATGTTGGGATGCCAGCACTTGAGCGTCTGCATGATGGCCGCGCGGCGCGTCTTGCCACCACTCTTGATGGTCGCGCCCGTCGCGTCCTGCACGCGCATGAAGCTCACCGGACCCGACGGCTGGCCGCCACCGGAGAGCTTCTCCTCGGTGGAGCGGAGCGTGGACCAGTCGGCGCCTACGCCGGAGCCAAACTTGAACAGCCTCGCGCTCTCGCCCATCAGCTGCCAGATGTCGTCGATGGAGTCTTCCACCGAGATAATAAAGCAGGCCGAGGCTTGCGGGCGCTCGTATGGATCCACGCCTACGACGTCTTCCTGCTCAAAATCCCAGCCGAAGATCTTCTTGTTGCCCGTATCACGGACACCGTACTGCTGGTTGAGGCCCACGTTAAACCACACCGGCGAGTTGAACGCGCCGTACTGATTGAGGCAGAGCCACGTCAGCTCTTCATAAAACGTCTCGCCGTCTTCCTCCGTGGCAAAGTAGCCTTGCTCCTTGCCCCAGTCGGCAATGGTGCGCGTGACGCGGTGGATCAGCTGGCGGAGGGAATCCTCACGCCCGCCATCGACCGGGTCCTGGTCTACTTTTTCGATGTCGCCGTAGAAGTACTTGCTGCTCACGATGTTCGTGGCAAGCTGACTCCAGGCCTCAGGAAATTCCACGCCCTTCTGCTCAAAGATCGCCTCACCCTGCGGGTTTTTGATCGCCGCATCGCGGAGCTCCCACTCCACCGAGTCAAACGGGTCGGCGCCTTCTTCTGAAAACACCCGGTCAATGACCAGGCCCTTTTTCAGGTCGGCCGGATCAGGCAACGCGCCGTTCGCCATCTCCGGGTTAAACAACGATGTTGGGGGTGCTGATTGCGCCATAATCCACTCCTGGTCTATAAGATGACAAAACCACTAATGCTGCTACACATGCTGCTGCGTTGTGTCGTTGCGTTGCGCAGGTACCAACCGGACGCCGAGGGGCGCTCCGCAGACCGCACCGTGTGGGGTGCCTGTCTGCAGCAGACAAATAACGGTCTATCGCGGGGCGCGACAAACCGTGCGGTACCGTTGCTTTAGCGTATCATTAAGGTAACCGTTGAGGTGGGCGAGTTGCAACTGTATTTTTCCACAATACGCGCTGCGTTCATTTGCTCAGAAAACATAACGGAAATAGCTGCTATGGCCGTTTCCAGCGCCTGGGCGCGGGTCCGCTACCTTTAATAGTCCGTTATTGAGAAAACGGGCGACCGGCTCAACCGAAAGCCACAAGTTTTCCACATCCCCTAACGTCCCGTAGTCACTTTCTTTCTATTTGATGGCACAATAACAGTAATAGGGGTTAGGAGCACTCATACCCATGCGAGACGCTTCCGTCTACCGCTGCCTGGCTGGACATGAACCCCCGGAGACACCTCGCCTCCCCCATTCCTCAACTCCTCGACTCAGACCCTCCGGCCTTCGCCTTCAATCAGCTATGGCCGATCAGCTTTCAGGCTGACGGGCAGGCCAGGTTGGGCTACACGCGGTTGAGGTGCGGACGTGATGACTGTAGCTTCTCCCTTTCCGTCATGGTGAGCGCAGCGA
>CAYFRR010000218.1:0-3821 GCA_964345505.1 uncultured Rhodothermales bacterium
CTCTAACCATACGACGTTTTATCAGTTAACGCAAGTGGATAGCTGTAAATGAATAAGGAGGACGACTCTTACCTCCGAGTTCCTCCGAAAGCCATGCCCCCGGAGGTCAACCGCGCAGAGCACCCTTCCCAGAGTGGGGCAAGGCGATGCGCGCGCTCCCGTAGTTGGCTGATGACCGCGCCGTCGAACCGCGACCGACGCCCTGCATTGGAGGGGCCACGTTTTCACCGCTCAGGCTGTACGCTCCATGAGTTTCTTTCTTCGCAAGTCTTTCAGTGCCGGCCCCATCCGGCTGAACCTGTCTAAAAGTGGCCTTGGCGTTTCGGCAGGTGTAACCGGCGCGCGTCTGGGCATAAATAAGAACGGAGCCTACGTCCACGGTGGCCGCCACGGGCTGTACTACCGCGAGCAGCTGGGCAAACGCCAACGTCAGGCCGCCGGTCGCGGCGTAGGCGTGGAAGGTGCGGAAGAGGAGGCCGCTGCGCCGGGCACGACGGAACTGTTTGTGGATACCGGACTCACGTTTGACCCGCTGGTAGCGCCTAACGACCTGCCGCCCGTCGAGGTGCCGGCCCTCCCGTCGGCTTGGAACCGGACGGCTGTAGGGCTTGGCGTCTCGCTGTTGGGGATGGTGATTGCGGGGTACCTTGGGCCCATCGCCCTGGCCATCGCCCTCACACTGCCCTTCGTAGCCGTGGGGTATGGGGCCCTGGAGCGATGGCGCAACCAGAAGGCCGAAGCCGAGCTGCAGCGCGGGCTGGAGGCGCTGGACCATCACGGCGACCCGCGGCCGGCACTGCAGGCGCCGTCGGCGACTCGCCTCGGACCGGCACAGCGCGCCTGGCTGGAGTTTCAGCTGTACGAGGCGCTCGTGCACCGCGCTACAGAGGACGACGACGCGGTGACGGCCGAGGACCTGCGCGGGTTTGAAGCAGCGACCGCCCTCCCGGGTGACCTGCAGGATGCCGTCAAGGCCGATGCCTTCACGGCGCTACTCGACGCGCTGCTGGCGGACCATCACCTTACCAAAGCCGAGGAAGCCGCGCTCCGCCGCCTGGCCGACCGCCTGGGGCTGGACGACGCGGTCATCGGAGAAGAACTCGAGACGATCAACGTGATGGCCGTCCTGCGCGAGGAGCTCGCGGGCGACCTGGCACCGGTAGACGCCGACGTGCGCCTCAAGCAAGGGGAGACGTGCTACTTCGGTGGTCGCGGACGGCAACTCGTCGCCCGCATCCAGCAGCGGTTTCAGCGCGACAATGTGCAATACAAAGAAGTCGGCTACGAAACCGATATCGATGGGCAGATTTACCTCACGGACCGCCGCATCCTGCTGGTCGGCGATGGCTCCCGCAGCTACCGCATCGGACGGGTGCTGGACGAGGAGCTCTCGCTGGAGGATAATACCGTCCGCCTCACGCTCGAAAACCGCAAGAACCCGGTTATTCTTACGCTTCCCAACGCCCCCGTCTTTGCGGCGCGCCTGCAGAAGCTCCTGGCTCAAACAGCCTGACCTGTCCGTTTTGCTTTCTCATTACGCCCCGCACCCCGCATGCCAGCGCCGCACATTCAACACCTGCTTCGCCACCTGGAGCTCACCCGCCCGCTCACCGTCTTCGACCTCGAAACCACCGGGGTGGATACAGACACGGACGAGATCATCGACATCGGGCTGATGCAGGTCTCGCCCAAAGGGCAGGTGCGCTCGTTTCAGAGCCTCGTCAAACCCCGGGGACGGGTGTCGGAGGAGATCACCGAGCTGACCGGCATCTCTGAAGACATGCTCACCGATGCGCCGCGCTTTGAAGCGCTGCTGGACGAGTTGCAGCCTTTCTTTGAGAACAGCGACCTCGCGGGCTACAACGCGCAGGGCTTCGACTTGCCCATGCTGGAGAGCGCCTACGCCCGTGCCGGAGCAGCGCTGCCCGGGCCTGCCGACCGGCACCTGCTGGACGCGTATCACATCTTCCGCAAGTACGTCCCGCACTCGCTGGAGCGGGCGGTCCAGCACTACAGTGGCATGCTGTTTCACCAGGAGCACCGCGCCCTGTCCGACGTGGATGCCACCCTGCGCGTACTGAGCGGGCAGGTGCAGCAGCACAAGCTCGAAGGCGCGTTGCCGGCCGTGGTCCAGGCCGTGCGCCACCCCTACCTGGACGCCGACCGCAAACTAAAACAGGAGGGCGGCACGGTGGTGTTTGCCTTTGGCAAGCACAAGGGCACGCCGGTCAGTGATGTCATCGACCGCGACCCCGGGTACGTCGACTGGGCCATGCGCGAAATCGGTGGCGAGATGGCGGAGATCCTTGCGGCCGAGCGGTAACGGCTCGGGGTGGCGGCTGCAAGGAGGAATACCCCGCACCTGTCGCATCGCCTGCTTTCTACGCCTTCACGGGCGCGCCAGCACGCACCACATCCGCATCCGTCGGGCCTTGCGCATCGTAGCGCGCCACGAAGGCATCCAGTTCAGCGGGATCGTCGGCGCCGGGCAATGGGCGCGTGGCTGTGGTGCAGTCAGCGTCTATGCCAAGCCGCTCGCTAATCTGGTCGGCCACGGCTTCCGCCATCTGCCGATACGTGGTGAGCTTACCGCCTACGATGCTGAAGAAGTTATCGACGCCGTCGTTGGCGTGGTCGAGCACGAAGAAGCCGCGGGAGATCCCTCGACGGTCGCCTTTCTGCTCATCAGGCGCGTAGAGCGGCCGCACGCCCCACCACGTACGCACGGTGGGGGCGCCGGCTACTGCCGGCAGCATCTGCGCGCACTCCCGGATCGACTTCTCAATCTCCCAGTCGGCTTCCTCGTAGTCGTCGGGGTTCGTGACTGGAACGCTCGTTGTGCCGAGCACCACCTCACCGTCGTGCGGCACGATGATGTCGCCATCCTCGGGGTCGCGGCAGCGGTTGAGCGCCGGCCCGAGGCCCTCGTAGGCCACCGAAACCATCACGCCCCGCGACGGGGCCATCTCTACGGAAACGCCTGCCATGGCAGCGATATGCTCGGCCCAGGCACCCGTAGCGTTCACCACAAACCGGGGCACGATGGTTTCGTCGACCGCGCCTCCGAGGGTGGCCTTTACCACGCGGCCGTTCTCGACGACGAGATCCTCCAGCGGCGCATGCGGATAGATGGTGCCGCCGTGCGCTTCGGCGTCGGCAGCGTTGGCAGCGCTCAGCCGGGAAGGATACACCACGCCATCTGGCACCCACATGGCACGCACTACGCTGTCGGACAGCCCGGGGACCTCGTTTTGAGCCTCGGCTGCGCTGAGCAGGCGCGTCTCGATCCCAATCTCAGCACAGGCCGCACGCTTTTCGTCGAAGTAGTCCGCGTCGTCTTCCGGAAGCTGCACGAACAGCCCGCCTGTATCACGGATGCAGTGCCCGGCGATGGCGCGGAGCACGCGGTTCTCGGCGATGCACTCCTCCGCACCGGTGCGGTCGGCCTCGGCGTAGCGCGCGCCGCTGTGCAACAGGCCATGCGAGCGGCTGGTGGCCCCGCTGGAGAGCCCGCCGCGCTCAGCCAGCGTCACGTCGATGCCGCGAAGGGCAAGATCGCGGGCAATGCCGGTCCCCGTGGCGCCGCCCCCTATCACCAATACCGTGGTCGTGTATGTCATACCCCTGCCTCATGAAATGAGAAAACCAGCAAACACGTGATCGTGCGCAACGCAAAAGTAGCCTTGAAGGGGGGCAACGCTGGGTCTTGGAAGCGCTATCACATGTGCGCACCCAAACTTCAAGGACGCACATAGTTCGAGTCCAATCCGATAAAAAACAGGCCTTTTACACACCAGGCTTCTGAATCTGAAGGACTGGCG
>CAYFRR010000219.1:0-3779 GCA_964345505.1 uncultured Rhodothermales bacterium
CGCTACGCCACCGGCGCGCCATTCTGCCGCGCGGCACTCTTCAGCTGGTCGACGTAATCCAGCTGCTCCCACGGAAACTCCGGCCGGCCAAAGTGGCCGTAGGCGGCCGTGCGCCGATAGGCTACATCCAGCAGCCCAAACCGCGCTGTGATGGCCGCGGGGCGCAAGTCGAAGGTCTCCCGCACGATCTGCACCAGCGCCTCGTCGGAGAGCGTCCCCGAACCGTGCGTCTGCACGTCGACGGAGACCGGTTCGGCCACGCCAATGGCGTAAGCCAGCTGCACCTCAGCCTCGTGGGCCAGGCCGCTCGCCACGATATTCTTAGCGACGTGGCGGGCCGCGTATGCACCTGACCGGTCCACCTTGGACGGATCCTTGCCGCTAAACGCGCCGCCGCCATGGGCGCCTTTTCCGCCGTAGGTATCCACAATGATCTTCCGGCCTGTGAGGCCGGTATCGCCGTGCGGCCCGCCGATGACGAAGCGCCCGGTGGGGTTCACGTGCAAGATGAGGTCGTCGTCCAGCAACTCCTCGGGGATCGCACGCGGAATGAGAATCTCACGCACGTCACGGGCGATCTGGGCCTGCGTCACGTCCTCGTCGTGCTGCGTAGACACCACAATGGTATGCACGCGGCGCGGCGTCTTTCGATCGTCCGCATACTCGATGGTCACCTGGCTCTTTGAATCCGGGCGCAGGTAGGGCATCTTGTCGGTTGACTTCCGGAGGGTAGCCAGCTCGCGTACGAGGCGATGCGCGAAGCTGATAGGCATCGGCATGTACTCGGGCGTCTCGTCGGTGGCGTACCCGAACATCATACCCTGGTCGCCTGCGCCCTGGTCGATGGCGTCGTTGTCGGCATCCACGCCCTGCGCAATGTCCTGGCTCTGCTCGTGGATGCTGGTCAGCACGCCACAGGAGTCCGCATCGAAACGCAGGAGCGGATCGGTGTAGCCGATGTCCCGGATGACCCCACGGGCGATCTCCTGCATGTCCACGTAGGCGTCCGTGCGCACCTCGCCTGAGAGCACCACCAGCCCGGTCGTTACCAGCGTCTCCACCGCCACACGGCTGTGCTTGTCTTGGCTGAGAAGGGCATCCAGGATGGCATCGGAGATCTGGTCGGCGACTTTGTCCGGGTGTCCTTCCGAGACGGATTCCGACGTGAACAGGTAAGCCATGAGGGTAGCAGCGGTCGCTTGGTGAGGGTGCGTAGCGAATGTAGAAAGAGGACGTGCAACGCTACCTTTGCCCCATGGTTCGCCAGCGGCTACGGCCGGCAGGAACGAAAGGTGAGCAAACGTCTATATCACCCGCTACCACAGAACGCGAGGTGAGGCGTGGCGCAGCCGTTGCTTCTGCCGTGTGTCTGTTGTAGCTTCCGTCCAACAGCCGAGGTGCTCGCGTGCAGGTTGCGGCGCCCGGCGACGGAACTGTGGAGGCGCTGCCTCCCTTTACACGTTCATTTTTACGTTTATCCTATCCCTCACGCAAGAGGCCGCACGCTCATGGCAAACGATCGCGCAGAAAAAGTACACGCTATTATCGCAGACAAGCTCGGTGTGGATGAGTCCGACATTGCCCCCGAAGCTTCCTTCACTAACGACCTCGGCGCCGACTCGCTGGACACGGTTGAGCTCATTATGGAGTTTGAGAAAGAGTTCGATCTGACCATTCCGGACGAAGACGCTGAGAAGATTGCCACCGTGGGCGACGCGGTATCCTACCTGCAAGAGCACGCCAGCTAAACCAAGTATACCTGATCGCGTGCAGCTACCGCACTGGGGCTAACGCGCTGGTGTTACGGGCCGACACTCGGCGTGCCGCCACCGGGCACAGGTCCCGGATGGCGCGTGCGTCGGCGCCTCGGTGTTGGCGTACGGTAACGCATCTGCTGCACCGCCCGGCGTGGTTTCCCCACGCGTGTCCGGAGCTCCTGCTGTATTTTCCTGCTGTATCTCCGGGCGCTCCTCCCTCTCCGCCGTATTGCATTATTACAGGGTACACCATGTCTACACCATCGCACAGGGTTGTCGTCACCGGTATGGGCGCTATAACCCCCTTGGGGCTCAGCGTGGATAGCTTCTGGGAGGCCATGATGCGGAGCGAGAGCGGCGCTGCTCCCATCACCAAGTTCGACACCGAAGCGTTCGACACCAAGTTTGCCTGTGAAGTGCACGGGTTCGACGCGAACGACTACGTGGATCGCAAGATGGCGCGCCGCCTCGACCCCTACGCGCAGTTTGCCATGGGCGTCGCCCAGCAGGCAGTGCTGGATTCCGGGCTGGACTATGAGAACCTGACCGACGAGCAACGGGGCCGCATTGGCGTTACGTTTGGCAGCGGCATCGGCGGGATGCAGCTCTTCCACGACCAAGTGACGGTCTACAACGAGGACGGCCCCCGGCGACTCTCGCCATTTTTTATTCCCCTGTTCATTCCCGACATGGCTCCCGGGCTGATCTCGATGGAGTACGGCTTTCGTGGCCCGAATTACTGCGTCATTTCAGCCTGCGCCACGGGCAACAACAACATTGGCGATGCCTTCATGCTCATCCAACGGGGCACGGTCGATGCGATGCTTTGTGGGGGCTCGGAGGCGTGCGTAGCCGAGCTGGGCATCGGGGGCTTCAACGCGCTTCGCGCCCTCTCTACCCGCAACGAGGAGCCTGCAAAGGCCAGCCGGCCGTTTGACAAAGACCGTGACGGCTTCGTGCTGGGCGAGGGCGGTGGCGCGCTTGTGCTGGAGTCGATGGAGCACGCCCAGGCGCGCGACGCTAAGATTTACGCCGAAATCATCGGCATCGGGATGTCAGCGGACGCGCACCACATGACCGCGCCGCATCCGGACGGGACGGGTGCCACGCTCGCGATGAATAACCTCCTGCAAGATGCCAATCTGAAGCCGGAGGAGGTGGACTACCTTAACATGCACGGGACATCGACCCCGCTGGGGGATGCGGCCGAAACGATGGCTGTTAAGAACGTCTTTGGAGACCATGCCTACGAGATGAACCTCTCGTCCACCAAGAGCATGATCGGCCATCTGCTGGGGGCTGCCGGCGCGGTGGAAGCCATCGCTACCATCCTGGCCGTGCGCAACAACCGCGTGCCGCCAACCATCAACTTCGAAACGCCCGACCCGGATTGCGACCTGAACTACACGGTTAACGAACCGGTAGATCGGACGGTAGATGTGGCCATCAGCAACGCCTTCGGCTTTGGCGGCCACAACACGTCGGTGGCGTTCCGCAAGTTTGAGGAGTGACCCACCGGTTGCACGCTGCAGCACTTGAATGCCCGATGCGCTTCTGCCGTGTCGGGCATTTGTTGCAGGCCTGAGCCGGTCGCGCCCTGAGGAAGCATCCCGCGCTCACCGAAACACGATCTCCTGCACGATGTCGCGCCCGAGCTCGTCGTTTACGCGGCGCAACCATTCGTTGCGGCGGAGGTGCAGCTCGTGCCGCCAGGCCGCCGATCGGATGCGGACGTACAGCTTTCCCTTGCGGTACCAGGCGTTGTCGGTCACGGCATTAACCTGTGGCCCGGCCACAAACGCCCAGGCCTCTACCACCCGGGCGCCATCAATGCGATGCTGCAGGCCCATCTTCTCAATAAGCTCCTGCAGGACCTCGCCCAGGGGTTGGGGTTTGTTGCCAAAGGCCATAGCGGCAGCTGGTACGCGATGAGAGGAGGGTAGCAGACAGGCCAGCGGCACGCTGGCATGACGTTGGCACCCTTGGCAGGCGTGGTCGTTCCACGCGACCCGCCGCCGGTTG
>CAYFRR010000220.1:0-3751 GCA_964345505.1 uncultured Rhodothermales bacterium
CCGGCCCGGGCCGGCCTGCGGGTCTACACCACACTGAACGCCTCGCTGCAGGAGATGGCACTCCAGGCGGTGACGCAAGAGACCCAGCGCATCCAAACGCTGGCGGATGATCAGTGGGCCGAGGCCACACCTGTGGCAGGCGCTGGAGAAAAAGCCGGAGACGAGCGACGGCCTGACGCCTTCCAGTTTTGGTGGGACGCCCATCCTGAGCGCGTGCAGACCTATCTCCGACGTACGGAGGCGTACCGCACCTTGCGGACACAAGGGCACACGCCTGCTACAGCTGAAGCGCAGCTGCTCCGAGATCCGTCCTTCACTGATTCGCTACGGTTGGCACAGACCCACGTGGATGCCGGTTTTGTGGCGCTTGATCCGCACACTGGAGCCGTCCGAGCCTACGTAGGTGGGCGAGACCATACCCGCGATGCCTTTGACAAGGCAGGGCAAGCCCGGCGCCAGGCGGGCTCTACCTTTAAACCGTTCCTGTATGCAGCCGCCGTGGAACGGGGGTACTCGCCCTTCGAGCTGGTGAAAGATTCCGTCGTTACGTACCGCCAGCCGAATGGCACCCCCTGGCGCCCCCGCAATGCCAGCGGAGGCGCTTCCCATGAGGCCCTGACGCTGCGCGAAGCGCTGGCCTATTCCACCAACACGATCGCCGCTCATGTGGGGATGGCCCTGGGGCCAGAGGCGGTAGCCGATGCTGCGCGCCGGGCCGGCCTCCAGACGCCGCAACGCCCGGTGCCGTCGTTAGCCCTGGGCACCAGCGAGGTCACGCTGCTTGACCTCACCGCTGCGTACGGCACGCTGGCTAACGCAGGCCGTGCCTCCGCCCCCCACCTCATCTCACATATTGAGCGACGCACGGATACGACCGTTGCAACATTTGGCTCACGAGCTGAGCGCGGCTTTTCTCCCTACACGGCGTACCTGACGCTGGACATGCTCCGGGACGTCGTCTCCTACGGCACGGGGGCCGCCCTGCGGACGACCTATGGGCTGCAGGGCGACCTGGCAGGTAAAACTGGGACCACACAGCACGGCGCCGACGGGTGGTTCGTGCTCCTGCACCCGTCGCTGGCGATGGGCGCCTGGGTGGGCTTCAACGATCCGCAGCTGCGCCTGCGCACCAGCCAGTCGGCACAGGGCGGCCGCACGGCGCTACCCATCGTGGCCACCTTCGCCAAACGCCTGCTTGAAGCCAACCCAGCGCTGGAGGACGCACAGTTTCGCGCGCCGGAAGGGCACCACATGCCCCGCCCCTCCTACCTGAACCCCGTTGACCACCCGACATCCCGTGCCGTAAACGCTCATCTCTTCAAGCCTGCCCTCGACAGCACGTTGCGTGCGCGGCTGGAGCGCCTCCCCCTTCCCCCGGCGTGGCGACAGCACCTGTTTGGAGACGCCGCGGACGATCATACGGCAAAGCCTTGGGAACGGCAGGCGGTGGAGTCGGTCCTGCGGTCTCGGCTGGAAGGAGCGGATCATGAGCGCCCGCTGGTGCGTCGAGATTCCCTGCCTCCCTGGATCCCGCCGGACGCCGAGCGGGCGCTCCGTCTACGGCTTCCCGAATAGCTGCCCCGCCGCATGGTCCTCATCGTTTCCGACGCGCATCTGGGAGAGGGCCCTGCCGATACGGCGCAACGTGAGGAGCTTGCGCTCGTCCGCTGCCTCAAAGCCCATCAGGCCCGGGTCACGCACGTATATCTGTTGGGCGACCTCTTCGACTGCTTTATCGAATACCGACATGTCGTTCCTCGAGGCTTTGTGCGACTTCAGGGGCTGCTCGCCACCTGGGCCGACCGCGGCGTGCAGATCACATACCTGGCAGGCAACCACGATCCGTGGCATCGCACGTACGTGCGCGATGAATGGGGGGCCCGGTTCGTGCATGACTCGATGGCGGCCACCCATTTTGGCCACCGGCTCTACCTCCGTCATGGCGATGGCCTCTCGACGTCTGCCCAGCCCTACCGGCGCATCAAGCCCCTCCTGCGCCACCCCGTCCCCACGGCGCTCTACCGCTCGCTGCTGCCGGCCGATCTGGGCATTGGGCTGGCACGATGGGTGAGCCACCAGTACGGTGGAAAGCGCCCCAGCCTGCGCGCAGCGGGTGAGGTGCGGGCGCTGGCGCATGCCATCCTGAAGCGTACCTCGATTGATATGGTAGCCATGGGGCACACGCACATCGCCGACCTTCAATCCTGGCCTGACGGACACTACGTAAACACGGGCTGCTGGCGAGACGACCGGACGTTTGCCCGAATTGACGCCACAGGGCTCTACCTCAGCCGTTGGAACGGTTGGGCAGCCGAGGAAGTTGATGCCGTGCTATTTTAGATGCATACATGGGCTTGTACAAGCGCCCGATGCATCACCGGAATGCCGCCCTTTACCCCTCTGTTACGCCGCCTTTTTATTTCATGGCATCCAATTATTCTGACGACGAGCTGAATCGATACTTCAGCGATCCGAAGGCGCGCCGGGGGGCCTCCTCACCTGGGCAAGACAAACCCGACGGTTTCTTTGCGCGGCGCTTCAAAAATCCTCGGCTGGCGCAGGCTGTGGCCGTTCTTTCCGTGCTCACAGGCATCGTGCTGATTGCGGTACTTGGCATCGGGCTGTGGCTATTTGCCGTAGGCGATGACCTCCCATCGCTGCAGCAGCTGGAGAACCCGTCCCTGGATCTCGCGACTATCGCCTACACCTCCGATGGCGAGGAGCTTGCCCGCTACGGACGACAGAACCGGGCGTGGGTCGACTACGACGCCATGTCGCCGCATGTGGTGAATGCCCTCATTGCGACGGAAGACCACCGGTTCATGGAGCACTGGGGCATGGATCTGTTTCGCACGGCCTCGGCAGTTACCCAAACGGTGTTCACGGGCGACCGGCAGGGCGGGTCGACCATCACGCAGCAGCTGGCCCGCAACCTGTACAATGAGCAGATCGGGTTTGAGGCAACGATCGGACGGAAGCTAAAGGAGATGCGTACCGCGGTCGAGCTGGAGCGCCGGTACACCAAGCGGGAGATCGTTGAGATGTACCTCAACACGGTGGCGTTTGGCAATAACGCCTTTGGCATTGAAGCTGCTTCCTGGACGTATTTCGGCACCACCGCTGCCGACCTCACGGTACCGCAGGCTGCTACCCTCGTAGGCATGCTGCAAGCCACCACCTTCTTCAACCCCGTACGGAACCCCGAGAACGCCCAGGGCCGCCGCAACGTGGTGATGCGCCAGATGGTGCGTCATGGGTTGTTGTCGGAAGCGCGCTACACCGAGCTGCGTGGGAAACCGGTAGAAGCCGAGCGCCGGTCGGCCGAAATCACAGAAAGCTTTGCCCCTTATGCCGCCGAACACGTGCGCAACGAACTGGCCCGGTGGCGCACCGACTCTGGCCGGGACATCTACGGTGAGGGCCTGCGCGTCTACACTACCGTCGATTCCCGCATCCAGCAGGCTGCCCAGGACGCCGTCGACGAGACGATGACCGCCCTGCAGTCCGTCGTGGATTATGAGTGGAGCCGCGCCAACGGGTGGTTCCTTGGGAATGACATCAACGACTACACCGCACAGGAGGGGTACGACCCGTTTGCCTATTTTTGGCAGCAGCGCCAGCCCCTGTTGGATAACCTGATCCGCAACACCGATCGGTTTCGCTTGCTGCGCGATGACGGGGTAGCCCCCGAGGAAGCCCTGCGCGACCTGCGCGACCGCACTGCCTTTGTCGATTCCGTCAAGCGCGTCGC
>CAYFRR010000221.1:0-3719 GCA_964345505.1 uncultured Rhodothermales bacterium
CGGCGCCTTAGGGTTGCAGCTCGTTGCCCGATGGCGTATGGTACATTCTATCGGTAGTCGACCCCCAGCGTCTATGTCCACCCGCGTTCGACGGTTTATCGCGCTTGTCCTACTGGTTGTGGTAGGCGGCCTGACCTGGGCGCTGTCGACGCCGCAGGGGCCGCTGCCGCCGGTGGGGCCCTTCATGAGTCCGTTCACCGGGTTTTGGCAGCAGATGGCCTCGGCCGACCGGGCGGAGCACACCCTGGCGCACGAGGCGCTGGAGGCTCCGGTGGAGGTCTTCTATGACGCCCGGCAGGTGCCGCACCTCTATGCCTCCAACGATCGTGACCTGTACTTCGCCTTGGGGTATGTGACGGCGCGGGATCGGCTCTGGCAGATGGACTTCCAGACGCGCGCGGCGGCCGGGACGCTGGCGGAGGTGCTGGGGGAGCGGGCCATCGCGTACGACCGCGGACAGCGGCGCATGGGGATGGTGTACGGCGCGGAGCGGCACCTGCAGCGCATCCAGGAGGATCCGAAGAGCGCCGCGTTGCTGCAGGCTTACGCCGACGGGGTCAACGCTCACATCGACGGCCTCACCCGGCGCACCTATCCGCTGGAATTTAAAATTCTCAACTACGCGCCCCAGCCGTTCGAGCCGCTCCACATCACGCTTATGCTGATGAACCTGGCGCAGACGCTCACCAGTGGCACCTCGGCGCTGGCACAGACAAACGCGCGGGCGCTGATGGACCAGCGCACGTATGCGCTGCTGTACCCGGATCCGCTGCTGCCAGCCGTAGAGCCCATGGTGCCGCCCGATCACGCCTGGGACTTCGAGCCCGAGACGCGGGTGGCGCCAGCAGATACGTTCGTCCCGCAGGTGGTGGCAAGCCTTGACCTGCCCACCGCGATGCTGGATGCTCAGCCCGGCGCCGGTAGCAATGCCTGGGTCGTGCACGGCAGCAAGACGGCCAGCGGACATCCCCTCCTCGCCAGCGATCCGCACCTGCGCACGACGTTTCCGTCGATCTGGTACGAGGTGTACCTCAATAACGGGAGCGACCTTAGCGTGTACGGCGGGCACATTCCGTCGCTGCCCGGCGTGGCCATCGGCTTTAACGAAGCGGTGGCGTGGGGCATCACGGCGGGGACCTCCCGGGCGCTTGATGTCTATGAGATTGCCTTTCGGGACGAGCGGCGGCTCGAATACCTGCACGATGGCGTGTACAAGCCGGTGACGCTGCGGCCTGAGACGATCCACGTGCGGGGCGGCGCCCCGGTGGTGGATACCGTCCGCTACACGCACCACGGCCCGATCGCGCAGCCGGCCGAGGGCACGCGGCTGGTCTCGCGAAAGTATCCGCGCGGGCATGCGCTGCAGTGGGCTGCGCTGCGCCCGAGTAACTTCATCCGTGGCCTGCGGCAGATCAACGCCGCTACCGACGCCGACGCCTTCGCCGAGGGCTTGCGTGATACGGAGGCGATTAACCTCAACTTCCTGTACGCAGACCGGGGAGGCACCATTGCGGCGTGGCACACGGGCGATCTGCCGGTTCGCTTCCCCGGGCAGGGCCGCTACATCAACGACGGGCGCGATCCGGCCTACGACTGGGAGGCGTTCATCCCGTTTGCACAGCTGCCCCACGTGCGCAACCCCGCCCAAGGGTTTCTGGTAAATGCCAACCAGCGGCCGGCCGACCGGTCGACGTACCCGTATACTCTCGGCGTCAACTACGCCTCGTTCGCCCGGGCCAATCGTATCCACGAGGTGTTGCAGACGGGGGAGGGGCTGACGGTGGGGGCCATGCGCGATCTGCAGATGGATGTGTATTCCCCGACGACGGCGTACATGCTGCGCCCCGCGCTGGCCTATCTGAATCGTGAGGGGTTCAGTGACGCTGCGCACGCCTTGGCGGACCGGCTGGAGGCCTGGGACTTCACGTATACGGTCGATAGCGAGGCGGCTCTCTTTGCTAATCGCTGGCGCGATGCCCTGCGGCACCAGCTGTGGCAGCCCGTCTTTGCTCCGCTGGAGGCGGCTGAGGTCCTCACGGAGGGACCCAGCCTGCATGTCACCGCGCACTATCTGCACGAGGGCCAGCATGAGGCCTTTCCGGTAGATGTGGCCGCTGCCGTGAATACGTCCTTTCGGGAATCAGCGGCGGCTTTTGTTGAGCAGTACGGAACCGACCCCGCCGGGTGGCGCTACGGCGCCAACCGGGCCGTTGGCATTCCCCATCTGGCCGGGTTGGCGGGGTTCGGGCGGTCTGACCTGGAGGTGAGCGGGGAAGCCCGCACCGTGAACGTCAGCCGCAACGCGTTTGGCGTCTCCCGCCGCATGATCGTAGAGGCGGGCGACTCCATGCGCGCGTTCGTGCACTACCCGGGCGGTCCGTCGGGGAATCCCGGGAGCCCGCACTACGACCAGGCCACCGAGGACTGGGCTGCGGGGGTGCTGCATCCGGTGGAGATCTTCGGCTCAGCCGCCGAGGCCCGCGCCGCAGCCACCGCCACGCTCACGCTGTCCCCACGATAACATGCGCGCGTCCGTCGGTCTTTTTGTGAGCGTGCTCGTCAGCACAGTGATCCTGCAGCTGTTCGCTCCATGGTGGATTGTGGTCGGCGTTGGCCTGGCCGCTGGTCTGGTGTCGCCATGCCGGCCCGGTCGTACGGCGCTCCTTGTGGCCGGCGCCGTTGCGCTCGGATGGCTTGGGATGGCCGGGTACGCGGCGCTCACGACCTCAACCGTCCTGCTGCCCCGCGTGGCGACGCTGCTACAGCTTCCAGCTCCGTGGACGCTCTACCCGGTCACCGCGCTGGTTGGTGCGCTGCCGGCGGGGCTGGCGGCGCTGGGCGGTGCCCTGGCGCGTCCGCAGCCACAGACCGCTGAAGAGAAGGCCGAAGGCAGCTGAGGCGTGCCCGGGCAGCACTGCGCATAAATCCAAACCTCCGTCATGCCGCAAAGACGGGATGATCAACGCGACGACGCGCATAGCGAAGGGCCGCCTCAACAACGTCTGCTTCTTCCAAACCGAGCAGCTCGCCCAGCATCTGGTGGCGCGAGAAGCCCGCTGCACGGATGTGGACTGATCGCGATTCGCTGTTTCCAGTCCATGACTTAGCGCCGGTCGGAAACGGAGAAGTAAACACAGAATAGCGGATTAGCCCGGAGGATGCTTCTATGGCTACATGACGGGAGAGCTCAGCCGCGACGGGCTTCAAAACGTGCAGGAAGATTCACAAGTCGCCAACCACCGGAAATGGCAACTGCCCGTCGTCGGCTGCAATGACATGTTATGTCCCACGCTGCTCTGGAAGTGTTTGGTAGCCTGCTTGCTCGAAATGCTGGTCAAATGCTAACGCTTCTTCCAATCCGCGCCGTTCCATTACGATGAACGAGATACAATCTGTAAGCGAGTATCGCTTGTCGGATCGATCTTGAAACCGACGCCAGCCAGCGCCGAAACGCTCTTCGGTTACGCGAACCACCTTAACTCGGGGACTCTTGAGCAGCCGTGTACCAATTTCGACCGCCTTTGCGTGATGCCCGCGGCTGTTGAAAAACGTCACCACCTCATCAAAAACGTAGGTGGTTGTGACAATCGACGAAATGTCGGGCAACGACATCTTCCAGTGCTGGATTGCCTCCTCGTGGTACTGGTCATCTGAGGCTTCCAACGCAATGAGATACCCCGTATCCAAAAACACACGGTTCATCCGTCGTAAAGGTATTG
>CAYFRR010000222.1:0-3661 GCA_964345505.1 uncultured Rhodothermales bacterium
ACGCGGCGATCCCAGCTTCCACCCGGAAAGCGAATGGACCCCGGCGCCACCGCATTCGCCCGGATCCCTTCTGCTGCCAGCTCCAGGGCGATGATCTTGCTGAGGCTGTTGAGGGCCGCCTTGGTCGTATTGTAGATGGAGAGACCCGCGCCGCCCGCCTCCCGACCGAAGATGGACGAAATAAAGATCACGCTCCCCTGCCCTGCCGCCCGCAGATGGGGAATCGCAGCCCGCGTGCAGCGCACATGCGACTTGAAGTTGAGATCCAGGATGGCGTCCCAGTCGGTATCGGTAGTTTCCTCGAACGGCTTGCGGCGATTGCCGCCGACGTTGTTGACGACCACGTCCAGCCGGCCAAAGCGTGAGACGACCGTATCGACCAGGCGCGCCGGCGCCTCCTGCTCGGTGAGATCGAGGGGGACGGCCAGGATGTCTGTGCCGTGGGTTCGCAGCTCCTCCGCCGTGGCCGTCAGCGTCTCCTCGGTGCGTGCGCAGATGGCCACGGGGCAGCCCTCGGCCGCCAGTCCTGCAGCGATGGCCTTCCCGATGCCGCGGCTGGCGCCGGTCACGAGGGCCACTTTTCCTGATAGTCCAAGATCCATGCGTGTAACGGGTTGATGACGGACAGACGTGAGGGGCATAGGCTTCCTGCTGTTGTGGAAGGTACTGGTTGCGGCGACCGTTCACAAGCGACGATCCATCGCCGCAATCACCCGCCGTCCACGTGCCTACCGGGTAAACTCATTGCGGAAGGCCGCCTATTTCCCCGCTGCGCGCAGCACCGAGGCCAACACCTCGACCAAGAGTAACGATCAAGCTGAAAACCTAACGAGGGCCCATCAGTAAAGCTGTATGAATACACACTTCTGCTCCACCGTCGCCCCCGGGCTTGGAGCCTAACCTGATGTTCCTTCCTTCGTTATGGCTGAACCCAATCCTTCGTTTGACGCGGCACTCCAGCGCCTGGAAGCCCGTGTAGCCGCACTGGAGGACGGCGACGTGACCCTTGAGGAAGCCCTGGAGGCTTACGAGGAGGGTATGGATGCCGCCAACGCATGCCTCGCCCGGTTACGGACCGCCGAGCTCCGCATCGAAACTATCGAACTTGACGCGTCAGCTTCCTCGTAAGGCGCTTGGGTGCCCCACCGCTTCTCTTTTTTCTACTCACTTGATCCCCACACCTCATACAATGGCCACTATAGATGCTCCGCTCTTTCCTGAGATGCCCCCCCAAGCCCGGTGCTGGATTTACACCGCCACCGAGCCCATGAGCGCCGCTACCCAAAAAATCTTTCTGAAGCGGGCGGCTACATTCTTTGAGGACTGGACCTCACACGGACGCCCCGTGCACGGCGATGCGGTCATCCGCGGCGACCGATTCTTGATTGTTGCGGCCGAGTTGAAGGGCGGCTATATCTCCGGCTGCGGGATTGATGCCTCGGTAGAAATGGTTGAGCAGACCGGCGAGGCGCTGAACGTCTCGTGGCTTCCCGCACTGATGGTCCTGTACCGCGACCCCGACGGCACGGTGCAGCATGCCACCCGGTCGGAGTTTCGCGCGCTGGCGAAAGCAGGCGAGGTGACGTCAGCTACACCCGTATTTGACCCGACCGTGAACACGGTGGGGCAACTGCGAGCCGGGGCGTTCGAGCAGCCAGCCCATGCCTCCTGGCATGCCACAGCGTTCGGCTTGGCCAACCGGCAGCCGGCGGCATAGGCACGCCTCTTGCTCACGTAATCCGCTGTGACCTGCCCTCGCTCATCCGTCAGCCCCGCACCATGAAGCTCCGTTCCCTTTTCCTCCTGGTGGCTCTTGCCACTGCGCTTCTGTGGCCTCAGGTCCTCCTGGCACAAGGGTACATCAACCAGAACGAGATTGAGGAGGTAGTCAACTTCGAGAAGACTGCCCTCGACCTCATCCCGGAGGTGTACTACGAGTACCACGTGCTGGCCAGCAGCCGCGACAACAACGTGCTGGCCCGTGCCAACCTGTATCATCAGCTGGGGAATGGGGATGTCGAGAAGGGACGCAAGCGGACGCGGGTGGTCGAGCTCATCAACAGGCGCCTGGTCACGCAGCTTTCCCTTGGGGACACGCTGGTAGTCCCCACGGTTTTCGATGTCGACTTCCGGGCGTACGCCCCCTTTCCCCGCTACTACCCGGGCGGCCGTTCGTTTGACAAGCTGTTCGTTCTGGACAAGACATCGCAGGCCTGGGCCGCGTACGAGTATGGCGAGTTGGAACGCTGGGGCATCATCAACACGGGCGATCCCACGCAATACCCCACGCCGAATGGGCGCTTCAATTTTAATTGGAAGACCGAGTACCGCGTCTCTACGCTGAGCCCGCCCAACGAGCCGTGGGAGATGTATTGGGTGTTCAACTTCCACGACGCCCGCGGCATCCATATACACCAGTACCCCATGCCCACCGGCGGCCCCACAAGTCGCGGCTGTGTGCGCCTCGTGGATACCGATGCCGAGTGGATCTATAACTGGGCCGATCCATGGCGCACCTCCACCGGCACGACGGGCGTGGGAAGTCGCCAGGGGCGCATTCTGGAGCAGGGGACGATCGTGTTGGTCATTGGCGAGGATCCAGCGGGCGATCCGCAGCCGTTTTCTTTCCGTAACCGCTACCCGGTGCTGGAGCGCGTGCAGCTCCCCGCCCATCCCTACGATGTAGCGCCCGGTACCCCACAGCAGGAGCGCTTCGACCGGCTTCGAGCCTCACGGTAAGTACGCAGCCCACCTGAGATGCCCCGAGGAAGGGCTGGGCGGCGTGTGGTTACTGGATCCCTTTAAAGAGACGGCTGAACCGTGGCATCGTCGCCTCAGCATCCCACGAGAAGTATACCACAATCGCTTTACCAACCACGTGGTCCATAGGCACAAAGCCCCAGAAGCGGCTATCCTCTGAGTTGTCGCGGTTGTCGCCCAGCACGAAGAAGTAATCCTGGCTGAAGGTGTACGAGGACACGTCCTCCCCGTCGATTTGGAAAGCCGCGCCGTTCCGTCCCGTCGTGCGGCCCTCAAAACGGCGTATCACCGGCTCGTATGCCCGCCAATTTTCCTCTGTCAGGTCCACGGTCATCCCCGCGGCCGGAAGTGTCAGCGGACCGTAGTTATCCGGCGTGAAGTCGGAGCCTTCCGGATAGAGGCGCTGCCGATACTGCGGGTGCGGCCCGCTTATGTAGGGCTCGACGTTGGCGACGTACGACCAGCTCTCGATCTCATCGCTGGCCTGCCGCGTGGCGGTAATGGCCACTTCGTTGTCGCTGGGCAGGGCGTGGGTCGTGGTCACTCCAATTTCGCGCAAGCGGGATCCCGGGAGGCGGGTGCGCTCGCTGTCCAGCGTCACGCGCCAGAGATACTGCATGGTGTCCTTGAACTCCAGCGGCGTCCCGTCAACGTAAGGCACCTTATCCTGCAGGGAGACTTCCTCGCCAGGGAGGCCCACCACCCGTTTGATATAGTGCATCTTGCGATCGGTGGGGGCCTCCGACTCAGGCCAGTTAAATACGATGTTGTCATTGCGCTGCACCGACGAGAACCCGGGAATCCGCGTGTAGGGGAGCTTTGGGCTTGGCAGGTAGAGGTCGGTGAACGGCACGCCCAGCGTCATGGGCATCCGCGGGCCGTAGTGCACCTTCGAGACGAA
>CAYFRR010000223.1:0-3615 GCA_964345505.1 uncultured Rhodothermales bacterium
ATAATCTCGGGGCTGTAGAACAATGCGTACCACACGGGCTTACCGAGACCTGCGTTACGTTTCTCCTGTGCTATCCCTTTAACGCGTCATGACCCCGCTACCGTCCTCGTTTTATGAACGCCCGGCCACCGATGTCGCGCCCGACCTGATCGGCAAGCTGCTGGTCCACGAGCATCCGGGTGG
Source organism: uncultured Rhodothermales bacterium (assembly GCA_964345505.1). Lineage (GTDB taxonomy): Bacteria > Bacteroidota > Rhodothermia > Rhodothermales > Salinibacteraceae > Tc-Br11-B2g6-7. The sequence goes on from CAYFRR010000223.1 coordinate 184, forward strand.
TTGCCTGGTCGGGCGGGTGGTGGAGACGGAGGCGTACACGCTGCACGACCCGGCCTGCCATGCCTGGGGGCTGTTGGATCAGGACACAGGCGAGGTTCGCACCGAGGGGCGCGGTTATGCCCTGTTCGGCCCGCCGGGCGAGGCTTACGTCTATTTGTGCTACGGCACGCACTGGCTCCTGAACGCTGTGACGGCGCCGGAAGGCGAGTGTGGGGCGGCGCTCATCCGGGCGGTAGAGCCGCTGGAGGGGCTGGCGGCGATGCAGCCCCGCCGCCCGGCGGCACGCCGCGACCGGGACCTCACCAACGGCCCTGGCAAGCTCACGGAGGCGTTTGCTATTGGTGAGGCGCATCATGGACGGATGCTGACGGCCCCGCCGGTCTACTTCGCCGACGACCCTGAGGCCCCTGCGCTAACGGTCGGCACTTCGCCACGCATCGGCATCTCGCGGGGCACCGAGCGGCCCTGGCGGTGGTTTGTGGAGGGGAACCCGTTTGTGTCGCGGTGAGGATCTCCGCCTTCGATGGTTGTGCGGGTGCCTACCCGTGGAAGGTGGTGTCGTTTTCGGCATGCGCGACAAGACCATCAGCGGGCGTGAAGCGGGGTCCATACTGTCGCGTCAGCTGCTTCAGGCGACCCACTATGGAGGCCGCGCCTGTCTGGTCGACATAGCGGAACGGGCCGCCCTGAAATGGTGGGTATCCCAGCCCGAAGACGGCCCCGAGGTCGCCGTCGGTAGCGCTCTGCAAGATGCCTTCATCCAGGCAGCGCACCGCCTGGTTGACCATCATCAGCGCGAGCCGCTCCTGCACCATGCTGGGGGCCAGCGACGTGGAGCCGCGCCCCGGCACGTGCTGATAGATGTCTTTGTTGGGCTCGTCTTTTTCCAGCTTGGTGCCTTCCCCTTTGTATGTGTAAAATCCTTTCTTCGTCTTTTGCCCGGCCAGGCCCTGATCGGACAAGCGCTTCGCCGTGTGGCTGATGGAAAAGTGCGCATCCAGCATGCGCTCCTCCATCACCTCTGTAATCTTGGCGCCCACGTCAATGCCTACCAGGTCGAAGAGCTCAAAGGGCCCCATGGGAAAGCCAAACTGCTCCATCGCGCGGTCCACCTCGGTGAATGAGGCGCCTTCCTCCAGCAGCAGCAAGGCTTCATTCATGTAGAGGGCCAGGATCCGTGTTGTGTAGAAGCCCGGGCCGTCGTTCACGACGATGACGGTTTTGCCCTGCTTCAGTCCGGCTGCATACGCCGTAGCCAGTGTCGCCTGGTTGGTGCGTTCAGTGGTAATGATCTCCAGCAGCGGCATGTTGGGCACGGGGGAGAAGTAGTGCATCCCGATGAAGCGCTCGGGGTGCTGTGCCCCCTCCGCGATTTCCGCGATAGGCAGGGCGGAGGTGTTAGAGGCAATCACACAGTCCGGCCGCACGACCGCCTCCACATCGCCCAGGACGGCCCGTTTTAGATCCAGGTTTTCCGGCACAGCCTCAATCACCACGTCGGCCGACGCCAGGGCGTCGTAGTCGCCGATAGGCTGCACGCGTTCCAGCACCACGTCTCGCTCAAAGGACGACCGAATTCCCTTCGACACGTCCTTCGACAGGCTCTTCCAGATTTGCTTTCGTCCCTTCGCCGCCTGCGCAAAGTCTTGATCTTTAAGCTGCACCTCGAGGCCATTGGCAGCCGAGACCTGCGCAATGCCGGCGCCCATCAGGCCGGCGCCCAGCATCCCGAGGGTGCGTACCGGCAGTGCATCTGCGCGGTGCGGGTTCTTGTCGCCCTGTTGTTTGGCGAAGAAGAGACTCACGAGCGCCTCGGATTCGGGCGTGAAAGCCAGCTCGCTGAAGAGCTCGGCCTCACGCTGGAGCCCGGCCTCAAGTCCTTTTTCCATGCCCGTCTTTACGGCCTCCACGATGCGGGCCGGAGCTGGATAGTTGCCCTTGGTTTTCCGCTCGGTCCGTTGGAGGGCTTTGTCGTACACGATCTTTCGGCTGTAGGGATTGCTTTCCAACAGCCGCTCGGTGAGCGAGCGCGGCTCGCGTTCGGGTGTGAGCGTGCCATGGACCAATTGCCGTGCGGCCGTGACGGCCGCGCGATGTAGCCCGGGCGGATGTATGAGGGCATCGACAAGCCCCATTCGCTTGGCTTTGCGGGGATATACGTTCTTGCCCGTAAGCATCATCTGAAACGCTTGCTGTAGGCCCACGAGGCGCGGCAGGTACTGCGTGCCGCCACCTCCCGGAAGCAGTCCAAGCTGCACCTCGGGCAGTGCCATTTTCGTCTTATCGTGCGTCGATGCGATCCGGTAGGTGCAGCCAAGCGTCATCTCCAACCCACCGCCCATCGCGGCCCCGTTGATAGCCGCTACCGTTGGCTTGGTGGACTGCTGCACGCGGTCGATCAGCGCATGCGCTCGGCGGCTGAGGGCTTCCACGTCGGCTGGGGTGTCGAAACCCTTCAGCATGTCGAGGTCTGCGCCGGCGATGAAGCTGTCATCTTTCCCGCTGATGAACACCACTGCTTGGACGTCGGCGCGGCCCTCGACAACATCGATGGCGGCTTCGAGGGCGTCCAGCGTCTCTTCGGAAATCGTGTTGACGCGTTGGTCGGTCTGGTCAATCCAGATGGTTGCAACGCCGTCGTCCACTTCGAGGTAGAGTTGGCTGGAATCGAGAGTAGGAGGCGCGGAGGTAGACATAGGGGGCGGGCAAGAGGGTGAGCGATTGAGAAGAGCAAAGTGTTGCGCGCGTTCAACGTTACGCGCGTTCCACAAGCAGGGCGTGCCCCTGTCCGCCAGCTGCACATGCCGCGACGAGGGCCCAGTGGCCATCCTCCTCGTGCAGTCGGTTGGCGGCGGTAGTGACAAGGCGCGCGCCGGTTGCGCCAAACGGGTGGCCCAGCGAGACGGAGCCGCCCCGCAGGTTCAGCTTGTCCATCGGGACGGCGCCGACGGCAGACGCCCGGTTCAGGCTACGGGATGCAAAGTCTTCGGAGTCCAACGCTGCGAGCACAGCCAGCACCTGGCCGGCGAAGGCCTCATGGAGCTCAAACACGTCGATGTCGTCCAGCGTGAGCCCGGCAGCGTCGAGGAGCTGCGGGATGGCGTAGGCCGGGCCCAGCAGCAGTTCGGCACCCGGGTCCTGCGCCACGTAGGTATAATCGCGCAGATACGCCCGCGGCGTGTACCCTTCTGCCGCCGCGCGGTCGACCGACATCAGGAGCGTAGCCGACGCGCCGTCGGTGAGGGGGGAGCTGTTGCCCGCAGTGACGGTGCCAAAGGGCTTCACGAAGACCGGCGAAAGGCTGGCAAGCTTGTCCAGTGTGCTGTCGCCGCGCACCGTGTTGTCTACCGTGATGGGGTCGAATGATGGCGGCGGGCTGGCAGGTACGAGTTCTTGGGCCAGCCGGCCATCCTCCTGTGCGGCGGCCGCCCG
>CAYFRR010000224.1:0-3572 GCA_964345505.1 uncultured Rhodothermales bacterium
TACGTTTCGTAGGCCTCACCGAAGACGTCCTGACCCTTCTGCGCGACGCCCACGGCGATGCCGGCATTCAGCCCCGGCAGCGCGATGACGCTGCGGAGCTCGCCCCCCACACCTGTGCGGCGGTCGGTGGCATTGGTGCCAAGGGTGCGCCACACGACGCCGGCATCCGCAAACACCGACGCGCTCAGCCCTCCAAAGCGCACGAGCCCCAGCACCTGCGTTTGCAGGCTCGGCACAAGCGGCACGCGGTACTCCACCGATCCGAACATCATCTGGCGTCCCGGAGCAAACTGGCGGTGGCCGCGCACGCGCTCGGTGCGGCCGTAGGTGAAGGCCTGCAGGGGCCCCATCCCCCCGGGGAAGCTCAGGCGGATGTCATCCGTGCGCGAGAAGCCAAAGTAATCTTGCGGAAGCGAACGGCCGGTTTGCACCTGGGCTCGGCCGTACACAAACAGGCGATGTACCCCGGGAGCCGGCAGGATGCGGTACGCGGCCAGGTCGCCGCGGAGAAACTCCGTATCGGCCCCAAGCGCACGGAGCGCCCCGCGCACCTGCAGGCGCACGCCGCCCCCGCTCAGCGGATGCACCGTCTGCCCCTGCTGCGGGCGGCGTTCCACCCGCTTCAGCTCCAGTTGCCCTTCCAGTTGCTGCCCAGCTTCCGGCGGCGGGAGGTCGCGCAGGTCAAGGTCTGAAACGTTGACGGGCTCAATGTCCACAAGGCGCACCAACGCGCCCAGCGACGTGCTGGTGTAGGGCTCCAATGCAAGGTCGAGCGGCAGCCCCAGCGTCAGATCCAGGCTGGTGCGGCGGTCCAGCAAGACGTCGGTGCCGTACGTGGTAGACGCGTAGATGGGGGTGCGGTAGGCCGACAGCCCCAGCGTGGGGCGGCGTTGATTGTTGAGGTAGACAAGGCCGTACGCGCTGCGGTCCCACGGCTCTTTCGGGGAAACAGCCCCACCGACCGCCAGGCTGTGCTTGCCCAGCGGCTCCGTCCAGGCAGCCACGCCGGCCACCCCCCAGTCGCGCGGCCCCAGGTAGTAGGGCGCTGCGAAGGCGGTGACGCGCGTCAGGTTGCGCCACGCATTGTACGGGTACCGGCTGGTGATGAGGGCGGCGTTTGGGACCGGCGCATCGGGGATGGTGTGCGGCGGCGCGTGGGTGGTCCAGTTGGCATAGCCATCCGGCGGCTCCGGCGCGAAGGGACCGGCCGTGCGCGTGGCGTCGACGCGGTAGAGGCGGTCGCGGCGCTTCGTATCTTGCGAATGAACGATCAGCGAGCCCTCGGCAAACGCCGAGTCGGCCGGCAGCCAGTCGGTGGCGCGCAGGCCGGTGGCCAGGTGGGAAGCACGCCGCGTGGGGCCCAGCGTTACGGTGGGCTCCGCGCGTTCCCCCTGCACAAACGCGACGATCTCGGCGTCCAGGTCCAGCCGGAAGACGTTGGGCACCTCGTCCCGCAGCGAGGTAAACACCAGGCGTGGCGTGCCCGTGGGGTCCGGAGCCCAGCGGGGGTCGCGGTCATCGTGGAGGCCCTGCGTTACGGGCATCGCGCGGCCGGTCCGACTGTCGATCAGCACCAGGTCGCGCCGGCGGTCGTCGGCAAAGCGCGCCGCGACGAGCAGGTCCTCCGTCGGGTGCCACTGCACCGATGTGAGCTGCACGTTTCCGGTGAAGGTTGTGAGCTGCGTCTCGCGCCCCGTCGCCAGATCCAGCAGATAGACGTTGGCGGTGCGCCCGTCGACCCCGATGAACGCCAGCGTATCGCCGGAGGGGCTGAAGGTAGGCGAGGCGGCCCGGCGGCTGCGCGTGAGGCGTTCCTCCCGGCCCGTCTCCAGATCCAGCCGGAAGAGGTCATTCAGCAGCGACCCCTGCCGGCCGCGCGTGGTGCGGGTGTAGGCCAGCGCGGTGCCGTCCGGGTGCCAGGCCAGCGGCGCGCGGATGGTGCCCTCGGCCACGGCCTGCGTGCGGTTGGCCGTGCGGTTGCGCACCCAGAGCTGCCGCACCGGGCGCTGCAGCGAGCGCGTGCCCAGGACGGCCACCTGCGTGGTGTCGAGGCTGTAGCGGAGATCATCCACATACTGCGCCGGCACGTCCAGCGGCGCGGCATCCAGCGAATCGGGCGATTCGAGCTGGCCGGCCAGCGTGTTGTAGTAGACGCTCACGTGGCGCTTCCAGCGCTCCTCGAAGTCGCTGTACGCATCGCCCGTCACCGCGCGGAAGGCGGTGGTAAAGTCATGCACCTCGCGCAGGCCAAAGAGCCGCGACGATCGGTGGGCGAACAGGTCCGCCAGGGTCGAATCGCCGTAGGTGGTCGCAAAGTAGCGCACCTGGCTGTTGCCCTTCGCGTAGAGCAGCCGGCCGTTCCAGCGCGACTGCCCGTCGGTGTGGCTGAGGCGGTCCTCCAGGGTGGCGGTGCGCAGCCAGCGGTCGCCGCGCTGCGCATCCCAGCGCTCCGTCTGGTACTGCGCCAGCCCCTCCGTCCACACCCGCGTGAGCGGCGTAGCCCCCAGCACGGTGTCATGCACCGGGCGGAAGTTGATCGCGCGGTAGTGAAAGATGTGCCCGAGCTCGTGCGCGATGACTTTGCGCAGCCACTTGTGCTCCCCCGTAAACGAATCGGCGTAGGCATTCACGTGCACCCAGATGTTGGTGTACCCGTTGCCCAGCGGCACCGCGAAGCCGTTCACGATCTCATCCTCATCCGAGAGGTAGATGCGGATCGGGTCGTCAAACGTGACGTTCAGATTAGCCGCCAGCGTCTCGTAGCTGGCCTCGGCAATAGCGGCGGCCTCCGCCTCAATGCCTTCCAGCCGGGCCGGATACATGATGCGGAAGTTGTCCGTCTCGGCCACCTGCCATTGCAGTTCGGGGTGATTGCGGCCGCTAAACGCGTTGAACCCCTGCGCTGCGGCCTCGCCCACGAACAGGACCATCAACAGGCAGAGCCAAAGTATACGCATGGTGTAAAGATATGGAATAAACAAAGCTATACCCGGGGCGACATCCCGTCGCGGGCGCCGCGTTGGGGGACACGTTGCCCGCAGGGCACGTTACAAGGCATAGTGGACAGCGAAAGCTCGCGTGTAGTGTACACACGAGTAGTCCCGCACACAACTCGTCCCGCACACAACCGGCGGCTGCAGCACCCCCCGTCGTTCGCTCGAACCATTCACAGACTACATAAACCCATGGCTGTTCAAGTGAACGAATCAGCGATCGCATTTCTCTCGGAAAAAATCGCAGACGGCGCGTTCGTCAGCGAGAGCAGCTGGCCCGACGACCGGCCCGCCAACGAGGAGGAGATCTCCTACATCGAAGAACACGGTTGGAACGGGTTCGCGAAGTGGCACCTGGCGCTCGACACCCAGGCCAGCCAGTTCAGCAAGCGCCGGTATGAGCACCTCGCGGGCGACTTTGAGACGGTCCACCGCAGCGCCCTGATGGCGGCCCACGCCAAGGCGGTAAAGCTGGGCTTTGACCAGGTGAAGGCGGCCGCAGAGACCCTCGTCACAGAGCTCGATGAGGCGGCTGGCGGGCCTCCGGAAAGCACTGCGAAGCCCGAGGCCGAAGCATCC
>CAYFRR010000225.1:0-3526 GCA_964345505.1 uncultured Rhodothermales bacterium
CTAGTCCGATCGGAACGCCGCTGCAGGAAGGTGGTGGCAGCCAGCCGCCGTGGAGGATATCTGCTGAGCTGGCGACCTAGCGGTCGCTTTCCCGGGGCGGCCTTTCGGGGACCGGTGCGGCTGGCGGCCCGGACGCCCTTCCCGTCAGGCGTTCCCAGAGGACGCGCACCGGCCGGACGAGCACGTAAAGGGCCTCGAGGGCAGGCGGCAGCCGCAGGAAGGCCCGATCTGTCTCCGTAGGCGTCCAGGCGAGCGGTCCGGCATGGCGCAGATGGGGCCAGCGGTCCCGCCAGCGCTCCCGCGCCTGCCAGTGGAACCAAAACGTGCGCCAGGGATCCGGTTCGGCATCCGGCGAGGCAAACAGCCAATGATCAACGACCGCATCGGCAAGCTGCTGCACGGGGCGGGTCGGCGCGGGGGGCGCTTTCACGGGTGCCGGCGCCCCCAGGAGCCGCCGGGCGAGCCATACTGCCAGTTGGACGGCGCGCCGCGCGCCGACCTCATCCGCCCGCTTGAAGACGGCGCTCCAGTCCATACCCGGCTGCCGACGAATCAGCCCGGCCACGTCGGCGATCCACTTGAGCCGCGTCCACCGGTGTTTTGTCCCATGCACGGCCAGATAGATCAGCAGGTCCTCGAGGGCGAGGGCCTGCACCGCCGTGCCGGCAAGGGGGACGCGCTGCTGCCGTGCCCAAACAGCCTCTGGGGCCATGATGTCGGCATAATTCGTCGCGAAGAAGTTGGCGTGTAGTTCGACAATTATGCGCCGGGCGGGATGGATGAGTTCGTAGGAGCGGTGCCATGCCATAAAGCGAGCCGCTTCGTGGGCGTCATGCCCCCACAACGAGGTGTAGCCCAAGGGGCGGAGAGCATCTCGAACGGCGCGCAGCGCATCGGGGCGGACGAGCAGGTCGAGGTCGAGCGCCGGGCGGAAAGCCACGTTGTCATAGGCGAGCTGTGCGAGGACGGGGCCTTTCAGGACCAGCACGGGATGGCCTGCTGCGTTGAGGTGCTCCGTGAGCCGAACCAGTTCGCGGGCCTGCTGTAGGGCGCGTACGGCGATACCGCGAGCCTGTTGGGTGAGCGTGTCACGCACCGAAGCAGGCACCCGACCCGCCTGCAGCCCCTGCCCGAGGAGCGCCTGCAGCTGGGCGAGGAGCCCATGATGGCGCGCTTGATCGAGAATCCACGCCCAGTCGATATCTGTCGGCGCGGATGACCCGCCGGGCGCGGCGTAGGGATCCGTCGCCTCACCGGGCCCGTGTAGCCGAGCGGCCGCGAGGAGAAGCGCCCGGGCAGCCCCCTGAGCCGGAGCGCCGGGGACCAGGCGTGAACCGGCCGGCCGGTCCGTCCCAGGGGCGTTTGAGATATCCGATGGAGCGCGCGCGGCAACGGGCAGCATAGTGGAACGGGCGGGATGGACATCAGACGTTACGCGGGCGCCGGCGAGGCACCGCGTGAAGGCGGAGCGGCTACATACGCGGCTACGTCATCCAACTGGGCCAGGTCGTGCGGCCGCTGCAAGCGATATGCCGGCACCCTCCGCACCAGGGCTTGCAGGCTATCGAAAAACGCAGGCGTCGACGCCCTCGACCCCAAGAACCGCGGGGCGTACGACTGGGATAAAAGCGCCGCGAAGGCGCGGCCGCCGCGAAGGCGCTCGGCGTTGAGGGTTGACCCGTCCGCGAGATGGTAAATCCGTCGCAGGGGGAGCGGGTGGCGGGAAAACGCATCGAGCGACCGTACGGCCCGCTTATCAAGATCATCGCTAAGGCGAGCCAGAGCGGACCATGTGTAGCCGAGGCCCTGTGCCGAGGCAGGCCAGAGTTTGATTTGTGGAAAGGCCGGATAGGCCATGATGTCACCGCTCTCACCCACATCAAGGGCAAGAACATCATCCGTAAGGAGCGCGTGGCCACGCTTCAGGAGGGCGGCAGCAGTCGTCGACTTGCCAGCCCCTTTTTGACCGATGAAGGCGATCGCCCCGCCGTCGACCGCCACCGCGCTCGCATGCAGCGTGAACCGACCTCGCTGGTGCAGCAGGATGCCCAGCACGACCCCTAGAAGAGGCAGGCGCAGTTCATCGGCAGGGGCGTCAGGATGCGGATCCACGACGATCTCCCGCCCTTCCCGGACGAGGAACGCTCCCAACCCCTTCCACGCAAAGTACGTCTCCGTGGCCCGCGGCTCCACGTACCGATAGCGGGCTTCTCCATCAGGAAACGGGGGCGGAGGCGGTAAGGCCTCGCACCGAACTTCTACATCGACGGTGGAGGTCGCCGCATCAGCCGGCCTGAGTTCAGGCAGGGCCAGGCCTGAGCGCACCGTCAGGCCATACGCAGAGTAGAAATGCACATCGTGCATGTGGGACTATCCGCTGACTATGCGCTATACCCGGGCTCGTACACCTGAAAATATCCGCGATCATCGCCAGCCCACGCGATACTCTTTCCTTCATCGCAGCCAAAGTTGTCGCCCAGGTAATCGCACGGGTCGCCCCATAGACCAGTCAGGTCCTCCACCTGTCCATAAACCGATAGACGAGGGGGGTCGTATGTTTTTTTGGTGGTCGGCTCCATGAGCGTCTCTTATATCTAGGGTGTTTATAGTGTATTGTCGGCAACCCAGGCTGCGCGGGTCAGTCAATCACGCCGCGCCCGACATCGCCGAGGGCGACCGCGTCGTCGCCGCGGTCCGCGAGCCACATGGCAAGCTGTAAGGCAGGCCATACGACGTTTTCTTCCTCGCTGCGCACAGCCGCACGTACGACAGACGGGTCCACAAAGTGCACGAGGTCATCAAGCTTGTTCAACACTTCGTGCTGGATACGGTTCGTTTCCATCGTGAACAAATTGCGCCTATGGTTGGGACTTAAGTTTGCCTTGTCGGTGCGACGGCGCACGGTGTCCGGAAGGATTCCTTGCATGGCGTGTCGAAGAATATAACGCGTCCAGCCATGTTTCAACTTCTGTTCAGGAGGAAGCGCCACGCAGTATTCGATGAGACGCCTATCATAAAACGGATGACGCGACTCTACGCCACAGGCGGCAGCCAGGTGATCCCCCTCTTCCAGAAAGAGGGAGACCGCACCATGCTCGACGGCCCGTACGTGAGCGTGACGCTGTGAGTACGTGTCGTACGGCCATTGGTTGAATGCCTGTTGCCGCTCTGCGTAGCGAGTCCGCTCAGCCAGTGCGGGGCTGAGGAGCGGCGGCTTGTGCATAGCCTGAGGCGGCCTCCCCAGTACGGTGCGCCACACCGACAGCGCCCACCCGGGCACATACGGCTTGAGGCCGTACTGCCACACAAGGTGCCGCCACGACGCCCCAAACTGGGTCTGCAGGGTGCGGACTCCACGCCAGAACGTGCGTCCCGCACCCCGCCTGGCATGCCAGCCCAGGAACCGACGCGCCCGGTGAAGCGCAATGGCCCGTGGCAGCCCGGATCGCGCCTCTAGTTCGGCGGCCACGCGGGCGAGCACCTCCCACCGGCCGTCGTAAGCCAGCTCGCCGAAGTACCCGAATCC
>CAYFRR010000226.1:0-3455 GCA_964345505.1 uncultured Rhodothermales bacterium
GCGCGGCGGTGTCGCTGAGGTCGTCGAGGGCAGTGCGGGTCTCCTGTGCGGCGCGCTGGGTAAAGCGCTCCAGTTTCACATAGCCGAGGGCGGCGGAGGTGTCATCCGCCACAAATCCGTAGTAGGGCACGTTCTGCAGCTCGATGTTTTGCCGGGTGAGGGTAAACGTCAGGGGCGCCTCGGCGCTGGCTCGCGCCATGGTGACCACCACCGCGGTGCCGGGCTCGCCGCGCAGTAGGTTGCGCACGTCTTCCTGGGAGAGGTCCGTCGCCTGCTGCCCGTTGATGGCGGTGATGATGTCCCCGGTGCGCACGCCCTCGGCCTCGCTGCTGCTGCCCTTCACCACACTGGAGATGGTCAGCTTGCCGTTGCGCCGGCCTACGGTAAGCCCGACGCCCCCGTAGCGCCCCCGCGTGATGATGTTGATGTCGGCGTTCTCCGCTTCGTCAATAAACGTGGTGTACGGGTCCAGTTCATCCAGCATGGCCTCAATGCTGCTGCGGAGGAGGCGTTCACCATCAATCGGCTCTACGTAGTTCTGTGTCAGCTCCTCATAGATCTCCCCGATCAAGGTGAAATTCTTCTGCCAGATGAAGAAGTCATCATCGGGCGGCAACAGGAAGCCGGTCGCGGTCCCCAGCGCCAGCGTACCTATGAGCAGGGGAACGAGGAACCAGCGCGACCGGGCCGACGGAGTCATATCACCAGAGGTTTGTGCAGGAAACACAGACTGTTACCGCGCGCGCTGTAAAAATATCCCGTGAAGGAGCGCTCCGAAGGCAACGGGGCGGTAGCGTTTGGTGGGATGGAGGCGGTTTACGACGCCCCACCCCTGTCGCCTCGCGGCAGGCACTTCAGCGCGGCTACTCCAGCGCGGCTACTCCAGCGCCTCGCGCAGTTCACGTTTGCGCTTGCGGACGGCAAAGGCGGCCACGTAGATGGAGCCTTCGTAGAGCAGCATCAGCGGGACGGCAATGAGCAGCTGCGAGACCGGATCGGGCGGGGTAAACAGGGCCGCCACCACCAGCACGCCGATGAGGGCATACTTCCGGTATTCGCGCATGAACTCCGGCGTGGCAACGCCCATCTTCGCCAGAAAGTACACGACCACCGGGAGCTCAAACAGCAGCCCGGTGCCAAAGGCCCACCATACCACCATGCTAAAGTACTTGGTGATGTCGAAGATATTCTCGATCTGCTCCGAGATGACGTAGTTGGCAAAGAAGTGCAGCGCTACGGGCGACACGATCAGGTAGCCGAAAGCAATGCCCAGCATGAAGAAGAGGGTAGCGAACACCGCGGAGAAGCGCAGGCCCTTGCGCTCGTTCGGGTAGAGGCCGGGCTCGATGAACTTCCACATGAAGTACACGAAGATGGGCGAGCCGATGACAATACCCGCCGCGACCACCGTGCCCAGTTCGGCAAAGAATTGCCCGGTGATGGTGCGGTTTTGCAGCACGAGGTCTTCGGCATTCAGGCCCAGCGCCTGGTACATAAAGAAGTCGCCCTGTGCGGGACCAAGCAGGATCACGTCGATGATCCAGCGGGAGAAGATGGCGCAGACTACCACGGCCACCAACACGCCGCCCATGCCTTTCAGGAGGGCCCAGCGGAGATCTTCCAGGTGGTCCAGGAACGACATCTCGACGAGGGCCTCTTCCGGCGGTACCACCGGATCGGCGGCGCCATCACCGCGCATGTCCTCTGGGGAGGGGTCCGTTGACGAGGAGCCCAGGCCGAGGCGCTTCAGTACACCGGAACCGAATAAGTTCATGGCGAAAACGAGTCGGCGGAGAGGGCGTGGTCAGGCAGAGTCAGAGCTGCTCTTGCCGCGATCGCGCAGGTTGAGATCCAGCATGGCATCCACCCACAGCCCCTCGCGCTCAATGAGCTCGCGCCCGCCGCTCCAGGTGAAGTTGAAGAGTGTCATCAGGCCAACGACGTCGTAGCCGTCGCTGCGCAGGAGGGAGAGGGCGCGGTTGGCGCTGCGGCCGCTGTTGATGATGTCGTCCAGCAAGACGACCGGCTGGCTGCGATCCAGGGGGCCTTCCACGAGGCGCCGCCGGCCGTGCGGCTTGCGCTGCTCGCGGATGAACCCGCCGCGGAAGGGCGGGGTGCCTTCCACCGCCAGCACGGAGCAGACGAGGGCGTAGGAGCCAAAGCCAAAGCCGGCCACCTGATGCAGTTCCTTGCTGCGCAGCCGGGAGGCCAGCACCTGCCCGGCCTCCTGGAACATCTCGGCCTCCAGCATGGGCATCCGCGTATCCAGCAGCCACCCGATGGGCTGCCCGCGCGGGTCGGTGATATACTCATCTTCGCGCCGCACGAGCGACTGCTCGTAGAGGCGGCGTCCGAGTTCGACCAGCCCCGAGTAGGTAGAGGAGCCGTGTGTACTTCCTGGCATGGATTGAGGCGTCTTCATCCGAATCGAGGCATCAAGGGCAAACGACGGCAAGGCGTCAGTGCAAGGCGTCGTAGCGAGACGTTGCAGCGCGTCATGTGCGTTCTCCGGCGTCAACCGCCGGGCGCCGCCGTCCGTTCCTGCCAAAACAGGCAGGCGGGTGGGTAGGGTCGCGGCTACGCAACAACAAAGTCGTACAGCGGAAAGCGGTCGCAGAGCGCGCGCACATCAGCACGAACGGCCGCGCGGGTAGCGTCATCGTCTGGGGCTTGCAGCACGCGGTCGATGAGGGCCACCACGGCCTCGAACTCATCCGGCCCAAAGCCGCGCGTCGTCATGGCGGGGGTGCCGAGGCGCAGGCCGCTGGTCACAAAGGGGCTTTCGGTGTCGAACGGCACCATGTTCTTGTTCGCTGTGATGCCGGCGGCGTCGAGGGCTTCTTCTGCCACCTTTCCGGTAAGGCCCTTGTTGCGAAGGTCGATAAGGACAAGGTGGTTGTCAGTGCCGCCCGAAACGAGGTCGTAGCCGCGTGCCCGGAACGCTTCGGCCATGGCCTGCGCGTTGGTCAGGATCTGGCGGGCATAGGCGACAAAATCGTCTTGCAGGGCCTCCCCGAACGCGACTGCCTTGGCTGCAATCACATGCATCAGGGGGCCGCCCTGCGTGCCGGGGAAGACGGCGCTGTCGAGCAGCTCGCTGATCATCTTGGTCCGGCCGCTCTTGCGCGCGGTGATGCCCATGGGGTTCTCGTAGTCGTTGCCCACGAGCAGCATCCCGCCCCGCGGCCCGCGGAGCGTCTTGTGCGTCGTGGTAGAGACCACGTGGCTGTGGGGCAGCGGGTCGTTCAGCACGCCGGCGGCAATGAGGCCGGCCGTGTGGGCCATGTCCATCCAGAGGTACGCCCCCACTTCGTCGGCAATGGCGCGGAACGCCGCGTAGTCGAAGTCGCGCGGATAGGCGCTGGCCCCGATGGAAATCATCTTAGGCTGTACTTCCTTGGCCCGGTCGCGCACCTTGTCCATGTCGATGCGTCCGGCCAGCGGCCCGTCTTTCT
>CAYFRR010000227.1:0-3453 GCA_964345505.1 uncultured Rhodothermales bacterium
CCGTACCGCTTGAGATCGCATTGCTGCGCCGTATCGAAATCGACCACGCGATCCTCGTTAAAAAAGAGGCAGCCCATGGAGCCCACGCGGGTCATGTAATAGTCCAGCCCAAGGTCCTCCATGTTTTTCCGCATGCCCTCCTCCAACGCCGCGCCGTAGCTTTCCAGCCGGTCGTACAGGTCGGGGGTTTCGGCGATCTTTTTGAGCACGGTGAAGCCGGCACGCATCGCCAGCGGGTTGCCAGAAAGGGTGCCCGCCTGATACACAGGCCCTGTGGGGGATACAAAATCCATGATCTCCTTTCGGCCGCCGTAGGCTCCGACAGGCAGGCCGCCGCCGATGATCTTACCGAGCGTGGTCAAGTCCGGGGTGACGCCGAAGCGCTCCTGGACGCCACCACGAGCGACGCGAAAGCCTGTCATTACCTCGTCAAAAATGAGTATGATATCGTGTTTGTCGCAGAGGGCCCGCAGGCCCTCGAGGAACCCAGGCTCGGGCAGCACGCAGCCCATGTTACCAGCCAGCGGTTCCAAAATGATGCACGCCACTTCGCCGGGGTTCGCTTCGACAAGCGATTCGACATGGGCGAGATCGTTGTAGCGCGCAAGCAAGGTATCCTTTGCGTTGCCGTGCGTCACGCCGGGCGAGTTCGGTTCGCCAAACGTGGCTGCGCCGGAGCCTGCCGCGATCAGGAAGAAGTCCCCGTGGCCATGGTAGTTGCCCTCAAACTTGATAATCTTGTCGCGCCCGGTAAACCCACGGGCCAGGCGTGCGGCGCTCATCGTAGCTTCCGTGCCCGAGTTTACCATGCGCACCTTCTCCACCGAGGGTACCATGTCTACCACGAGCTGCGCCACATCGATCTCGATCCGCGTGGGCGCACCAAAGGAGGTCGAATCCTCCGCGGCTCGCTGCACCGCAGACACCACGTCTTCATTCGCGTGCCCGAAAAGCATAGGCCCCCAGGAGCCGATGTAGTCGACGTACCGGTTGCCATCCGCATCGGTCATGTACGCCCCGTGCGCCTTGTCGATGAACAAGGGCGTGCCCCCCACGCTTTTAAAGGCCCGCACCGGCGAGTTGACCCCGCCTGGAATCACATCTTGCGCTTGCTCAAAAAAGGCGGCGCTGGTTGTAGTGGAGGGCTTGGACTGAGTAGCCACAGACATAGTATTGAGAGATCAGGTCAGGGGTGACGTGGGCCGCATTGATAATACTGTCGTTCGTATGACCCGTATGCCGCGGCGTTTCTACATATGACGGCGCTGACCTCGATAGTTGGCCTAACCACAAAGGAATCACAACCTTGCTACACCGCACGCTCACACGGGCGTGTCAGATTCCACCCGGCGGTAAATGGCGTGCAGGGCCTCTTCTTCGGGGACATGCCAAGGAGCAGATGCTTCAGCGAGTCGAGCGGTGTCCGCCCACGTGGCCAGGCGACGTGGAGTGTACAGCACCACTGATGGCTCCACTCCGTTGTCGGACGGGACTGATCCCTCAGGACTGAGCACATAGCACCACCCGCCGGGACGCAGGGCAGAGCGGATACGCCTGAGCTCGTCTGCAGCGGCGTGGTGCTCAAGCGTATCAGGGAGCGCCCAGACGGCCCAATCAAAGGCGGCTGGTGGCAGCGGCTCGCCAATCGTCTTGACGTCCCACGTCG
Source organism: uncultured Rhodothermales bacterium (assembly GCA_964345505.1). Taxonomy (GTDB): domain Bacteria; phylum Bacteroidota; class Rhodothermia; order Rhodothermales; family Salinibacteraceae; genus Tc-Br11-B2g6-7. The sequence goes on from CAYFRR010000227.1 coordinate 1,667, forward strand.
AGGCCGGAGCTTGGTGCGCAATGAGTCGACGCTCGACCGAGGCTTGGTCTGCATCGGGCACGCGGACATGAACGGCAAACCCCAGTTGCAGGAGGGCTACCGCATGGCCTGTAGGCTGGTCTTCACGTATCAGGACGCGCGACGCCACGGGCACCGCGGCGAACGTCTTCAACAACTCGTGCGAAAACGCCACACGTTTCTCGGTTGATGAGCATCTGGCGGATGGACCCTGGCCCCTGCGCCTATTCCTCCTGCGGCGGGTTAGCCGAGACGGTGGGCACCTCGTCCTCACCATTCGTAGTCCAGCGGCGGGCTTCTGTGATGAGCTCGCACTGATGGCAGCGCGTGTACCGGTGCTTCGCCGAGTAGCGCGGCATCTCGCAGAGCGGCCGCAGCGGGTACTCGCTGGCCACACCGTCACCGCCCAAGCTCGTCGGCGGGGTCTGGCCGGGCAGCCGCACCTGCGCGACGGTGGCCTCCGCCAGTGCCTCGATGAACAGCGGGTGGCAGTTGAGTGCCGGCATCACTTCGTAGTGTTCGATACCCGCCTCTTCGGCCTCTTCGCGCACCTCGATGTCGAGCTCATACGATGTCTCCACGTGCTCCGTCACGAACGCCACGGGGATCACGAGCGTCGCGGTGTGCCCCTGATGGGCCAGTTCCTCCAGCTTATCGGGCGTGCCTGGCGTGAGCCACTCAGCCGGCCCGACCTTGCTCTGAAACGCCACGTGATACGGCATGTCATAGCCGCGCTGCGCCATTACGCGCTCCACCGTGGAGTGCACGAGGCAGCAGTACGGGTCGCGGCGGTCCACCATCTCATTGAGCGGTGTGCCGTGCGCGCTGAAAACAAAGTGCACATCCTCCCGAATGTGCTTCGGAAAACGCTGCAGCCCCTCGTCGATGCGCTCGCTGATCGCCTGAATGTACTTAGGGTTGGCTGCGTACTCGAATACGTACGCCGTGGGCCACGACGGTATTTCCCCCTTCTCCTCCAACATCCACCAGTAGATGAGCGAGGAGCCGGTGGTGGTCTTCGAATACTGCGGATACAGCGGCAGCAGCACGACCTTGTCCACCTCGTCGGCCTCCATCTGCGCGGCGGCCTCCTCGGTGAAGGGATGCCAGTAGCGCATCGCGATGTAGGTGCGAAACGTGACGCCAGCCTCAGCGCCGTAGTTGGCATTGAGCGTTCGCTCCAGACTCTCCGATTGCTCGTCTGTGAGCCGGTTAATCGGCGAGCCTCCGCCAATCAACTCGTAATCTTCTGCTACAGAGCGCGCCCGCAGAGACGAAATAGCTTTGCACAACCAGTCCCGGGCCCGTCCTTTCACTGGAATATCGATGATGGCCGGGTCCATAAACAGGTTGTAGAGAAACGGCTGCACATCGTCGGTGGTGTTCGGCCCTCCCAGGTTCATCAGCACGACTGCTACCGTGTCGCCCTCCTCCACCTCAACCGGCTCCGCGGAGTAATACTCGCCCGTCACCAGCCGTTCGTCGTACGCATAATCCTTAAGGAACTCCAGAGGCGTCATAGCAGCGCGGGGTCAGGTGGATGCAGTATCTGTAAAGGCACAGGAATTAGAACTTTGGCGGGAGTAGCAGTTCCTATCCAGTATTGAAGTTTTACCTAAGGCCGCCAAGGCAAGGGCCGGTAAAAAGAGGGGACGCAGACTGCGCGATCAACCAGCGTCAGACGGCATAGATGGCACGTCAGCGGGCGACAGGCGGAGCCAATCACGCGGCGCGAAGAACCAGCCGGCCCGGGCTTCCGGAGTCCCCGG
>CAYFRR010000228.1:0-3453 GCA_964345505.1 uncultured Rhodothermales bacterium
CCGTCGACAACGAACTCGCCGCTGGGGGTAGTACGAGGGGAAAGGCTACTTTCGGCGCCGTAGGTATGAACGGTGTGGATGCCCTCGTACTCGTCGTAGCGGAGGGCGTACCGGGCGTCGAGCTGTTCTTGGATGGTGAGTGCCGCTACCTCGTCGCGCCACTCCGCCTGCACGGTTTCGGCGTGCACTTCCGCCTGTGCGCCGCTGCCATACGACGCCACAATGAGCGGTTGCCCTGTGAGGGGGCGCTCGCTGGTGGCCGCATGCAGAAGCCCCGAGGCCCGGGCGACGTGCACGGATCCGGTGTACCAGTTGCCGACGTGGCGCGCAAGGCCGAGCGTGGGCGTGATAGCGCGGGCGTACCAGTCGGCGTAGTGTTCTGTTTGCTTGAGCTGCTTCGCATGGGCCTTGAGGGCGTCGAGGTAGGCGCGGCCGTCAGCGAAGGTATCGGGATGGGCCAGGGTGCCGTGCTGTTCGGTGAGGGCGTCGCCGCGAGCGGTGCCCTGCACGCCATGCAGATAGCCCAGCACCGCCGCCTTCTTGACCATCCCAGGAAACGGCGTGTGGAAGAGGAACTGCGCGTGGGCGTCTGGATCGGTGGTGCCCCCCGCGGCAGTAAAGTCGGCCATCGCATCCTCAATGCGGCCCAGGTAGACCTGCATGGATCGTTTGCCATCCACGCTGGGGAACTGCTGATGCGGCTTGAGGAAGTCTGTCTCGTCGGCGCTGCCGAAGCCCTGCGGCAGGCCAAACGCAGTGACGGAGGGATCCTCGCTGATCAGCATCGCCACGGCGCCCGCGCCCTGCGTGGCTTCGCCGGGATCGCCGCGCTCATACAGAGCAGTATCGGTCGCAATCACCAGCGCCTTGCGCCCCCGGTGCCGGCCGGAGCGAATCCAGTTGGCGGCGTCGTCCAGCGCCTGCGTCCCGGCGATGCAGGCAAACTTGCGCTCGCCCAGGTTGGCGTGAGAGAAGTCGCCATCCATGACCTGCGCGAGGCACCCGGCAATGTAGGTAGCCACCGGCTTGGCATTGTCGAAGGCCGTCTCCGTAGCCACGTCAATCCGCCCGATGTCTTCCGGCGTCAGCCCCTTGCGCTGCATCAGGCGCAGCGCCGCGTTGGCGCCCATCGTCACGATGTCCTCGTACACATCAGGCAGGGAAGAGGCGTGGAGGCCAAGCCCTTTCGTAAACTTGTTCGGGTCGATGTCGTGGGCTGGCGCAAACGTCTTCGCCAGATCCAGCTTCAGCTTGCCCGTCCAGAGTTCAATGCCGTCGATGCCTACAACCGGTGGGGTCATGCGGAAATACGGTCAGATGTGTGGCGTCAGAACAGGCTAAATAGCTGTTCCAGAGTACGTTGTCAATGCATCCGCCCGGGGCCCCCCAAACCGGAAGGGCTTTTAAGGGGGTAAGGGACACGAGTGTTACGGTCGGCACCGCCGGACCTGTAGTATCACCACCGAACGCGTGGGCCATGGCGTCACCCGTTACGCAGCCGCTGGTAGGTGGCCTCCAGGTTGATCATCCGGTCCGGATAGCCGCCGCCATGCAGGCCGTACATCGACTTCTCGCTGTCGGATAGCTCCCAGGGCGTGTGCACCTTGGCGGCCGGCAGCTCCTGCAGCTCGGGCAGCCAGTGCTTTACATACGCGCCCTTTTTATCGTATCGGTTGGCCTGCGAGAGGATGTTGAAGTAGCGGTTGCGCGGGTCGTTGCCCACGCCGCTGTTGTAGGCCCAGTTGCCCCAGTTGCTGCCCACGTCGTAGTCAAGGAGCTTGGACTCGAAGTACGACGCGCCCAGGCGCCAGTCGAGGTTCAGATTCTTGGAGAGAAAGCTCGCTACGTTTTGCCGGCCGCGGTTCGACATAAAGCCGCTCCGGTTGAGCTCGCGCATGTTGGCATCGATGAACGGAAAACCCGTTGTGCCGGTCGCCCAGCGCTCAAAGGCCTCCGGGTTCTCATCCCAATCGATCGACCGGTTCATGGGGCCGCTCAAGTAGAACAGCCGTTCGCCATACTTGCGGGTGATGAACGTGAAGAAATCCCTCCAGATAAGCTCGAAGATCATCCAGTAGGTCGACTTGTTGCTGACGCGCTCATCCTCGTAGCGCTCCACCTCGTCGTAGATCGTGCGGGGCGAGAGGCACCCATGCGCCAGCCAGGCGGAAAACTTCGACGAGTAGTCGGCGCCCAGCATCCCGTTGCGGGTCTTCTTGTATTTCTTGAGAAGGTCCTGCTGCCAGATGTACTGCTGCATCCGCTCCAACCCGGCCGTTTCGCCGCCGGTGAAGCTCAGCACAGCGCGCTCGTCAATGGGCGTGGGCGTCAGGCCGAGGTCTTTCACGGTAGGGATGGCCCCGGCATCAAGGCTGTCGGGTAGCGGGGCGAGGGTCTCCGGCGCGGGGAAGGTCGGCCGGACGTCGGCGCGTTTCTCGGTTTTCTTGCGGAAGGGGGTGTACACCTTCGGGATGCCGTCCGTGTCGAACGGGATATCGTCGGCATGATAGAGCGTCTTGCCCCAGCGGTACTGCAGCATGGCATCGGTCGGGGCCAGCGCCTGCTCGACGGCCTGCTCGACGGTCTTCTCTTCCGTGCCCACTTCCTTATGGACGTATACCCCGGCTACATCGTGCGCCTTCACCAGCTCCGGAATCACGTCCTCCGGTTTTCCTTGCCGGACGATAAGGTTGGCGCCACGCTCCTGCAGGGACGCCCGCAGATCGGTTACGCTGTCGATCAGAAACTGCGCGCGAAACGGCCCGGTCTTGTCGAAGCCCCAGCGCCCTTCGCCAAAGTGGCGCGGGTCGAAGCAGTAGACGGGCAGCACGCGGTCGGCGCGCTGGACGGCTTCATGCAGAATTTCGTTATCGCGTACACGGAGGTCGTTCCGAAACCAGACGAGCAGGGTGGTGGGCATACGTTCGGGCGTTGAAGAATGAACGGTGCGGGAGTCAGGCCTTGTCTTTGTTGCGGCGGCAGCGCTTGCTGCAGTACTTCACGTTTTCCCAGTCATCTGCCCATTTCTTCCGCCACTTGAACGGGCGGTTGCAGACGGGGCAGATCTTCTCAGGCAGGTCGCGCTTTTTGCGCATTTTAGCCATGGTGTGCAGGTGCTATTTGGGGGCCGTGCGCGTGCCTCAAAGCACAGCGCGGCCGACAGATTCCACGGCCGCGGCGCTCGCCGCGATTGTCACGGGATTGTGGCGGTTGGTACCCAGGGGTATATGTCCTTCAGGAGCGGTTCCTGCGAACGGGCAATGGCTATCGTCCATAGCCGCGCCAACGACGCACACGACCGGCCTGTGCACCATGCGTTCTTGAAGGCAATGACGGCAAGCAGCGATCGTAACTGCGGACGTACGGCCGCACCTGCCGGTCAGCGCCAGTGCTGAGGCCGCGCCGCTATCGCTGTGTTTCAGTGGACCCGGTCTTTGAGCGCCGTTACGCCGT
>CAYFRR010000229.1:0-3349 GCA_964345505.1 uncultured Rhodothermales bacterium
GAGGAATGGAGGCAAGTAGGGTCACACGGCCGTGTGACCCTACTTTAGGCCCCTCGACTCGCGGAACTGCCCCCTCCGAAACCCGGTGCCACTGTCAGCAAGTTTGTCAATTCCAATCATCTATAGAAAATGGCCGTCAGGTCTAATTCCTTCAGCGCCCTCGTCGACCTCCTGCGGGGTCGGCGCATCGTGGTGTTGAGCGGCGCGGGGTGCAGCACGGAGTCGGGCATCCCGGATTACCGCGGGCCGGAAACGCGCCACAAAGCGCGCCACCCGATTCGGTACCGCGCCTTCCGCACCGACCCACAGGCGCGGCAGCGCTACTGGGCCCGTAGCGCGCTGGGCTGGCCCCGCTTCCAGGCCGCCGAGCCGAACCACGGCCACCGGGCGCTGGCGGCACTGGAGGCGGTTGGGCACGTAGCCGGCATCATCACACAGAACGTGGACGGGCTGCATCAGGCGGCCGGGAGCCGCACCGTGGTGGAGCTGCATGGCGCCCTCGACGAGGTGGCGTGCCTGCAGTGCCAAGCCCTCACCGCACGCCAGCGCCTACAGGAGCACCTCCTCATGCTGAATCCGGGCTGGCAGCGGGCAGACGTAGCACTGGCGCCCGATGGCGATGCCGACCTGGAGGAGGCTCGCCTCCGGTCGTTTCGGGTACCGCCGTGCGGACGGTGCGGTGGGGTGCTGAAGCCCAACGTGGTGTTTTTCGGCGAAAGCGTACCGGCCCCGCGCGTGTCCGAGGCGTGGGCTTTGTTCGACGAAGCGGAGGCGCTGCTCGTCGTAGGCTCGTCGCTTACCGTCTATTCGGGCTACCGCTTCGTGCGGCGTGCCGCTGAGCGCGGCCTCCCCATTGGCATGGTGAATCTGGGCTCTACGCGGGGCGATGCGGAGGCGGCGGTACGCGTAGAGGCGCACTGCGGAACGGTATTGCCGACCCTGGCCGGCCGCTTGACGGCCTTGCGGCAGGCAGGGTAAGGCGCACCACCTCCTGGAACTGCTCCGGGTCCCCAGTGTGCATACGCCTCTCCATCATCAAACCGAGGGACCACCATGGAATCCATGCCTCCGCCATCCGACACGACGGAAGCGGCCACCCGCCGCCCCCTGGCCGACATCCTCGCCGACCTGGCCAAGCCGATCCCGCAGCGTCATCTGCGCACCAAAAAGCAGGGCGGCGCTACGCTCACCTTCTGCCCCTGGTACCGCACCCAGAAAATCCTGGATCACTACACCCGTGGGTTTTGGGAGATGGAAGTGACGAGCGTGCAGACCACGGAGGAGCGTCTCATCGTGGTGGTGCGCCTGTCGATCCATGCGGCCGAGGGCATCGTTGCCCGCGAAGCTACCGGCACAGAGCTCCTCAGCGTCACAGCGTACGGCGACCCCTCCAGCAACGCCGAAGCACAGGCGTTCAAGCGCGCCTGCGCCCGCTTCGGACTGGGGCTCCATCTGTACGAGAAGGAGGAATAAACCTCACCGGGCGCCAGCCCCCGTATTTACGGTACCTCACCTGCTGCTTCATTGCCGAGGGATGAGATAGAAGTCCGTCTGGCGTCCGTCGTGGTAACGCACGGAGGTGCCGTCGAAGAAAGCATCCTCTTCCAGCTTGATCAGGATCTCCTGCCCGTCCCACTCGGGGATGGCAACAGCCGCGTTTAGCTCGATGGCGTGCGAGGTGTTGGGGTACAGGGGATAGTCGCCCCAGCCGGGGACGCCCTCCTGCTGGTCCCACAGCCCGATGGTAGGCCCGGCGCCGTGGCCGTGGTACCCGATCGGATGGGTGTAGATGGTGGCGTCGATGTCCTCTGCGGCGGCTTGTTCGAGCGCGTCAGCGAGGATGGCGTTGCCCGAGCGACCGGCTTCAAAGGCACCTGTCAGGAGATCCTGCAGTCGGTTGCCTACGCGCAGCGCCGCTTGCAGCCCTTCCGGCGGCGCCGTCTCGCCAGGGCGGAGCACATAGGCGTCGCGTTGCGTGTCGGTGTTGAGGCGCAGGTAGGTGATGCCGAGGTCGATGTGGACGAGGTCGCCTGGCTGTATGATGGTCGTTCCGGCCGGACCGGAGAAGTCGCCGTCCGCGTCTGGCGCCTCAGCGCGCTGCACCGACACGCTCGGGTGAAACCACGTCTGTAGCTTCAGCGCCCGAATGCGCTCGCGGTACCACCACTGCACATCGGCCGTCGTGGTCACGCCCGGTTGAATGACGGCCTCGGAGAGCCCTTCCGCAATGATGGTATGCGCGATGCGGTTGATTTGGCGGTACACGGTCATCTCGCTCGGGGTGCGCGTCTCCAGCCAGCCGATGGCCAGGCGCTCGCCCGGTACGATGCGGTCGCGGTAGGCCTCCGGAAGCGCCGCTTCCAGCTGGCGCATCTCGGTGTGGGTCATCCCGTCGGCCAGGGCAAAGGTCTCCGACGTGTTCACAGCGATCGAGTCAGGATCCCGCTCGGTGATGATCTCCACGAGGCGGGCCCACTGGTCGGGCTGCGTGTCGGGGTCCCAAGCCGAGGGAAAGAGGTCCCCCACAGCATATCGACTGACCGCGAGCCGCTCTACTCCTTCCTCCGGGCCGCGGTCGAAGAACACCAGCATGGTGCGCCGCCGGGCCGCCAGCCATGTGGCGGGTAGCATCGTTTTGATGACGGGGTCTTCGTTGTACTCCCGCGCGCTGATCACCCACAGGTCGATCCCCTCGCGCCGCATGAGGTCGGGCAGAACCGTCTCGAAACGTTCCTCCAGCCAGCGGTCGATGACCTCTGCGCGCTCGCGCAGTGGCAGGATGGTGGGCGTGGGCGTCTCCTGCGCATGAAGCGCAGAGGGGACGCTAAGCATCAGCAGGAGCAGCGGCAGAACCAGCCAGCGAGCGTAGGCCATCATGGGGTGTTGTAGGGCAGGCGTAGGATGGACAGGACCATAAAGTATAGCGCCTGCCTCCGTGATTTGCTACCCAGCCCCAGCATCAGCCCGTCAACGATAGCGCATACCGAACCGCATGAGGTGCGGTCACGGCGGCTTTCTCACGCGGCGCGTTTTAGCGTAGCGGCTGACGTGGATGCTGTCGCCGTGCCGGCTTGCACGGCATGACGGCAGGCTCCGCGCATGCGCTGACGCCAGTCGGGGTAGTGCCGCTCGTGCCGAAACAGCGCATCAGCCGGAATGGGCGTGCCATCGGCCGTGTACAGTCCTATGAGGTGGATTTCAGTGTCGGAAGTATAGGCCGACGAGGTTTCGTCGAACGCGATTTGCCAGCGCGTAGGCTCGGTCTTGCGCGTGGTGTCGTCCAGGTACTGCTGTTCAGGGTCAGGGACGTAAGGTGCGCGAAGGGTTGGGTCGTTCGTCTCTTCGGTAG
>CAYFRR010000230.1:0-3303 GCA_964345505.1 uncultured Rhodothermales bacterium
TTGTTGATGGCGATGCGCATGCCCTGCCCGCCCAGCACATAACTCGGGCGGATGAGGATGGGGTAGCCAATGCCCTCGGCGACCTCCACGGCCTCACTCGGGGTGCGCGCCAGGCCGTAGGGGGCAAACGGGATTTCCAGCTGCTTTAGCAGGCGCGAGAACTTACCCCGGTCTTCGGCCAGGTCCATCATCTCGGTCGGGGTGCCGAGGATGGCAATGTTGGACTTGGTAAGGCCCGGCGCCAACTTGAGGGCCGTCTGTCCGCCCATCTGCACGATGACGCCCTTCACCAGGTCGCGTCCGTCGTTCTCGTGATCGATGATGTCCTGCACCCGCTCCCAGAATAGCGGCTCGAAGTAGAGCTTGTCGGCCATGTCGGCGTCGGTAGACACCGTTTCGGGGTTGCAGTTAATCATGATGGCCTCGTACCCCTGCTCCCGCGCCGCCTGCACCGCATGCACGCAGCAGTAGTCAAACTCCACCCCCTGCCCGATGCGGTTGGGCCCGCTGCCGAGCACGATCACCTTCTCCTGGTCGGTAACCGGGCTCTCCATCGCCGTCTCGTAGGTGGAGTAGAAAAACGGCGTCTCCGCCGGAAACTCCCCCGCGCAGGTGTCCACCACCTGAAACGAAGGCCGCACGTCGAGCGCTTTGCGGTGGGCACGGACATCGTCTTCCGTTAGCGCATCCTCTGCCAGCAGATGGGCGATTTGCTGATCGGAAAAGCCGAACCGCTTGATTTCGTGTAGCAGAGCTTCCGAGAGGTCCGACAGGCGCAGCTCGGCGATGGCCTCCTCCACCCGGACGAGGTCCTGAATCTGGTGGAGGAACCACGGATCGATCTTCGTGATGTCGTACACCTCATCGACTGACGCGCCGTGGATAAAGGCCTGGCGGATTTGCAGCGTCCGGTCCCAGCGGGGCTGCTGCAGCCGCTCGCGCACTGTGGCGCGGTCTTCTACGGGGCGATCCGCACCCAGCCCCGCGTAGCCCAGCTCCAGGCTCTGCCAGGCCTTTTGGAGACTCTCGGGGAAGGTGCGACCGATGCTCATCACCTCGCCGACCGCCTTCATCTGCGTAGAAAGGTTCTCGTCTACCCCTTCAAACTTCTCGAAGTTGAAGCGGGGAATCTTGGTCACCACGTAGTCGATGGCCGGCTCGAAGCAGGCGCTGGTGGTACCCGTGACTTCATTCGGCAGCTCGTCCAGCGTGTAGCCCACCGCCAGCCGCGAGGCCACTTTGGCAATCGGATAGCCCGTGGCCTTGGAGGCCAGCGCTGAGGAGCGCGAGACCCGCGGGTTGATCTCGATAGCGACCATCCGCCCGGTGGCCGGGTCTACGCCAAACTGCACGTTGCAGCCGCCAGCAAACGTGCCGATGGAGCGCATCATCTTGATGGACTGATCACGCATGTGCTGGTACTGCTTATCCGTCAGCGTCTGGGAGGGCGCAACGGTCAGCGAGTCGCCGGTGTGAACGCCCATGGGGTCCACGTTTTCGATCGCGCAGATGATGATTACGTTGTCGTTCTTATCGCGCAGCAGCTCCAGCTCAAACTCCTTCCAGCCGAAGAGGCACTCTTCAATCAGCACCTGATGCACGGGGGACAGCTCCAGCCCGCGGGTCACCTTGGCGTCGAACTCATCGGCGTTCCACACGATACCGCCTCCCGCGCCCCCAAGCGTAAACGACGGCCGAATGACGACGGGCAAGCCCCCGAGCTCTTGGGTGATCTCTTTGGCTTCGAGCAGGCTTTTGGCTACCCGGCTGCGCCCCTGATCCACGCCAATATCTTCCATCAGGTCACGGAAGCGCTGGCGATCCTCAGTGATCCGGATAGCGTCGATGTCGACCCCGATGACCTCGATGCCCTGCTCCGTCCAATAGTTTTCCTGTTGCAGCTCATCGGCCAGGTTGAGCGCCGTTTGCCCGCCCATCGTGGGCAAGACCGCGTCTGGGCGTTCCTTCTCCACGATTTCCTTAATGGACGCCGGGGTGAGGTCTTTCAGGTAGACTTTATCAGCCGTCATGGGGTCGGTCATGATGGTGGCTGGATTGGAGTTCACCAGCACCACCCGGTACCCTTCCTCCCGTAGGGCGCGGCAGGCTTGCGTGCCGGAGTAGTCAAATTCGCAGGCCTGCCCGATGATGATGGGGCCGGAGCCGATGAGGAGGATGGTGTCGATGTCAGTGCGCTTGGGCATGGCGGTACAGAAACGTCAGGGAGGGAACGGGGCGTCATCCAGAGGGCGTCGTGCAGGGGACGATCGCCTCAGGAGGAGGTCGCAGGCGTAGGGGCGTCGATCGCGCGGTGCTGGTAGATCATCTCCAGAAACTCGTCGAACAGGTAGCGGCTATCGTGCGGCCCGGGCGAGGCTTCGGGATGGTACTGCTGGCTCATCCCGGGAAAGCGTGCAAAGCGGAGACCTTCCACGGAGTCGTCGTTCAGGTTTTGGTGCGAGAGGGTCGCCACGTCGGGGTCGAGGCTGTCAGCCGCCACCGCGAAGCCGTGGTTCTGGGTGGTGACTTCCACGGTACCGGAGCGCAGGTCCTGCACCGGGTGGTTGGCGCCCCGATGGCCTACGCGCATCTTGTACACGTCGAGGCCTTCCGCGAGAGCCATCAGCTGATGCCCGAGGCAGATGCCAAAGATGGGCCGGCCGGTGGCGATCGCATCGGCCGCGCGGCGAATCGCGTCGGGCATCGCTCGCGGGTCGCCCGGGCCGTTGGAGAAGAACAGGCCATCGGGGTCCCAGGCCAGCACCTCGGTCAGCGGTGTGTTGCCCGGGTAGACGCGCACGCTGCAGCCCCGATCAGCAAACGAGCGGAGGATGTTGCGCTTGACGCCGAAGTCGAACACCGCGATCCGCGGCCCGCCCTCCCGCACGTTGGCATCGTACACCTCGTTCGTGCCCACGCGCGAGGCCAGCTCCAGCCCCTCCATTGAGGGCCAGGCCCGGGCCTTCTCCACCAGCACGTCAGGGTCCTGCTCTACCGACGAGATGATGGCATTCATCACGCCCTCCGACCGGATGTGGCGCACGAGCCGGCGGGTGTCCACCCCGCTGATGCCCACCAGCTCGTGCCGTTGCATGAACGACTGCAGCGACTCGTCGGCCATACGGTTCGAATAGCGATGCGTAAACGAGCGAACCACAAGCCCGGCAATCATCGGGCGGTCGGCTTCCATGTCGATGTCCATGGCGCCGTAATTGCCGATATGCGGGTACGTCATCATCATGAGCTGGCCGTAGTACGACGGGTCGGTCATGATTTCCTGGTACCCGGTCATGCTGGTATTGA
>CAYFRR010000231.1:0-3290 GCA_964345505.1 uncultured Rhodothermales bacterium
GATTCGGCCTCGGCGAAGGAGCCTTCCGGATCCGTATGATCCTGCAGGAAGGGCACGTCGCTGGCGATGAGGCGCGCGACCCAGTCGGAGAGGTCGTCCCGGGTGATGAAGGTGAGCGTGATGGTCTCGACGCTCGCCGGATCGGTGGGCTGCCCTTCGAGGAAGGTGCCGTGTTGGAGGCGCAGTTGCCATAGCGGCACACCCTGTGGTTCGCGGTAGGTGAGCGTGACGAGGTACCCGCGGCCGAGCGCATCCTGGTAGCCGGTGTTTAGGGTGGTGTCGGCTGTGGCACCAGCGATGAGGGGGACCGCGGCATGGATGGGCGTGCCGGTGTCGACGGCCGTCGCCGTGAGTGATGCGCCGTTCCAGCCGATTGAGAAGAGGCGCTCCACGGCCTCAAAGGTCTCGATGAGGGCCTGACGGTCCTGTGCCGTGGGGGCCGATGTGACCGGGGCCTCGTCGAGTTCAGGTGCAGGGGGCAGCGAATCGCAGGCTATCATGAGCAGGGCTACCGCCATCAGGAAGGTGAGGGGGGCGAGCAGGGGATGCGTGTTTTTCATGGTGTCCTCCGTGGGATGGGGAGCAGTTGTGCTGGTGCAACATGCTCCGTGTATGGGCCGCAGGCGTGTCCTACGGCTTGATCAGGTCCTGCAGCTTGTTCAAGAAGATCGCGTGGGGGCGGCCGTGGCGAGGGAATCGGACGGGGGCTCTGCGCCGATTAGGAAGCGCACCTCGATTTCGCCGTCTGGTCTGGTGTGCTCTTCGATGCGCTCGACGGCGCCAGCTACTGGCGAGCGGACGATGGTGGCAGCCTCAAGCGCCCCAAGCCGGAGCCGCGCCTGGGCGAGCTGCTCCTCGATGGACCGGAGGCGACTGCCGTGGTCCGTGCGGTACCGATCAAGCTCACGCTCGGCCAGGGACTCCTCACGCGTGGTCTCTGTGACCAAGGTGCGTGCCTGCTCAAGGGCGCCTTCAGAGACGAATCCCTGGTCGTAACGGTCTTCAGCCAGCTGCAGAGCGGCTTCGGCTGCGCGCCGGTCATCTCTTGATCGGTATAGCGCGCGCTGAAGACTGGCGCCCGCAGCTTCGGCCTCGACCTCCGCTTGCCTAAGGAGTAGGTTATCCAGTTTTGTGCGCGCGAGCGCTGCGGTCCCATCATCCACGATGGCAAGCGTATCGCCTTCAGCGATGCTATCGCCCTGACGCGCGAGTAGGAGGGGAGGCTGCCCTCGCTCGTGCTCAAAAGCGACGCGGCGGAGCCTTCGTTCGGCCGAGACGTGATCGGGGTAGATCTCCGCCTGGGTGGGCGTCAGAAACAGGCGTAGCGTGACGGAGCCCTGCGTGATGAGCGCGCCCATGAGCCCGTGCGCTTCCAGATCCGCGACGGTGGCGTGGCTTAGCCGCAGGGTGGGCCCGGTGCTGCTGAGCGTGCTGTAGCGGGTGGGGTCGGGCGTGATCTCGACGGGCTCGTCCAGGCGCACGCGGCCGGTGATGTAGTGATGGGCCCGCTCCCGTGCGGCGCCCCGTGGGATCCAGTCGTCAAGATCTGCGAGCAGCCGGCCGCGCATGGGAAGGCTACGGGTTGAGACCTGCACGGGCGTGGTGGGGTACGCCACGGCCCGGCGCGCGGTGAAGTTGGCCGAATATGGGCGGCCCACCGAAAAGACGGAGCCGTCGGTATCGCGGATGAGGAGCGTGTTGGTGTCGGTGGAGCCGACGGCGTTGTACGTCCCATCGAGGCTGCGCCCGGAGGTGGGATCGTCGGCCCTTAGGCGGACCTCGACGAGATGCGTCTGAGACATTTCGAGGTAGTCGCGGACGGCACTGGAGGCGTCGCCTTGCACGACGCGAATCACCCGCTGATAGCTGCTGATGTGCAGAAAGATGATGGGGAGGAGGAGGACGCAGAAGAGCGCGCAGAAGAGGGAATCGGCGCGGGAGCCGGTACGCGTGCGGTAGGCCCCGGGGCGCCCTTCGTAGTAGGGGAAGACGCAGCGGCAATCGGCCCAGGGCCAGAAGCCCCGGATGCCATCGACCGTCATGGTGTCGAGGAAGGGGTGGGAAGCGTAGCCGATGACGGCCGCTGTGTAGTAGGCGGGCCCGGGAAACCACCAGAGCGGTGCCAGGACGAACGCAAAGGCAATCTGCCCAGCATAGCTATGCGTGAGGGTCCGGTGGCCGTAGCGGCGCTCTATGAAGCGAGCGACGGGGCTAAAGATGCGGCCGACCGTTGAGCCCCGGGTGTCGATGTCGGGAAGTGTACCGCATACTGCCGCGACCGCGCCCGTGGCCGGGGTGAGCGGCAGGCCGGCGACAAGGGCCGTGAGGCCGTAGGCGCAAAGCGCGCCTGCTATGTGGGTCTGTGCGCGCATCCGGCCTCATAGGGCAGATGGGAGGGTAGGTGATGGCGCAGCCTCAGCCAGAACTACGCGGTAGCGCGGATTGAGGCTGGCGATGGTCTGCTGTACGTCCTCTGGCCTGGCCGACGAGCCGAAAGCCGTGGGCAGGGTGTCCGTCCCGAGGAGGCGAGCGACGGACGGGTCGGAGTATTTTGCGAGGTACCCCTTCTCTGCGCGAATAAGCGTGATCGTATGCATGGCGTCCTCAGTTGCGGAAGATGAACACCGGGAGCCGGTAGCGCTCGGCGTGGCCGGAGTGGTGCCGCGCGATCAGTTCGACGTGGTAGGTGCCCTGCGGCACGAAGAAGCCATCGGGGCCGATGCCGCGCCAGGCTGCGTGGCGGCTGCCCGCGGCTTCGCGGAGGTTCTCGTGCAGCGTTAGGACCGGGGCGTGCTCGGGGGCCGCGCTGCTGATGTAGAGCGATATCTCGACGGGAGCGGCCAGCTGGTAGTGGATGTCGACCGGCCGGGCGAACGTGTTGACCACTGGCGTGACGCGGAAGGAGCGGACGATCTCAGCCGGGGCGACGCCTGGTGGCTGGCATCCGGCTAAGCCCATGAGGCATCCGGCGAAGCTGATGAACAGAAAGAGCAGCGCGATAATGCGGGTCATGGCGAAGGCAGTGAAGGCCGGGAGGACAGGCGTTCGAGCAGCGGACCATGCCGGGCCTCTGAGTGCGCAATGGGGGCGCTGCGCACGGCCTCCCGGAGGGTCTCTTCTTCGACGGCCGTATAGATCTGGGTGGTGCCGATGTCAGCATGGCCGAGCAGCGCCTGCACCGTGCGGATATCCCGGTGGGCAGCGAGGTGCCAGGTGGCAAAGCTGCGCCGGAGCATGTGCGGATGGAGGCGGTGCCGGAGCGTCACGCGGCGCCGGATCCAGGCCATGAG
>CAYFRR010000232.1:0-3263 GCA_964345505.1 uncultured Rhodothermales bacterium
CTCCGACGACGAAACGCCGTACCGCACCACGGAGGCCGGGTCCGATGGCACGTTTTTGTTTGAAGACCTTCCGGAGGATGTCTACCGCCTGCGCCTCTTCATCGACGTGCAGGGCAACGACCGCTGGGATGGCGGCACGATCACGCCCTACCGTCCAGCAGAGCCCGTCCGCTGGGTCGAGGGCACCGAGGACGTGCGCGCCCGTTGGGAAACCGTCATCGATGACCCTATCCGTATCCCCTCGCCTCGCCCATGATGCCCACCGCCGCTCGCACGTCCGTAAGTGCTCCTGAAACGCCAGAGGCGCTGCTGCCGCTCCTCTCGGCGGCTGCCATGCAGCACGCCGACGACGCCACGATGAACGCCTTGGGTATCGACGGCCACACCTTGATGGAATCGGCAGGCCGCGCGGCGATCCGCGCGATGGAGGCTCGGTTTGGGGCCATGGACGGGCAGCGCGTCGTCTGCTGCTGCGGTAAAGGCAACAACGGCGGCGACGGCCTGGTGATGGCGCGCGTGCTCCAGGCCCGGGGCGCCGAGGTGACCGTCCTGCTCACCGCCGACGACCCGGAGGCCCTCGCGCCCGACGCCGCCCACAACCTGCGCCTGCTCCAGGCCCTGCCAGATACGCGCCTGACGCTGGAGCCCTATGAAGCCGGCACGGCCCTCGAGGCGTGGGCCGGCGCCGACCTGTACATCGACGCCCTGCTGGGCACCGGCCTTACCAGCGCGCCCCGCGAGCCGATCGCCTCGCTGGTGCGCTGGTTGAACGAGCGGGAGGCCCCGATTGTGGCGGTGGACATCCCCACGGGCCTCCACAGCGACACCGGCGCCGCGCAGACCCCCACCGTGCGCGCCACCCTTACCGTGGCCATGGCCGGGCTGAAGGCGGGCTTGGTGCTGGGCGATGGGCCGCAGCATGCCGGGCACGTACGCGTCGCGGAGATCGGCATCCCGCCGCACCTCATCGCAGCGGCCGTCGCGGCTGAGCCCGAGGCCTGCGCGTTCTATCCGACCGACGCGGCCGTCGCCGAGCGACTGCCTACCCGCAACCCCTCGGCTCACAAGTACAGCGCAGGCTATGCCGTCATCGTCGGTGGCCACCCCGACATGCCCGGGGCGCCGCTGATGAGTGCCCAGGCCGCCGCACGGATCGGCGCCGGCTACGTCACTACCGCTGTGCCGAAAGGGGCCCAGGCCGCCATCCACCACGGGTTTACCGCCGGCACAACACTGGCGCTGCCCGCCTCGGCTGATGGCATCACCAGCCCGGCAGCGCTGACGGCCCTACAGCCCGTGCTCGCAAAAGCGGACGCTCTGCTGATCGGCCCCGGGCTGGGCCGAGACGCGGGCACGGAGGCCTTCGTGCAGGCCCTGCTCAAAGAAACCGACCGGCCCCTCGTGCTTGACGCCGACGGATTGAACGCGCTCGCGGCTACCCCCGCTCTTCTGGAGACCTACGGACGCCCGTCCTGGGTGCTTACCCCGCACGCCGGTGAGTTTGCGCGGCTGGCCGGCGACGACGCGTCGCTCGACGCTCCCATCCGCACAGCCCGGACCTACGCGGCCCGGTGGAACTGTACGCTGCTCCTCAAAGGCCAGCCCAGCGTCGTGGCCTCCCCCGATGGCACCGTGGTGGTGGGCGCCACCGGGAGCCAGGCGCTGGCGACTGCCGGCTCGGGCGATGTGCTGGCCGGCGCCATCACCGGACTCCTGGCTCAGGGGCTGGCCCCGCTGGACGCAGCCCTCTGCGCGCTTGAAACCGGTGGCGCTGCCGCCGATCACTATGCCAGCCGCCACGCCGCCGCGTCTATGGTGGCTACCGATCTTCTGGAGGCCCTCCCGAAGGTCCTCCACACCCGCTACCGCCGCTGATCAACCGCTGCTCCTTTATGCCGCGCTTTCGCCTCGCCCTGGCTGTACTCTGGACGCTGGGCATCCTCCTGGCCACCACGCTACCTATGGGCGATGTGCCAGACGTGGAGGTCTCCCATTTCGATAAGGCCGTGCACTTTGCCCTGTTCTTTGGGTTCGGGTTTTTGTGGATGTGGGCGCTTACGCTGCGCATCGCCCGACGCGCCACCTTGGTTCTGATGATTGGTGCGATAGGCGCTTTTGGCACGGAGGGCCTGCAGTGGCTTATGTCTTTCGAGCGTACCGCCGACCTCGCCGATGGGGTAGCGAACCTCTTGGGCCTGCTTGGCGGCGTCGGTGTGTTTACGCTCATGCATGTGATACTCACCCGCGCAACGGAGCCTTCCGCCCGTTCGGCATTGTAGCGCGGGGGCGATGTAGCGCAGGCGCGATAGGACTGGCACGAGTGCAGCAACTTTTGTATGCTTGTCGTGTCTTCGACATACCCCACGGCCTGTTGCCCACTGCGCACCCACCCGCTGCCAGAGAAACAACGGTGGCGCATGCACGGTACCACATCATAACTTCACACGGGCACGTCCCGTGCGCACTGCTCCCAACCCAGACGCATTCTATGCCTGCCATTCGCAAAGAAGAAGGCGCTGACCTGCAAAAAAACTATCGTACCCGCGTCCTTGCGGGTCTGACGATTGCGCTGCTTATCTCCGTCGCCGCGTTCCAGATGAACCTCGCGCCAGGCGAGCGCGACGAAATCGTCATGCAGGATCAAGAGATCGTCGAGATGGAGGAAATTCAGCAAACCGAGCAGGTCGAAGAACCCCCGCCACCACCGCGCCCCCCGGTGCCGGTCGAAGTCCCGGATGATGCCGACATCGCGGACGAAGATCTGGACATGGATATGTCGTTCGATCCAGACGAGGCGCCGGACACACCGCCGCCCCCACCAAGCACCGAAGACGAGGGCGACGACGAGCCTGAAATCTTTGAGGTTGTAGAAGAGATGCCCCAGCCTGTCGGAGGCATGGCCGGCATTCAGCAGCGCATCAACTATCCAGACATTGCCCGTCGTGCTGGCGTGGAAGGCCGCGTGATCGTCCAGTTCGTGGTCGATGAGAACGGCAACGTGCAGAACCCACAGATCTTGCGCGGCATTGGCGCCGGCGCGGATGAGGAAGCCATCCGCGTGCTGCGGGAGACGGATTTCACGCCCGGACGTCAGCGCGGGCGGCCCGTCCCGGTACGCATGTCATGGCCGGTTACCTTCCGTCTACAGTAGCCTTGCCTGTGCTACAAACGCTTTGCGCCCTGTCGCCTTCGCTGGCGGCCGGGCGCTTTTTATGTGCCCTGCTCGGGATGAGGGGTTTGAGCGGGTTGAGGTCGCCCTCGAA
>CAYFRR010000233.1:0-3227 GCA_964345505.1 uncultured Rhodothermales bacterium
CGCGCCCTGGCGCGCTACGCCGAGGACCCCAACATTGAGGTGTCGGCGCCGGCCTATGCCAAGCAGGTACACGGCTATCGTGCCGGGCCGCGCGCCGCCTCCGCCCGCCTCGCTGCCGTCGCGGAAGAGGCACAGGCCCTGGCCGAGACCGCGCGCGCCACCGCATCGCCATCCGACCAGCAGTGGCACTTCCACAACACGGGCCAGACCGGCGGCACCCCGGGCGCCGACATCAACCTCCGGCGGGCGCATGACGTCTCGATGGGATCCTCAGCTGTTGTGGTCCAGGTCATTGACGGTGGCATACAGGTTGATCATCCCGATCTGCGGGACGCGCGCTGGGTCAACCCCTGTGAGGAGCCCGACGGGCAGGACACCTGTGGCAACGGGTACGTCGACGACGTGAACGGCTACAACTTTGCGGACGACAGCCCCCGCGTGGAGCCCGCCCATCTGCTGAACGAGTTGCAGTCGCACGGCACGCACGTGGCCGGTCTCATCGCGGCAGCCAACAATGGCCAGGGCGTCGCCAGCGTAGCCGGGGGCGACGGCACGGCCGGCAGCGGGGTGCGCATCATGCCCAGCGTCACGTTTGGCAACCGCGTCGGGGGGTTTGCCGAGGCCATCGTGTATGGCGCCGATAACGGCGCCGTGATTTCCAGCAACTCGTGGGGCTATGAGCAGCCGGGCGTGTACGAGCCCGTCGTGCTGGACGCCATCGACTACTTTGTGGCCAACGCGGGATCGTATGAAGGCGCGCCCCTGCGTGGTGGGCTGTTTATCACGTCAGCGGGGAATGCGGGCTCCGATGCGCCCTACTATCCGGGCTACCATCCCTCCGCGATAGCGGTCGCCGCCACCGATCACCACGACCGCAAGGCGTCGTATTCAAACTATGGGCCCTGGGTGGACCTCGCCGCGCCCGGGGGCGAACCCTTCACGCAGCCCATTATCAGCACGCTGCACACCGCCCACGGCACCTATGGCGGCCCCCGGTGGGCGGGCACGTCGATGGCCGCGCCCCAGGTGGCGGGGGTCGCTGCGCTGATCCTCTCGGCTGAGCAGGACCTCACCCCCGACAGCGTGCGTGAGCGCCTCGTGCAAACCGGCGCTCCCGTAAATACTGGCACGCCCGTAGGCCGCCGCCTGAATGCGTACCGCGCCCTCACGGGCAAGCGCAGTGCGGACGACCCAGCCCAGCCCCTGGCCCAGCTCTCGCCGAGCGCCTTGCGCGTTCGCGTCTTGCGCGGAGGTACCGAAGCCACGGACGTTCGTCTCGAAAACACGAGCAGGCGTCCCGTGACGTTCTCACTCGCGGACGCTGCCCTACCGCCGCACCTCCGCGTCTCACCGATGCGCGGCACGATGGAGCCGGCGGAGGCCCGGCACCTCACCGTGTCTATTGACGAGGCCGAACTTTCCAGCCGCTCGCGACGGGATACCCTGAGCGTCCTGCTCAGCGCCGGCGCCGACACCTCCATCCTGCGCCTCCCCGTGATGGTGGAGGTCACCACCCCGCTGGCCGTCACGCTCCCACCTGTGGAGGTGCATCCGAACGAGACGTTCAGGCTCCCCATCACGGTAGAAAGCCTGGAGGCGGTGGATGTCCAGTCGTTTCAGTTCACCCTGACGTACGCGCCTGATCGCCTGGACGTGCTGGACGTATCCACCGAGGGCACGCTCGCGGAGGAAGCCGGGCTGGCTACCCATGTGCCCGCACCTGGTACCTTATCCGTCGCCGCTGTCAGCCCCAGTCCGGATCATGCCCCCGCTCCGCTGCTGTCTCGGTTTTCGGGTGAGGGTCAGCTGCTGTACCTGGTGCTCCGGGCGAACGAGCACCTGGGCGCTACGCAGCCCGAGCTCAGCGCGGTGCTGTTCAACGACGGCCAGGGTGATAGCCCGGTCGCTATGGTCGAGAACGGAGCCGTGTCGGTCGTTCCCCTCATGGGCGACATCGCGCTGAACCTCTCCGTGAGCAGCTTCGATGCGGCGCTGGCCCTCCAACATGACGTGGGGCTGACACACCTCAGTGAGGTACAGCAGGCCGCGGGCGACGTGTCCGGCAGCGGCACCGTAGGCGCTTTCGACGCGGGCCTGATTCAGCAATACGTGGTGGGGCTGATCGACGCCTTCCCCACGGCCGAGGGCTCCGCCACGCGTCAGTCGCATCACGGGCCTGACGCACAGGCGACGCTCCGTTGGGGAGCGCCGGTTCCTGGAGCTTCGACGCAGCAGGTGGACCTGCCCCTCATCCTTGCTCCGGGAGCCGACGCGGTGACCGCCCTCTCCCTTCAAGCCCCGATCGACCCGACCGTCGCGGAGGTGACCGGCCTCTCCTTTCACGGGCCTGATGATTGGTTGATAGCTGATCAGACGGCAGAGGGGATGCTCCGCCTGGCCCTGGCTGGCGCGACGCCCCTCCCCCAGGGCCCAGTCGCCACGCTGCACATCCGTCGGCACCGGCCTGAGGGCGCGCTCCTTGGCCCTGCGCAGGCGACCGTGAATGAGCAGACCGCGCGCGAGCTGGCGCCCGCCGCATCAGCCGCCCCCGACGTGCTTCAGTTGGGGACCGCCTATCCGAACCCCTTCCGCACCGACGTATCGATACCGTATACGCTCCCCGAAGCTACGCATACCCGGCTCACCCTGTACAATGCGCTGGGACAGCGCGTGCAGGTGCTGGTCGATGCCATGCAAGCCGCGGGCCAGCATACCGCCACGTGGAACGGCGTAACCCGCGAGGGCCAACCGGCTGCTGCTGGCGTGTATTTTTACCGTCTCGAGGCGGCGGGAGTGACCCGTACCGGACGACTGGTGCGCCTGCGCTGATGGCTTCCTTGGCGCCCCGTTTGGGCCGGAGCTTCGGTGGGGGACGTCCCGACGCAACGGGTACTACAAATGCCACATGCCGCGACGCCTGGCGGGCCTCTCCACAGCGCGGTAGCCAGCGTTGTCGCACCCCATCCGGGTCATCTGCGCACGGCATCGGACCGGGTGATGATGCGAGTACACACGAGATGCGCCATACCTTTCGTGGCTCATCATCCGCATCCCCATCCGTGCCACACCAATGATCCCTATTCTCTCGCTGGAAATCTCCCACTTGCTCCCGGTTTGCCCATGCCCCTCCGTACGGTTACTGCCCTTTGCGCTCTACTTCTTTTTGGATTTCTCACGCCACTTACGGTAGAGGCGCAGGAAGAACCCATCACAGTTACCCTTCCGAC
>CAYFRR010000234.1:0-3198 GCA_964345505.1 uncultured Rhodothermales bacterium
TCGTAGCCCCCGTGCGCGACAATGCCGAGGGCGTCAACAGCTGACACAACACATGGCCGATGCGACCGGCAGCGGGCGTGATGGGCACCGGTGCCACGCGCTGCCGGCTTACCGGCTCCGACGCCGCACCCCCAACCCCTGCAGCTTACGCGCTACCGCCTCCAGCTCAGCGCGCGACGACCCGCGGCCCAGGTACTGATCCTCCACCTGGGCCAGGTAGGCCACCACCTCGCTTAGCGGCCGCTCATGCCGCAGGAGCCGGTGGATGCCGGGCACGTACAGCCCGTATTCTTGTGCAGCATAGGGCTCGCCGGCCACACCGGCCGGATCCCAGTCGGCTTGAAGGATGAGCTGAATAGCGCGGTGCAGATGCTCGTACGCGGTTGCGCGGTCGCGGACCGTTGCCATGGACAAAAGGAGGGCAGCCAAAAAGACGCGGAAACAGCAAGGTGCGCCTCGCATGTTAGCAAACAACAACGCCACGGTTAGGAAACCGTAACTTACGAAGCGCCTCACCTGCGTTGCGAAGGTATCGGCCGAAGGTAGCAGAAGTGAAGGTCCTACGCAAGCGCCGCCCCGACGGGCTACTCCGCCGAGCCTCGCAGCACCGACTCAAACTCGCGCACAGGCAGGGCGCCGTCGCCACCGGCGGGCGTGCCAGCGTCGCGGGCCAGGTGCAGGTTGAAGGACATGCGGTCGGCCCGGTAGTAGCGGGTCTGGTAGAAGATGCACGACTGATCCTCCGCAAACGACACGCGCTCCATGAGGAGGAGGGCCGCGCCGGGCGCCAGGTGCAGATGGGCCGCCACGTCATCGTCGGCCTGCGTGGCCCCGATGCGGCACTCGCCCTTCACCACAGGGATGTCGTACGCATGCTCCAGGACCTGAAAGATGGTCTGCTCAGTGAGGGGGTAGTCGGTAAGCAGCTCGGCGTAGGTGGGCGGGAGCCACGTCTGGTCGAACGCCACCGGATCGTCGTTGGCCTGCCGGACGCGGTCGATGCGGACGACCGTCGTCTCGGGCTCGACGCCCAGAAAAGCCGCCACGTCGGGCGAGGCCGGCTCCGGCGCCCGGTGCACCACCGTGCACGAGGGCGCGATGCCGCGCTGCTCCATGTCCTGCACAAAGTCCGTCAGGTACGCCAGGCCCTGATGCAGGCGCGCATCCTGCACAAAGGAGCCCAGGCCCTGCCGCCGGTAGATGTGGCCCTCCGTCTCCAGCGTCTGCAGCGCCCGCCGCACGGTGATGCGGCTGACATCAAACTGCTCGCACAGCTCGTTCTCCGAGGGCAGCTTGTCGTTGGGCTCGTACTGGCCCTGCTCGATCCGCGCCCGCAGCCAGTCGCTGATCTGCTCGTGGCGTGGCGCTCCCGAGGTATCCATGGGCACAAAGGATTGATGAAGGGGGAAACTGACGCCCAGATGAGGGCTACAGGTCATGACAAGTAACGCACAGTATACCGGCTTGTGCCTCCAGCAGCAAGGGCCCGGCCTCCCTGCTCATTCAATCCCAAGCGTATGCGTTTGCTCTCGGCCCTTGCGATGGCCTGTGCCGTGCTGCTTGTCGGGTGCGGCGAGTCCTACGATTCCCTCTCGGATGAGGCCTATCCGCTGACCAACTACGACAGCACGTCCGTGACCTTCCCGGCGGCGTACGAAGGGGAGGTGGTGCTCGTGGGCTACGTCTACACGCAGTGCCCGGACATCTGCTCGGTCATCACAGCGAACATGCGCAACGTGTACGACGCCCTGGACGGCGACACCGAGGGCGTGCAGTTCGTGACCATCACGTTTGACCCAGCGCGGGACACGCCCGCACAGCTGGCCGCCTATGCGGAGACCTTCAGCCTGCAGGAGCGGCAGTGGGATCTGCTGACGGGCGCCCCCGACACCATCCACGCGCTGATGCAACGCATGGGCGTGCGGCGGGCCCTGGCCGGAGAAGATGCCGCCTCCTTCGACGGGACGTTTCCGGAAGACGAGGACTACATCATCGACCATACCGACCGGATGACGCTGATCGATAGCGAGGGGCGCATCCGCGACTACTACATGGGTAGCCGGATGCCGGCGGAGATGGTCGTGGAAGACATCAACCACTTACGACGCGAGCGCTCATGACCCGTATGCGATCCACCACCGTAGTAGCGGCCCTAACGTTGCTTTTTGTTATCACCGCCTGCGCCGATGAGCAGCCCACCTCAGAGGTGCCGCCGCCCGCGGAGGCGCCCGTGCCGGCGGACACGTTTGCCGTCGTGGACGGGTGGGCAGCAGTGGCCTCGGAAGGGGGCACTACGGCTGGCTACCTGACCATCGAAAATGGCCTGGCGACGGCCGACACCCTGCAGGGCGTGACGGGGGAGGACATGGACCGCGTCGAGATGCACGAGACGTACGAGCGGGAGGATGGCCTGCGGGGCATGCGGCCGGTGGAGGCGTTGGTGATGGCGCCGGATGGGCGCGTGCGGTTCGAGCCGGGCGGGTTGCACCTCATGCTCATCAACATGGACCGGGCGCTGGCCGTGGGCGACTCGGTGGAGGTCACGCTCTCGTTTGCCGAACACGGCCCCTACCCGCTGACGCTCCCGGTGCGCAACCGGTAACCTGACGGCTCATCTTTTCCCCTTCCGCTGCTTTCCATGGCTTCCCCTGCATCGAACGCCGCCCCGAACGCCGCCCCCGACGCTCCTCCGGGACGCGTCCGCCGCGCGCTTGCGTTCCTGCAACGCAACTGGACCTGGCTCATCGTGCTGGGCTTGATCGGGTACCTCGTGTATACGATCAACCCCCCTGTGAATCTGGATGAGCGCCAGGGTGCGGCGCCGGCCTTTGTGCTACCCACGATGACGGGCGAGCGGTTCGACCTCAGCGCGCATCGGGGCGACGTGGTAGTGGTCACGTTCTGGGCCACCTGGTGCCCGGCCTGCCGCACGGAACGCCCCATGAAGGAGTCGCTGTACGCTGATCTGCAGGGGGAGGACGTGGCGTTTGTGCACGTCTCAGTCAACGAAAGCGGCCTGGCGGCTGTCCGCGCGTTTGCGGAAGGGCGCGACGTCGCCATCCCGCAGGTGGCGGACCGCGGGCTGCTGGGAGCGTTTGGCGGGTCAGGCGCGATCCCGGCCACCTTCCTCATCGACCGGCAGGGGCAGATCCGCTACCAGCACGAGGGCCTCCTGGCCAAGCCCGCCCTCCGCCGCGC
>CAYFRR010000235.1:0-3171 GCA_964345505.1 uncultured Rhodothermales bacterium
TTCAGTCGCTCTTTTTTCCGCTTGCGCTTGAGCTTCTGCTTCTCACGGCGGCTCAGGTCTTCCGGTTCTTTCTGTTCCAGCTTGGTGCTCTCCTTATTCTGCTCGATGTTGCGGTTGATGAACTTCTGCTGTGTGGCAGAGATGATGTTGTAGAAGAGGTAGTAGAGGCTCAGCCCGGACGGGAAGCGGTTGAAGAAGACAAACAAGAAGCCAGGCATCAGATACATGAAAATCTTGGCCTGCGCGCCCCCTTGCCCCATGGATCCCTGTACTCGCATCTGAATGATGAGCGATACGGCCATCAGCGCACAGAATCCGGCGACGTAGTCGCCATAGAACGGGATCTCGAAGGGCAGATTTACGATCGGGTCCGGCGCAGAGAGGTCGGTGGCCCACAGGAAACCCTTTTGTCGGATTTCGATGGCCTGCTGCAGGAAGAAGTACAGCCCCACCAGCACAGGCCACTGCATAAGCATGGGCAGACAGCTCCCGAGCGGGTTCACGCCCGACTCTTTATAGAGCTTCATCATGGCCTGCTGCTGCTGCTGCGGCTCGTCCTCGTACTTCTCCTTGATGGCCTGCATTTCCGGCTGGATCTCCCGCATCTGTGCCATGCTGGTGTAGGACGACTTCGTCAGCGGGTACAGCACCATCTTGATCAGGAACGCGATCATGATGATGGCCAGGCCATAGCTGGGGAGCCAGTCCCCGAGGTACCAGAAGGTGGGGATAAAGACGTACTGTGCCAGCGGCCGCACAATCCACCCGATCACGGCCCAGCCAAAGTCGACCATGCCGTAGAGGCCCACATCGTAGCCGCCGATGCGGTAGTACTCCATCGGCCCTACATACAGCGTGAAGGCGTCGCTCCCCGCCTGTGTGCTCGAGGGGGGCACGATGAAGCTGGCCAGGTAGTCCTCGTGCTGCGGGCCGTACGGATGCGTCTGGCTCCGCTCCCCGATGAGCTCAGCACCCCGGGTATCGCCCTGCGGCATGATGACAGCCGCGAAGTATTTGTTCTTGACAGACACCCAGTCCACCCGGCCGCGTAACGACAGTTCTTCGTAGTCGTCCGAGAGACCCAGGGTTTCCAGCGAGCCTCCGCTCTGCGCATAGGCTGCTGAGTACCATGCCTCATCGTCAGCGCTGCGCTCGGCAAACGGAATGCCGCCGTCCCATACCAGCTCATAGCCATCCCGTGTGATGAAGCTGTCCGCATTCTCATGCTCAATCTCCAGCCCCACCTCGTACTCGCCGGGAGTGAACGTATAGATCTTTCGCACGAAGCCTTCGCCCAGCTGGGCTGTGAAAGCCAGGCGCGTCTCTCCGTTTTCCACGTTCAGAGACGAGGCCTCTGTGTCAGCCTCGAAGTACAGATCGCGGGAGTCCACCACGTGGGCCGACGGGGTGGTGAAGATCATCGCCAGCGAACCCTCCTCAAGGGTATCCACCATCTGCACCTGCGACTCCAAATCCCACCGCAGGTACTCGTTGAGCGTGAAGGAGCGCAGCGTGCCCCCTTTTGTGGAAAAGACGGCCTCAAACAGGTCGTGGTTGACCGTAATGGAGCGTTCCTCGCCATCAAGCGCGCCTTCAAGGGCCGGGTCTGTGATGCGGGCCACATCGTCCGTGCCCAAGACGTTATCCACCTCATCAGCCGCCGTATCCGCTAACTCATCGGACGCTGCGGTGTCGGGGTCCACCTGCTCGGTAGCTACCCCCTCGCCCTCTGCGGGCGGCTCCGGTGGTGGAGGCGCTGCAAAATAGAGCCAGCCAAACAGAATGACCGCGATGAGCAAACTCGCGATCACAACATTACGATCGATTCCAGATTCTCCCATTGGACGGGCGTCCTACGGCTTACAAGTTAGACAGAGGCCCAGCGGGCCAGAATGGTGCGAAACGGGGGTGCCCCGGGGTGCGGTTCCTGCAGATGCGGGCTTCGTACCGGAGAATGGCCTTCCTCGGGTAGCACGCGTCAGGCAGATGCAGCGAGGCGCTCGGCCAGCCGGTCTACCGCACGGGCGGTATCGCGCTGTATCCGGGGCGGGTCTACCGGCAATCCGCCGCGGTACAGGATCATGAGGGTGAGGGTGTCGCCGCGGGTCGCGAAGAGGCGCCGCAGCGCGTGCTGATGGTGGCGGTACGCCTCGCGCATATGGCGCTTCACCCGATTGCGGTCTACTGCCCTGCGCAATGCGCGGCCCGGCGCCACACCCACTTTGAGCGGGGCTGGCACCTTCACGGTCGCCCGTGGCACGATGCGGTACACCAGCCGAATCGTGCCCTGCGCCAGCGTGCCGGTGTCATTTCGCGAGCGGTCGAAGAGGGCGCGGATGAGGCGATGCTCCTTCAACCGATGCGAGCGGGGAAACGTATGGCGGTGTGCAGAACTTTCCACGACGGTACCCATCGGCCAAGCGGGTTACTTGCCGCCACGCTTGTGGCTCACGCTCAGGCTCTTGCGGCCTTTGCGGCGGCGGCGCTTGAGTACCTTCTTGCCGCCCTTACTTTTGGAGCGCGCGCGGAAGCCGTGCTTGTTTTTGCGCTTGCGTTTACTGGGTTGATAGGTTCGCTTGGACATGGCAACAGAGCTAAATCATCAAAATATAAGGCATCGGCCCAAACGCGGCATGGCCTCGGTTGTTTGAATGGGCTCCCGCGAAGTTACGACCAAAAAGGACAGCAGTATACAAAAGGCCGGCGCGGGATCAAATTGCCGGGCTTGACTTTCACTGAATAGGCATGTACCATAAGCGATCCAATGCTGCTGATGGTAACTGCGGGAATAGCTCAGAGGTAGAGCATCAGCTTCCCAAGCTGAGGGTCGCGGGTTCGAATCCCGTTTCCCGCTCCATGGTGCTCAGGCTCACGTTTGAGCCATGCATCACACGGGCGGTTAGCTCAGTTGGTTTAGAGCGCCTGCCTTACAAGCAGGAGGTCGCTGGTTCGAATCCAGCACCGCCCACCGTTTTTTTCGAACCCCGCTGAGCGTCTGCTGAGCGGGGTTTTTTGCTGGGCTATGGCGTGATGTGGAGACCGGGTGGGAAAACATTGGGTAGAACGAACCAGCACTTGGATTGGACCGGGGGCGGTCCGGCGGGCTTGCCGCGACAGGGTATACGACGGAGTATATGACGTAACGTGCTACGTCGCTACATTAGCGCGCGG
>CAYFRR010000236.1:0-3168 GCA_964345505.1 uncultured Rhodothermales bacterium
TGCTGCCCAGGGAGGACTCGAACCTCCAACCTCCTGTTCCAGAGACAGGTGCTCTGCCGGTTAAGCTACTGGGCAAAAGGAGTGCGCTATATGCCTCTTTTCGGCGCTGGGTTCCACAACTACAGACAGGAGCCGCGCCTTCACGGATGCTTCGCTGGGACTCCCGCGTAGAAGCCAACCGCTACGAGGCGTTGTTTTTATTGCCGACCTCTTCTGATGGCGGCAGTGGGGATCGACTATCGACGGCTGCCACGGGCACGTCGCGCCAGGCGGCAAGCTGGGCGGCCGTTTGGTCGCGAACGCGCTGCCGCAGGGCCGGGGCGTCGTCCGGGGTGAGGCCGGTGGTGGGTACGGGCGGCAACACCTGCAGCCGGAGGTGCGCCCGCTGCTGAAACCGCCAGTCGTTTTTCGGCAGGGCGTCGAGTGTGCCCTCTACTACCAGCGGCAGCACCGGCACGCCGGCCTGGATAGCCAGCCGAAAGGCCCCGTCGGCATAGCGCAGCAGGCGCCCGTCGCGAGAGCGTGTGCCCTCCGGAAACAGCATCACCGAGCAGCGGCGGTCGAGCTTCGTCTGGGCGCGGGTGAGCACGCTGGAGCGGCTCTCAGGATCAGCGCGGTCTACCGGGATGTCGTCTGCCACCCGCATCATCCAGCCAAAGCCGGGAATCCCCATTAGCTCTTTTTTGACTACCCACTTCATCTCAATAGGCAGCCGCGAAATCAGCGGGATGTCGATGGTCGACTGATGGTTGGACACCACCACGTAGGGATGCCGCGGGTCGTCGACGTGCGCCCAGCCGTCCACGGTGACCTCCCACAGCGGGTTGACGTACGTGATCAGGCTGCCCGCCCATCGAAACAGCCGCCCCGTGCGGTACCGGGCGGGGTCGCGCTCCACCAGGCGGAGGAGCAGCATCACGGGAAACGTCAGGAGGAAGGTGAACGCAATCGTTCCCCAGATCCAGATGGAACGCAGGAGGGTCATCGGGTACCGTATGGAGTGAGAGTAGAAAGAAAAAACGGCGCGGGACCCTCGTTTGGTTCTGCCGTGGCGCCCGCCCGTCCCCGCCGCGCGAAACGTCCTGATTCGGGGGTACGTTGTAGGCGCCGCTCCTATCCAGGGAGGTGCCCTGTTGCCTATCGCCCCGATGACCTGATGCGCATCGTCAAATACTTTTACGAAGAGCCTATGCCGCTGGAGGCGTTGACGCCCGACCGCGACCCGGCCGCGCGCGGTCAGCGCGGTCCTACCCTGCCGCTAAAGGACCTGCTGCAGGCGTCTACGTACTACCGGGGCTACCTGGCTGGCACCGACCGTGCGGCTGACCGCGTGGGACTGACGACCATCGACCCGCCTGAGGCGTACCTGCCGGCTCTGCTGGCGGTGGGCGGCCCGGGGGACTGGGTGCAGCTGGCGAACGGGAGGACCGACCGCCTCACCATCGCCCAGGTCCGCGCTACCCTGCAGGCGCCGGATGCCACGCAGGTCCTGCTGGCCGGCGCGGCGTCGGTGCCCGAGGCGGCGCTGCAGACCGTAGGCACCACGCCCCGCCGCGAGGCCATTCCGGCGCTGAAAGAGGTGCTGGCTTGCTGCCGCGTGGCCTTCTTCCCCGAGCCGGCACACGACGGCTTCGACTGGAGCCTCTACGCCACGCAGCCGCTGCGCGAACCCCTCGTGGATGCGTTGGCGCAGCATCCGGTGGAGGGCGTACGGCGCTTTGTGCTGCCCTACCAGCGGGCTCGTTCTGAACAAAAATTCTACTTTGAATCATGGCAGCTCGACGCGGCACCGTTGCCGGACTACATACAGGAAGTGTGACCGTCAACGGGTCGCCCGAGGAGCGGTGGATGCATCGGTGCCTGACGCTGGCGGCGGAGGGCGCCGGCGCGGCGAGCCCAAACCCGATGGTCGGCGCGGTGCTCGTTGCGCCCGATGGCACGGCGCTGGGCGAAGGCTATCACGCCCGCTACGGGGAGGCCCACGCCGAGCGCGCGGCCATCGACGCGGCACGGGCGGCCCATGGCGCGGCAGCACTGCAGGAGGCTACGCTGTACGTCAACCTGGAGCCGTGCAGCCACCACGGCAAGCAGCCACCCTGTAGCGATCTTATCGTAGAGACGGGTATCCCGCGCGTGGTGATCGGGATGATCGACCCGTACCCGGTGGTGGCCGGGCGAGGAGTGCGACGGCTGAAGGCCCATGGCGTGGAGGTGACGGTCGGGGTGCTGGAGGAGGCGTGCCGCCGCCTGAACGAGGCCTTCGTGCACCACGTCGCGACGGGCCGGCCGCTGGTCACCCTCAAGACAGCGCAAACGCTGGATGGGCGCGTGGCCACCCGCACGGGCGATAGCCGCTGGGTGACGGGCACCGAGGCGCGCTCGCTCGTGCATCAGTGGCGCGCCACGCTCGATGGCGTGCTGGTGGGCGCCGGCACCGCGCAGGCTGACGACCCGCGCCTCACCGTACGCCACGTGGACGGCCGGCAGCCGCAGCGCTTCGTGCTGGACCGCACGGGTGAGCTACCGCCCACGCTTGCCCTCTTCACGGACGCACACGCCGCGCAGACCACGGCGTTTGTCGCTGAAGGTGCGCACCCGGCCTACCGCTCGGCGCTCACCGCGGCCGGCGGCGCAGTGGCCCCCCTCCCCGTGGTGGACGGCCACCTGCACCTGCCCGCTGTGCTGGACCACCTCGGCGCGCAGGGCGGTGTCCGTGCCCGGCCGCTGCAGTCGCTGCTGGTGGAGGCCGGCCCGGGCCTCGCCACGGCTCTGCTCCAGCACGACCTTGCCGACCGGTTCTTTGCCTTCCTCGCGCCCAAAGTACTGGGGGAAGGGGTCCCCTCCGTAGGCGATCTCGGCATCCGGCAAATGGCCGATGCGCTTACCTTTGCCGAAACGAACTGGGAAACCGTGGGGGGCGACCTGCTCTTCCGTGGATACCGGCGCGCGGTGTAGCATATAAACAAAGCAATACAAGCTGTTCGGCGACACGCAAGCGCCGCGTAGCCTGCGTCCTGTTTACCCTGACCGCATTACCGCCATGGAAACCACTGCCCCGCCGGTCTCGGAGAAGGAGTTGTACACATACGCGGACTACGCAGAGCTGCCGGAGGGAGCCCCTTACGAACTCATCCGCGGTGAACTCCTTATGGCGCCTGCTCCAAACCT
>CAYFRR010000237.1:0-3164 GCA_964345505.1 uncultured Rhodothermales bacterium
TCACCCGCACCACTACCATGGTCACGTCGTCATGCTGCGATTGGTCGCCAGCGAAGCTGCGGACGGCCTCGCGGATGGCTGTTACCACCGCAGCCGCAGGCTGGCCCGCGGTGCGCTGCAGGAGGGCTTCCAAGCGCTCGTCCCCAAACAGCTCGCGGTCGGCGTTCATTGCCTCGTTTACCCCGTCGGTGTAGAGCAGCAGTGTGTCGCCGGCCTGCAGGTCGACCGTCCGTGCCTCGTACGCGACGTTCTCTGTTGCACCGAGAGGGAACCGGGGCCCGTCGGTGGTGAGGGGGCAGACGGCCCCGTCCCGCAGCAGCAGCGGGGGCATCTGCCCGGCGTTGGCAAGCGTCACAGTGCGCCGCTTGGTGTCCATCACCGCCAGCTGCATCGCCACAAACATGCGGGCGTCAACCTTGTGGCGCAGCGGATTATTGATGAGGGAGAGCACCTCCGCCGGGTTCCCGGCGGTCGGTGTCGTGACGTGCAGCATGCCGCTGACCATCACCGCAGCCATCGCGGCTTTTAGGCCTTTTCCACTCACGTCGGCCATCGTGATGCAGAGCCGGCGGTCGCGATCATCCAGCCACATGTAGTCGAAGTAGTCACCGCCCACCTCGGTGGCCGGCAAGCACACGCCGGCCACGTCCATGCCCCGCATCACGGGGTCCGCCGAGGGCATCACCTGCAACTGCATCTCGCGAGCAGTTTCAAGCTCGCCGCGCAGGCGCTCCCGCTCCATATGTATATCGTAGCTGGCTTTCAGGTTGAGCCGCATCGTGTAGTAGGAGACGGCAGACACCCCTACGAACGTGATCCCGATGAACATGCCGAAGGTCTGCCACGGATCGGTACCGGGGAAACTGAAACTGAAGGACTCCCCGGGAAAGAAGACCTTCCCCAGCAGGGGCACCAACCAGGTCAGGTTAAACATGCCGATTACGAATCCTACGAAGGCAGCTGCAATCCCGGCCGCGTGCTGCCCGAGCGCTGGCCAGGTACCGACCTGCCGCATCAGGAACACCCGGAAGCCAACCACCAAGGCCAGGATATGGGCGAACACGAAGT
Source organism: uncultured Rhodothermales bacterium (assembly GCA_964345505.1). Lineage (GTDB taxonomy): Bacteria > Bacteroidota > Rhodothermia > Rhodothermales > Salinibacteraceae > Tc-Br11-B2g6-7. Next base: position 1,069 of record CAYFRR010000237.1, read on the forward strand.
AGCTAAAGGCCAGCTGGAGCAGCAGCAGCTTGCTGTACGTCCAGGCGCTCCCGTCCATCGCGGGAAGGCTCAACCCCCAGTTCAGCACGCCCAGGGCTGTAGCGACAGCAAACCAGATGAGGAGCTCGCGTGCGGGAGCAACTTTTTGATAGGGAAAGGCACGCGCCATGGAACGGGAGAGGCAATGCAAAAGGACATCCGTGCGGTTAGCCGGCGGACGGGTCAGCAAACAGCGTATCGAAGTACTGATCGCCCCCATCGCAAATGACAACACCGATGAGGGCACTGGGGTCTTCCTGGTGCACCTGCAGCGCAACGTGCAGCGCTGCGCCCGCACTCGGGCCGATGAGCAGGCCGTGGTCGCGGGCCGCCGTGCGGGCCTGGGCAAAGGCCGTGTCATCCGCTACGCGGCGGATCTCGTCGATGGCGTCAAACCACATGGTGGACAGCTTCTGGTTCTTGCCAAGGCCTTCCACGATGGTCTCGTAGGGTACGAGCGGCTCCCCATAAAAGCTGTTGGCAATGTTGGAGGCCACGGCGTCCACCCCCACCGTGCGCACCGACCGACCGGCCTCTGCTGCGGCTTGCTTCACATAGCGCGCAGTGCCACTCATCAAGCCGCCCGTGCCCATCGCGCAGACGAGGTGCGTCATCTGGCCGTCCAGCTGCGCCCACAGCTCCGGGCCCGTCCACCGGGCGTGCACCGTGGGGTTACCCTGGTTTTCGTACTGATTGATCAGGAACGCATCCAGCTCGTCTGCCAGACGGCCGGCCGTGGCGCGGTAGTGGTCGGGGTGGCTGCTGTCGACTGCAGGACACAGATGCACGGTAGCACCGAAGGCGCGCATGTAGCCAAGCTTGTGCGGGCTGGTGGTCTCCGGGCAGGTGAGGTGGCAGCGTAGGCCCAGCCGGTTGGCCACCAGGGCAACGGCCCCTGCAGTATTTCCTGAGCTGGCTTCTACCACTGTGTCCAGGTCTTCGTCGGCTGCTACGGCCTCCAGCAGGATGCCCAGCGCCACGCGGTCTTTCATTGAGCCCGTGGGATTGGCCGATTCCATCTTGCACTGCACGCGTCCATCCGTAACGCCCGGATACGCCACCACCGGCGTGTTGCCGATGAGGCGCAGAAGGGGGTCGTCGGTGGGGTACGGCGAGGGAAAGGTGGACGTAGGCTGCGGGCGAATCATCAGTCGGAAAGCGTTCAGCGGAGAAGGTAGGTGCACAGGGCAGTATACAGCGACGGTACGTCGAATGGAAGGGCGCGGGGCGATAGGTAGCACCTGACGGGCGTTCGTAAGACGAACAGGACGGATGGCTGTGCGTTCTATGCTGCTGTTGTATACGTCCTTATGTACATTGCAACCGCAACCTGTTGCACCTGCACCCTCTGAGGTGCGCCTCCACGTTTTTCTTGCCGCTACCGGTACGTTTATGCAGTCCCCACAAAAGACCAAAGCCGGGCTTTACGGAGCCTCTAACATTCAAGTGCTGGAAGGCCTTGAGGCCGTCCGCAAGCGCCCCTCCATGTACATTGGCGACGTGGGCATCCGCGGCCTCCATCACCTCGTGTACGAGGTCGTCGACAACTCCATTGACGAAGCCATGGCGGGCTACTGCTCGCGCATCGACGTGGTGATCCACGAAGACGGCTCGGTTGAGGTTACCGATGATGGCCGCGGCATCCCCGTCGACATGCACGAGAAGCTGGGCGTGCCTGCCCTGCAGGTGGTGATGACCACCCTGCACGCCGGCGGGAAGTTCGACAAAGACTCGTACAAAGTATCCGGCGGTTTGCACGGCGTGGGGGTCTCCTGTGTGAACGCGCTCGCCGGTCGCCTCATCGCCGAAGTGAAGCGCGACGGCGCCCTCTGGCGGCAGACCTACGAGCGCGGCATCCCCACGAGTCCGCTGGAGCGCGTGCGCGACCTCAACAGCAGCGATGAGGAAACAGGAACGTACGTGCGCTTCTGGCCGGACCCCGAGATCTTCAAGACCACCGAGTTCCGCCTCGAGACGCTCGCCACGCGCCTGCGTGAGTTGGCGTATCTCAACCGCGGCCTCACCATTGCGATTAATGACAAGCGGGAGGAAGACGA
>CAYFRR010000238.1:0-3149 GCA_964345505.1 uncultured Rhodothermales bacterium
GGCAGCGGCGCCGGGACCATCGCCGTGCGCGAGGTCTGGTCCTCGAACTGCGACACGTGCACCACCTGTACGAGGCGGTCGGCTTTGGCGTGGAAGGCGTCGTACGACCGTTCATGGTGCACGAACAGCGCAATGAGCAACACCACGGCCCCGCCCAGCGCGAGGCCCGTAATGTTGATCGCTGACGTGGTTGTCCGCTTACGGATCGTGCGAACGGCAACGGTGAGGTAGCTGCGGAGCATAGATGTTGAGTTGTACTTTTGTGACTGGAGGTCAGCAAGTGAGCGTTCGAAGTTGTCTTTCAGGGTTTGCCTGTAGCGCTTCTGGGCTGGGGGGCACTGCGGCAGGCTATTCGTCACGCAGCGTGATGGCGGGGTTGAGGCGCGCGGTGCGGAGCGTCTGTGACCCAATTGCGAGAAGCGCGAGAAGGAGGAGCGCACCCAACGTTGCCAGCAGCCCGGCGGACCCGACTGACACCGGATCCGGAAGATATTGGAGCCACTGCTGATTCAGCATCCACGCCAGCGGAAGCGTCAGCACGACCGCAGCGCCGATCAGGCCGAGGAAGCCTCGTGAGAGGAGCAGCACCAGACCGCCCACGGTTGCCCCCATGGCCTTGCGGATCCCGACCTCTTTGGTGCGGCGCTGCACGTAATGAGCGGCCATGCTGAGCAGGCCGAGCACCGTGATAAGCACGGCCATGCCCCCGATGAAACCGACTATTGTGGCAAGGTCTTGCAGTGGACCGTGGCGCTCGCGGAGCACCTCGCTGTAGAAGCGCGCCTCGAAGGGAGAGACGGTCTGCATCTCTGCGGACCACAGCGCTTCGAGGCGGTCGCGTGTGGCCGCCAGATTGCCGGTGGCTGAGCGCACCAGCGCGTAACCGGTATAGGAGGGATCGTGCCGAAACATGAGCGGCGGGATGCGTCCGCCACCGGATCCCCCGTAGATGTAGTAGCTCCCACGAAACTCGAAGTCTTGAAGCACGCCCACGACGCCCGCCGGATCGACGGGCTCGCCCGCTGCAGTCGTGCCGGTGAAGACCGTCTTGCCGAGGGCCCCAGCGGGGTCGGTCCACCCCAGTGCTCGCACAGCCGACTCGTTGAGGAGAACGCCGTTCTGCTCCATGTAAGGTACGGCCCAGTCCGGTATGGTCGCCCCCAGCTGAGCGCCCATCACGCGGACAAACGACGTGTCGGCATGGTACCGGAAGATGGAGACCGAGGCATCGTCCCCACTGCTACGGAGCTGCGTTCGATACCAGTCGTCGCCAAAGGGGAGAATGTCGACGACCGTCACGTCTTCCACCTCTGGCAGACGCAGAGCCGCACGCCGAAACGATGCATACTCAGCATCCTGCAAGGCAACCGGGATGACGTTGTCGGTCTGGAGTCCGCGGTGCGCCCCTGCCATCGCTTCGCCCTGCCGATAGAGCGTCGTTGCCGTCACGATTAGAAGCAACGCAAAAGCAAACTGGATCCCAATCAGCAGGGTGCGCACAGACAGCTGCCCGAACGGACTCGTCCCATTGGCGCCGGGCCGGAGGACACCGATTGGACGAGCGGATGCGAGCACCAGCGCCGGATAGCTGCCCGCAGCGATGCCGAACACCACCGTCACCCCGCCAAACAGGAGCAGGAGCCCGGGCTCTTCCAACAAAGAGACCGTCAGGGGCGGCAGCTCCAGGAGTTGGAAGAAGTATAGCCGATTGAACAGCGGCACCAGCAGGTACAGGAGAACAAACGCGCCTGCGCCAGCGAGCAGACAGGTACCAATGGCTTCGCCGAGAAATTGCGTAGCCAGTTGCGTACGCCCAGCCCCCAACGTCTTGCGAACACCGATCTCCCTGGCCCGCCGCAGGGACTGGGCCGTCGTCAGATTGATGTAATTAAATCCCGCTGCAAGGAGCACGACCCCAGCGATAGCCAGCAGGAAGTAATAGGCGTAGACAGGAAGCTGCGTCCGTGTCGACATCGGTTGTAGGCGCATTCCGCCAAACCGTACCTGGTGTAGCGACTCCAGCTGAAACCGATACAAAGCAGCCTCGCGGGCAGGGGCGTGGCGCTCAAGGAGCGTGTGGGCCAGTTGGGCAACGGCGCCGGGCGCCGCACCTTCGCCAAGCCGCAGGTAGGTCCACCGCGTGAAGTTGTCCCAGTCGCTGGTCCCCTCGCTGGCAGGCCCAATCGTGGCATCCGATAGGTATACGTCAGCTTCGATGTGGGTGGGTCCGGCCCGTGGAGCGAGCACGCCAGTTACCGTGAACGTGTCCTCGCCGCCGAGCGAAAAGGTTTGGCCGAGCGCGCTCGGCTCGTCGCGGAAGAGGCGTCGCGCAGCGTCGTACGTGAGCACGGCGGTGTTCGGCATCCGAAGCGCTGATGCGGGGCTTCCCGCCTGCAGACGGAAGCCCTCGAAGACGTCGAAGAATGCCGTGTCAGCGTAAAGCGCCCGCACAGCTATGCTTGTCTCGCCCTGGACGACGAACGACTCGGCGCGGGCCAGGCGGGTTATGGCGTCCACGCCTGTGGCCTGCTCACGCAGAGCAGACGCGAGGGGTAAGGGCGCACGGGTGCTCCAACCCGCGCCGTAGTCCGTCGTGACACGGTATATGCGGTCAGCGTTCGGATGAAACCGGTCGAGGGTCCACTGCTGGTATAAGAACAACACCACAAGGAAGCAGACCGCCAGGCTCACGGCCAGCCCTACCAGGTTGATGGCGGTCGTTGTGCGATGGCGCCACAAATTCCGCAGTGCCACCGCCAGATAGTTTCGAAGCATGGGTTTCTGCGTGAGGGGTTTGGGGGTGCGGAGCGTACAGGGCGCCAGAGCCGGTGAACCTCACGACACCTATACGGCACAATAGCTGAACGCGATGGCACTGCGCCCGCTACACGGCGAGGACCCGGGCAGCAGAATCGTAGTGAAGGGCTTCATGAGCATCCGCTTTCAGGCTTGATAACTCAGGGGTCGAGGGGTCCGGTGTTGGTGTACGTTCAACATACAGACAAGGCACATGCCAAGGGCCCGAACCGGTGTTGTATGGACAGCTCGAGGGACTGTAGACGGTAGGATCAGAGGCCGCTGTGCGATTCCGCACAGCAGAGTGCGCGCCAGCGCACAGCCAGGACTCCCGGCAGGGGGTCCTACTCGCT
>CAYFRR010000239.1:0-3138 GCA_964345505.1 uncultured Rhodothermales bacterium
CGCGCTCGAGCGCGACGTGAAAGTTGTACAGGGTGAACGCGGTGGGGTCGGCCACGGGCATCCGGAAGCTGCCCCGATAGTTGCGAGTAACACTGCCCCGCAGATCGACGATTTCCTGCCCGAGGCGACGGTCTACCGTAGCGTAGCGCCCTGCCCCGCGCGTGCTCGTGGTGGTGTGGTTGCGAATGGTGAAGTAACCGGCTGGATCATCGCGCACGGCCGCGGCCCGGCCCGGCTGGGTGGCGCGCAGGTGAATGCGCACGAGGTTGTCGCGGTACACGAGCCCGCCGCTGGGTGGGGCAAACGCCTCCCGCGCCACATGGGCCACATCCCAGCCTTCAGCGTAGGGCTGATATGCCAGGGCACGGGCGTCCCCAATCACGCGCCCGTCAATGCGTGTCACGCCCATCTCTGCCAGCTGCTGGGCCCAGTCCCGGAGCGGATCTGGCTGGCGCAGGGTGGTGCTACCAAAGGTCGGGTCGCCGGCGCCACGGATGATGAGGTCACCACGCAGCACGGAGCCCTCCACGGTGCCGTCGAAATAGAGCGTGGTCTCGTAGCGATGGTCCGGGCCTAAAAGGTCAAGCGCTGCAGCGGTGGTGTAGATCTTGAGGTTGGACGCAGGGGTAAGGGCCTTTTCCGCGTTGTGCGTGTACACTGGCCTATCGCGCTCAATATCGTGCACATACAATCCCCAGATCGCTGCCTCGCCTGTGCTGCCCGTCAAGATGGCATCCAGGCGATCGTTAAGGGCATCCTGTGCGGACGCCGGAGGAGAGAGGGCCAGTCCAGCCAAGAGGACAAGCAGCAGAAGGACCGCCAGTAGGCGGGAGGAGAAGGGGGGCATGACGAAAAGCAAAGAGCCCATAAAAGGATGAAATCAACAAGTGGAACCCGTTTCCAGAGCGTCCGGTTCAGCCCAACCACAACGTCTGTTGACAAATCGCCCGCCCGACGTATGGCCCGTTCTTCTTCTCGCTCTTCTCGACGCCGAAAGAGTAAAAAATCCCGCCCGATGCAGCGCAAGATGGTGTTGCAGAAGCGCAATTACCAGTTGATTGCCCTGGGCGTCGCTGCGCTCGCTATTGGGTACGGGTTGATGGCGTTTGAGAACGACGTGGACGGCGTGCTGTCGCTGTATGTGGCGCCGCTCGTGCTGATGGCGGGCTACCTGGAAATCATCTACGCGTTGCTGTGGCGGCCGGCGCCGGATGCAGAAGAGCCAACGTCGGCATGAGGTCCAGGCGCATCAGTCGTAGAGCAAGTAGGAGGAGCGGGCTTCCCTGAACCGCGCCACCTCGTCCCCCCAGTCCGCGATGATGGATGCGGCCGGTGTGCCGCGTTCCAGCGCCTCTCGTAACCGCGGGGTACCCGCCAGCCGGTCAAGCCACGCCGGGCGCTCCAGCATGGCCGCGCCACCATGCGACAGGAGCGCCTCCAGCAGGTGCACTCCGAGTGCCACGGCGTCCAGGCTGTCAGCGTTCGTGACGCGGAGCTCAATGCCTTCCACCAGCACATCCTCATGCTTGGGCGCCGAGGCCCCCGGGCGGCTGGTGGGCGTAAATGAGGCAGCCGTCACCCCAACACCCGGAAGAGATCGATCGCTAAGATCTGCGGCAAGTGCGGCGCCATCCAGGTCAGGATGACCGATGAGGCGGAACGGCTCATCTGTGCCACGGCCTTCGCTGGCCGCCGTCGCCTCAACGAAGCAGGTGCCAGGGTACAGGTGAGCCGTCTCGGCGTCGGGGATGTTCGGGCTGGGTGGCGTCCACGGGGCCTCAAGCTCACCCCACCGCTGCGAGCGTTGCCAGCCGTCCATGGGCACGACCGTCAGATCAAGCCCTGCTAAGCCATCAAGCCAGGCCTCGCCCTGTATCATCCGGGCAAGCTCACCGGTCGTGAGGCCGTGCGCAATGGGGATGGGATACTGCCCAACGAATGATTGCTGCGCGTCCTCCAGTACAAACCCGCTCACGTACAGACCTCCAAGTGGGTTGGGGCGATCCAGCACGACGAACGGTACCCCTGCCTCCGCGGCTGACTGCATAGCCAGCCCCATCGTGGAGATGTACGTGTAGAACCGGGCGCCCACGTCTTGCATGTCGAATACCAGTACGTCCACGTCCGCGAGCATAGCCGGGGTTGGCCGGCGGGTCGCGCCGTAGAGGCTGTGGATAGGGGCGCCCGTGTCCGCGTCGCGGCCGTCTGCCACTGAGGCGCCGGCGTCGGCTGTGCCGCGCAGGCCGTGCTCGGGGCCGAAGAGCGCGGTGAGCGTCACATCAGGGGCCTCGTGCAAGAGGTCGGCCAGGTGCTGGTCGCCCACCTTGGTGGTATGGTTGCCGATGAGCCCTACGCGCCGGTCGCGCAGGAGCGCGAAACTATCCGCTGCTGCCACGGCAGCGCCAGTCTTCCAGAGGTTCGTCGCCTCCGCCGTGCCCGCTTGCGCTATCGGAGCGGGTGGACCGTTGGGGCGGTCTGGAGCGGCACAGGCGATCCACAGGGGCAGGCAGGCCAGGCACAAAAGGAGGGCGCAGCGAGGCATGGATTTACCGTTCGTTGGCAACCAGCGTGGCCTGATCAAAGAAGTAGTTGATCTCAATCGCGCCGTTGGCCACCGAGTCGGACCCGTGGACGATGTTCTCCCCAATGGAGTCGGCAAAGTCGCTGCGGATGGTCCCGTCGTTCGCCTCCTCTGGGTCGGTCGCCCCGATCAGGTCGCGGAAATCCGCAATGGCATCGTCCTTCTCTAACGCCACGGGCACGCAGGGGCCGCTCGACATAAACGTGGTAAGCTCTTCAAAGAATGACTTGCCCTTGTGTACGGCATAAAAGCCTTCGGCCTGGGCTTTCGTGAGGCGTGTCAGGCGCAGGCCCAGCATGGTGAAGCCGGCGTCCTGGATGCGGCGAAGCACTTCACCGATGAGGTTTTTCCGAACGCAGTCGGGCTTGAGGATGGCGAGGGTTCGTTCCGTAGCCATAGAAATAAAAAAGTTGTGTCTGAAGAATAGTTTGGTCCTAAGGTAGGGGATACTTGCTGGCGCGTGCCACCGGTCTGCAGGAAATCCGAGTGAAGAGGGTGGTATGGAGGAGGGAAGGCGTGGGCAGCAGACACTTTACGCAACCGCCCCGCTCAGCACG
>CAYFRR010000240.1:0-3131 GCA_964345505.1 uncultured Rhodothermales bacterium
GTCTCCATACGGGCGCTCACCGTGTCAGCGATGGACCGCAGCGCATGCGCCATCGCCTCCGGCGTCTGGAGGTCCTCGCCGAACGTGCGCTCCGCGCCTACCGACTTGCGCTTGCGGTGCGGCCGCACCGGGCGCGTGTCGCGGTTGTGGGCCAGGCGATGAAAATACCGCCCCCGCTTCCCAAAGGCCTGCGCCAACGCCTGCCGCGACCAGGACCGCAGGTCGGCTCCCGTCTTGATGCCGAGCCCGTGCATCTTCTGCGCCGTCACCGGACCAATCCCGTGAAACCGTTCCACGGGCAGCGCCGCAATAAACGCCGGGGCCTCGCCCGGAGGAATCACCGTGAGTCCGTTGGGCTTGTCCCAGCCGGAGGCCACCTTCGCCAGAAACTTCGAGGCCGCCACGCCCGCTGAGGCGGTCAGGCCCGTCGTGTCCCGAATCTCCTGTTTGATCGCCTGGGCGATGCGCGTGCCCGAGGGCGGGCCTTGCCTCGGCTCGGTGACGTCGAGGTAGGCCTCATCCAGCGACAGCGGCTCCACGAGGTCGGTGTAGGCATGGAAGATCTGCCTGACCTGCTGTGACACCGCCCGGTACACGTCGAACCGCGGCCGGCAGAAGATCAGCTCCGGGCACCGCCGCGCAGCCTCGGCCGAGGGCATCGCCGAGTGGATGCCGTACGTGCGCGCCTCGTAGCTCGCCGCCGCCACTACGCCACGCCGCGAGGAGCCGCCGACCGCCACGGGCCGGCCGCGCAGCGACGGGTCGTCGCGCTGCTCAATGGACGCGTAGAAAGCATCCATGTCGATATGGAGGATTCGTCGCATAAGACCTCAAACCCACTAACGCGCCGAAGTGCTCCGTGGCTCACCGGAATGCGTATGCTGTAGGACCTGTGGCCGTCGGTAGCGGAAAAAATTACCTCACCCCGTTGCTGCATCAACGCGAGACTGCGCTGCTGTAGCTCAGGGCGTGTTCGGCATGATCTTTCGTGTATTGCACGATTAGGTCGTGCCAAGCAGTTGAGAACGACCTGCATCTGCCGTAGGTTATGGCTGATATTCCTTACCTGCCCTCCCTTGTCACCATGCGCCTTCGCACCCTTTGTCTGGTTGCTGTGCTGTGCGCCGCGCTCTGGCCCGGCCGCGCAGCACAGGCTCAGGAATTGGGGCGGGCCGCGGCGGACTCGCTGCATCAGGTGCTGGCGCAGACGACCGGGGACACCGCGCGGGTGGACGTGCTGAACGCGCTTGCCTACGCCCTCTACACCGAGGCTCCCGACTCCACCCGCCGCTACGCTACCGAGGCCCTGGGGCTGGCGCAGCAAGCCGACTATCCCGAAGGCATCGCACGGGCCACCAGGATCCAGGGGATTGGGCTTTACGTCACCGGGTTACGCGACGAGGCCCTCCGCTATTTCGAAACGGCTCAGATGCAATGGATCGCCCTCGACCGGATGAAAGAAGCCGCAGGCGTCGGGGCCAACATTGGAGTGATCTTGTTGCAACAGGGCGCCTACGCGGAAGCCCTGGAGGTCAACCTGGAGGCTGCGCGGGTGCACGCGGCAGTGGATACGTCCCGGCAGCTGGTCCTTATCTACAACAACATCGGCATCATCAATAACCGCCTCAACGACTACGACGAGGCGCTGCGGTACTACGAACAAGCGCTTAACACCGCCCGGATGGTGGATGATCTTGCGCTTGTTGCGATGGCGCAGGCCAACATCGGTGGCGTGCTGAGTGAGCAGGGCGACCATACGTCCGCGCTGGAACGCTATGTGGAGGCCCTGCAGATCTACGAAGCGCTTGAAGTGACGGAGCACCGCATCCATGTCCACGGGGCGATGGGGAAGGTGCACGCCGAGCGGGGCGATCCCGTAGCGAGCCTGGAAGCGTTTGAGGAAGCGCTTGCGCTGTCGGAGGCCGCCGATCGTACGCCCATGCCTTTCGTGTTGCGCGGGCTGGGGCTGGCGCACCTGCGGCAGGGGGACCTGGAGATGGCCGAGCGCTACTTACAACAGGCCGAGCCGATCACCGCCCAGGCCGGAGACCCGTCGGAGCAGGAGGCGCTGGACAAAGCGTTTTACGAGCTCCATAAGGCCAAGGGGGAGCTGGCGCAGGCGCTTGAGCGGTTTGAGGCCCATGTGGCGCTGCGGGATAGCATTTTTTCGGACGAACGATCCGAGCGGATGGCCCAGCTGCGCACCCGATACGGGATGGAGCAGCAGGCCCTCGAAAACGAAATGCTGCGGGCCCGGGAGGCCGATCAGGAAGCCACCATTGCCCGGCAGCGCCTGTATGTCATCGGCGGGGTGCTCTTCCTGCTGGTGCTGGGGGGGATGAGCCTCTTGTTGTATCGGGCCAACCGCCGCCTCTCGGGGGCTATCGACAAGCTGGAAGACCAGAACATGGTCATCCAGGAGCAGCACGACGAGCTGGAGGCGCTGAACGCCTCGAAGGACGAGCTTTTTGCGGTCATCGGCCACGACCTGCGCGGCCCCGTGGGCAATATCAAGATGCTGCTCGATACGCTGCTTGACGATGAGGCCCCGCTGGATCCGGAAGCCAAGCGCGACCTGCTGCAGATGGCCGACGAGACCGCCGGGGCGTCGGTGACGCTGCTCGAGAACCTGCTCTACTGGGCCCAAACGCAGCGGGGCGACCTGGCGGCCAACCCGTCGCCGACCCCATGCCGCCGGCTGATCCATCGCAACATGAAGCTGCTGCGCTCGGAAGCCCGCTCCAAGAAGATCCACCTCTCCACGGTCGTCGACGACACCGTGGTCGCGCAGGTCGATGAGAAGATGGCCGACATCGTGGTCCGCAACCTCTTGGCCAACGCCATCAAGTTTACGCCGGAAGGCGGGCAGGTCACCGTTCGCGCCATGCAGGATGCGAACGCCGCCGTCCTGACCATCGAGGACTCGGGCGTGGGGATGAGCCTGCAGCAGCAGCGCCGCCTCACGAACGGAGAGCAGCAGACGGGCTCCTCGGCCGGGACGCGCGGGGAGAAGGGCACCGGGTTGGGGCTGAAGCTCTGCCAGGTCCTGCTGGCCCGCACCGCCGGCACCTGGCACATCGACAGCACCCCCGGCGAAGGCACCACCGTCCGCGTCCGCTGGCCCCTCGCCG
>CAYFRR010000241.1:0-3107 GCA_964345505.1 uncultured Rhodothermales bacterium
GGGCGCCCCCTGTATCTCACATGATTACATTACCATACCAACAGGATTGAGGCACGGAGCATGGATCACAAAGAGGGGGCATACAAAGTACGCGACCTGGGGTTGGCTGACGAGGGCCGCAAAAAAATCGAATGGGCGGAGAGCCGGATGCCGGTGCTCATGCGCCTGCGCGAAGAGTACGCCCAGACCAAGCCGTTCGAGGGCTACAAGCTGTCGGGCTGCCTGCACGTTACCAAGGAAACCGCTGTGCTGGTGGAGACGCTCGCCGCGTGTGGCGCGGAAGTCGCCTGGAGCGGCTGCAACCCGCTCTCGACAAGCGATGAAGTAGCGGCTGCGCTGGCGGCGGAAGGCACCGAGATCTACGCCTGGTACGGCCAAAATACAGACGAATTCTACTGGAGCATCGAGCGCACCATCGACAAGCCGCCGCACCTCACGCTGGACGACGGCGCGGACCTCATCTTTACGGTGCACCACAAGCACCCGGAGATGTCGGACCACATCATTGGCGGCTCGGAGGAGACCACCACAGGTGTGCATCGCCTGCGCGCGATGGCCGACGACGGCAAGCTGCTCTACCCCGTCTTTGCGGTAAACGACGCGGAGACGAAGTGGGACTTTGACAACGTGTACGGCACCGGGCAGTCTACGCTGGATGGTATTCTGCGCGCCACGTCTGTGCTCGTCGCTGGCAAGAACTTTGTCGTGGCAGGTTATGGCCACTGCGGCCGCGGCGTCGCGATGCGGGCCGCCGGCATGGGCGCCAACGTTATCATAACGGAGGTGGACCCGATTGCCGCGCTCAAGGCTACGCTGGACGGTCACCGCGTCATGACGATGGACGAAGCCGCCCAAATCGGCGATATCTTCGTCACGGCCACCGGCATGAAGGACGTGATCCGTGGGCATCACTTCCTCAAGATGAAGGAAGGCGCCATCGTCTCCAACACCGGCCACTACGATGTGGAGCTGAACCTGAAAGAGCTGGCCGAGCTGGCGGTAGACGTGCGCACGGTGCGCCAGGACAACCGCGAGTACACGCTCGAAAACGGCAAGACCATCTACGTGCTGGCCGATGGCCGCCTCGTAAACCTCGCCGCTGCCGAAGGGCACCCGTCCGAGGTGATGGACATGAGCTTTGCCAACCAGTTCATGGCGCACCTTAGCCTCGTTCAGAAGAAAGAAGCGGGCGACGCTTACGACGACACCGTGATCGACCTGCCGGTGGAGCTCGACCAGGAGATCGCTCGGATCAAGCTCGAAACGATGGGCATCGACATCGACAGCCTCACCGACGAGCAAGTACACTATGCCACGGATTACTCCGCGGGCACCTGAGGCCACCTGCTCGTGCATGCGCTGTAGTGTGCACACGGCAGTATAGTTCAACGCCGCGCTGGGCCTTGTTGCCCGGCGCGGCGTTTTTTGTGTCGTGCCGTGGCTGTGCCAGTGTTACCATTGGAATGCCGTGCGCCAACCACACCCCAGGAGGCGCGCGCCGCTTGACGTGTAGCAGACGCCCGTCGCTTGCTGTGGGGCGCGTTACCGGTGGGTCGTTACCTGCCTCAGGGCTGACGGAAGTGATGCAGGGCCTCGGAAACGTTGCCGACTAAGGGGACGCCGACGCAAAGGTCTTCGTCCAGGGAAACCGTCGCTGCCTCGGCGGTCCCGTTGGCTGTGGAACTACAGCCAGCATCCTCACAGGCTACAAAGCCCATCTGCCAGTCGGGAAAGGTGCGCCGCTCGATCGGGGACGTGAATAGGGTCTGGATCTGCTCGTGGCGGGGATCTTGGGCAATGGCAGCGAAGATCTCACGCACAGAGTCCTCCAACCCTTCGAGCACCTGAAGGAAGCGCTGGCGCTTGTACATGAGCACTCCCGTGATACCGAGCCTGCTGTTGCGCTCGCGGGCGCGGTGGAGCAATCTCGAGAGCGCTTCGTCGGTCATCGGCTCCGTGGCCGTGCTGACGTACATCAGCTGAAAAAGCGGTCCGGTGTGCTGCTGGCAGTCCTGCATACGGTGCAGGTTGCGGCAGAGCTCGCTCACCGAGCGGGCCGTCATGGCGCAGGTCCGATGGCGGCGCTGTGCCACGAACAGCTCCAAGCCATTCACGGCATAGTGGGAGACTACCCATGGCGTTGCCTCCGCTGACGGGCTTGCGGCCTTGGACGACGCTTCTACCTCGGCAATGGCGTCGCGTACGGCCGCGGTGTACTGCGAGGGCCAGGGCTCGACGAAGTGGATCAGCGCATCAGTGGGCATAGCGAATGGCCACCCAGGTGAAAAGGACGCGGAGAGGCGGTCCAGCGGCCTGCGGCACATAGGCCCTTGCCGCTGGAAGGGTCCTATACGCCGCCCAGAGGCAAAGGGTGCGTACGTAACAGGTGCCCGTCCTCCCCCGTGTGTAACGGCTACGACAGCGCTCGCACAGAGGGAGTGCAGATAAGGGACGGCGCGGCACGCTGATGCTGCGGTGTCACCCTCTTTTCTCCCCCAATTGCTACAGCGAGGCACGGTATGAATACGACCACAATGCAACAACCGACGGAGACGCAAGCCACCGACCGCACAATCGCGCCTTGGGATTGGATGCGCGGCGCGCTGGGGGGCTTTATCGGCAGCATGGGCTTTGGACTGCTCATGGCGTTTGTGATGCCCCCGCCCCTGCTCGAGGTCGTCATTCCCAATATGTACGGGATCCCGGCTACGCCCGATGCGCCAGCGCACATGGCCGGATGGTTCTTTCATCAGTTTCACGGGGTGATGCTGGGGCTGGCTTACGTCGCTTACGTTGAACTGCCGGCCATTCGCAACTGGTTGGATGCCCGCACGCTCACCGGCGCGCTCACCCACGGCGTGATCTGGGGCGTGGTGACGACGCTCATCCTGGCCGTGCTGGTGATGCCCCTCTGGCTGCAAACCATCGGCTTTGGCATGGCCCCGCCGTTTCCTAACCTTGGCGTGGGCACCATCATGAGCCTGCTGGGCCACCTGATGTACGCCCTGCCGCTGGCGGTAATCTACGCGCTGTACCGCTCGTAGCATACCAGACATGCGATAGGCAAACGCCCCATCTCCCCTATGAGGAGGTGGGGCGTTGCTGTA
>CAYFRR010000242.1:0-3099 GCA_964345505.1 uncultured Rhodothermales bacterium
CAGCAGGCGCTCAACGAGGGAACGTGCTACGACCTCGAGTTGCCCTTCTTCACCGAAACAGGCACCCTGCGCTGGGTGCGCGTCCTCGGCGAGCCTGTGACCGACACCGACGGTACGCTCCTGCTGGTGGGTGCCATCCAAGACATTACCCGGCGCGTCTGCGACCGAGCGCGGCGCCAGGAAGCCCAGCACCGGCTGCAGCAGCTGGAGCAGGAATACGAGGCGGTATTCGAAAACGCGCAGGACGCCCTCTTCTTCGTTGACGTGCACCGCTCCAACGGGCCCCGCGCCGAAGAGGGCTACCGTTTCACCTACGCCCGGCTCAACCCCAGCTACCAAGCGAAGGCGGGTTTTTCGGAAGACGAGGTGCGCGGAAAAACGCCCCGCGAGGTGCTGGGCGACGAGGTGGGCGCGCAGGTGGAGGCGCAGTATCGCCAGTGCGTAGAGGAGGCCGCCACAACTGAGTACGAGGAGACGCTCATGCTGCCCAGCGGAACGCGCCTGTGGCACGCGAAGCTTTCGCCGGTGGTGTTCGATGGCACCGTGACCCACATCGTGGGCATCGCGCGGGACATTACCAAACACAAGGCGCTTCGCGACCAGCTCCACTATCAGGCCCACCACGACCCGCTTACCGAGCTGCCTAACCGCAAGCAGTTCTTCAAGCGGTGCCAGGACGCCATCGACGCGTACGAGGCCCATGGCACGCCCTACACGGTACTGTTTCTGGACCTCGACCGCTTCAAGAACGTCAACGACAGCCTCGGCCACCAAGTCGGCGATGCCCTGCTCCAAACCATCGCTCGCCGCATCGAGGAGCGGCTCCGGCGTAGCGACTTCGTGGGGCGCCTCGGCGGCGATGAGTTCGGGTTTGTCCTAGAGTCAACCGGTGCGCCCGAGGATATAGAGCAGGTTGCTCGGCGGATCAGCGACGCCATCGAGGAGCCGTTTCACCTGGAGGGGCAAACCATCCGCATCGACGTCAGCATTGGCATTGTGATTGGCGAGGCGCGCCACCACACGCCGGAAGATCTGCTGCGCGAGGCCGACATGGCCATGTACCGCGCCAAGTCGCAAAGTGACGGCTGGACGTTCTTCGATCCCAACCTGGGCAAGCACATCCGCACCCAGTTCTTCCTGGAGGCCGATCTGCATCGCGCGATCCAGGAAGACGAGCTGTGCGTCTTTTACCAGCCCTTGGTAGACATGACGACTGGCGCCCTGGCCGGTTTTGAGTCGCTCGTCCGCTGGCAGCATCCCGAGCAGGGCCTGCTCACGCCCGGCCACTTCATTGAGGTCGCTGAGCGGACGGGCCTCGTGGCCGATCTCGACCGCTGGATGATCGAGGCTACCTGCCGGCAAGCCCACGCTTGGCAGGCCGTTACCGATTGCGCGCTGATCTTCCACGTCAACTGCTCCCGCCGCACGTTCATCGACGGACCCCTCGTGGAGCACATTGACCGCGTGCTGGCCGAGACCGGGCTGCCCCCCGCGCAGCTGGCTCTCGAAATCACCGAGCGCATGGTTGTTGAGAATACCAATGCCGTAGCCCGAGAGATGGACGTCTTTCGGGAGCGGGGCGTGCGCCTGTGTATCGACGACTTCGGGGTGAAGTACTCCTCCCTCAGCGTTCTCCACCAGCTCCCCGTCGACGTGATCAAGGTCGACCGCAAGTTTGTCCAGCAGATCGACGGCTCCGAGGCCAACCCTGGCTTCGTGCGCGCCATCGCCGATCTCGCCCACGGGATGGGTCTCTCGCTGGTGGCCGAAGGCATCGAGACGCCCCGCCAGCTCAAGGGAACCCGTGACCTGGGGTACCAGCTTGGGCAGGGGTTCCTCATGGCACGCCCGATGGACGTGGAGGCTGCCACTGCCTGCCTGCAGGGCGATATGCCATGGATGAAGCACTGGACAGACGCTACACCCCCCGATGAGGCTACCGACTCCTAACCACGCTGCTACGTCGCATGATTGCGCACGATGTGTCTAAGGCTGTGGTGGGGCCGGTAGCGTACCTGCTGCCTTCCTCGTGGGAGGCGCCCGTGTTCTGGGTGACTGTGGGAATATTGAGCAGCCTCGTGGTGGTGCTCATGGCGCTGGTGGGATGGGCGCTCGTCCTGCGCTTTTTGCGCCACCGCAAACGGCGGCGCCAACGCCGGCTGGAGGCGCGTTGGGTGCCGTGCCTAGACGCCATCGTGACCGGCGAAGTCCCCGACGAGGCCCTGCACAACGCCGTGCGCCCCGGCGAAGAAGAGACGCTGCTAGCGCTGCTGCATCGCCGCGCCCCCGATGTGAGCGCGCAGGAAGTGACCATGTACCGCCGCCTGGCACGCCCGTACCTCACTTATACGTACGATGCAACCATGCCGCGCGCACCCGAGCAGCGGGCCTACCGCGTGCACCGCATCGGCTGGCTTGGGGAAGGCGAGGCGACGGCCGTGCTGCGCTGGGCGCTCACCGACCCGTCCACGTTCGTGGCCATGGTCGCCGTGCGGGCGCTCGTTCGGCGGAACGCGGCATCGCCCGAGAGCCGAGCGGCTGAGGCCGAGCTCGTGGTGGCGGTGCTGTCCCGGTTCAAGAACTGGAGCCGGAAGTCGCTGGCCGCCCTGCTGGCCCGGATGGAAGGCGCCCGGCACCCGCTGCGCCAAACGTTTGCCGACGCCGAGGCCGCCCTGCGCGTGCGCCTCATTGCCGCCACCGCCCTGCGCGAACTGGACGACGAGGCCGCCGCCCCCATCGCCATGGACCTCCTGCAGCGCGAGGACGCTCCGCTCGAACTGCGCGCGACGGCGCTCCGCCTGCTCGAAACCGTAGGCCGCCCCGCGCACGCCCCGTTCCTGCGCGTGCTCAGCTACGACGCCAACGAGGTCATCCGTATTCGCACGCTCAGCGCCCTGGCCTACATTGGCCGCCCGCAAGATGCCCAGCGCTTCGAGGAGGCCCTCAACGACCCCAGCCAGTGGGTGGCTCGGCAGGCCGCCATGGGGCTGGTCCGCCTCGGCCGCCCCGAGCCGCTCTTTACCCTCATCGACACCGGCCATCAGCGCGCTGCCCTCGCGCGCCAGGTTCTCACGCACTCCCGCATCAATGCCTAACTAA
>CAYFRR010000243.1:0-1729 GCA_964345505.1 uncultured Rhodothermales bacterium
GGCGCCAGCGCATCATCCTTCACCTCATGCAGATGAGCCAACGCCCCCGCCTCGTCTGCCGGAAGCTCGCCCCAGAACACCGCCTCTTTGATCGCCCCGATCGCGCGCTTTTCGGGGCCTTCCAGTTCGTGTATGAGATGATCGAACAGGGCGCCGCGCCGGAGGGCTTCGTCTTTGTGCGCCATCATGTAGGCGTACGCGGCATCGTGTTCGTTCGGGATTTCGCCCTCCAGAATGGCCTCGCGGATCCACTCCTTGATGATGCCCACGGCCACGCCCTCCTCCAGCCCCAGCGCCTCCATAATCTCGTAGCCATCCACTGGGGGCTCAAAGTTGCGCAGGCGGTCCTTGGCCTCTACCTCCACAAACTTCTCGTCGACCCGATCGAACGCGGCGAGGTACTTCCGCACCCGGCGCGGGTTTTTTGAGGTGATGTCGGCACGGACGAGCGTCATCAGGTCGTCGATGGCGTCGCCGGCGTCGTAGAGCAGGCGGCGGACGGCGGAGTCGGTGACGTCCTCGTCCACCAGCGCCACGGGCCGATGGTGCAGGGCCACCAGCTTCTGCACGTAGTCCATGCGCTCGTCCAGCGGCAGCTTCAGCCGCCGAAACACCTTGGGGATCATGCGACTGCCGACGTCCTCGTGCCCGTGGAACGTCCACCCGGTCCCCTCTCGGAAGCGTTTGGTGCGCGGCTTGCCGATGTCGTGCAGCAGCGCGGCCCAGCGGAGCCAGCGCGTGTCGCCGTCGCATGGGCGGTCGGCGGTACGCTCCAAGAGGTTATCTACCACCTGCAGCGTATGATAAAAATTGTCCTTGTGCCGCTCGCCGTCGATCTCTTCCACCCCTTTCAGCTCGGTAAGCTCGGGGAAGATGCGCTCCAGGATATTGGTGGACTCCAAGATCTTGAAGCCGGTAGAGGGCTGATCTGAGCAGACGATCTTCTGAAGCTCCTCGGTGATGCGCTCCTGCGAGAGAATATCCACCCGGTCGGCCGCCACCCGCATCGCCTCGAAGGCGCCGGGCACGATGTAGAAATCGAGCTGCGCGGCAAAGCGCGCGCCGCGGATCATGCGGAGGGGATCGTCCTCAAACGTGGCCTCTGGGTCGAGGGGCGTGCGGAGGACGCCCTCGTTGAGATCGCGCATCCCGTTGAAGGGGTCGAGCAGCTCACCGAAGCGCTCGGGATGCAGATGCAGGCCCATGGCGTTGACCGTGAAGTCGCGTCGCCGCTGATCGTCGGCCAAGGTGCCATCCTCCACGATAGGCTTGCGGGAGGAGCGGCGGTAGCTCTCCTTGCGCGCCGCGACGAACTCCAGCACCAGCGGCTCGTCGCCGGGAAGCGCCTCCGGCAGGCGGACGGCCGCGGTGCCAAACTGCTCGTACGTGTGCACGGAGTAGCCGCCGAGCGCCTGCCCCACCGCCTTAGCCAGGGCGATGCCCGTGCCGGGCCCGACGGTCACGAAGTCGATGTCGGTGGTGTCGCGTTGCAGCAGTAGGTCCCGCACGGTGCCGCCCACCACATACGCCTCGATGCCTTCGGCGGCCGCCACCTCGCCCACGCGGCGCAGCACGTCGCCGTACGGCTGTTGATTGACCAGAGGGGCAAGGGAGGCAGACATAGCGCAGGGCAGGATCGGGATGAAGACCTCTTCCCTATGATGCCATGCGCGCGTTTGTTCTGTTTTCGTGTTGCCTTCATTTCGTTGGGGGGTGTGTAACCGGTGCG
>CAYFRR010000243.1:1829-3090 GCA_964345505.1 uncultured Rhodothermales bacterium
CTTATGCACCGTCTCTTCACGCCCCGCCAACGCCATGCGCGCCTTCCTCGCCACGCTCCTGTTGATCGCTTTTGGCACCGGTCCTGCGGCAGCCACCGGTAATCCCTCTGCCAGCACGGTGACGGCCGATACCCTGTGGCAGGCCCGGCTGATGATCGGTGAGGTGGGCGTCGGGCTGGGCCACGTGCCGCGAGTAACAGGCCTGCGGCTCAACTTTCGCGACCGCGCACTGGAGCGGGTTAATGGCGCGAACGTGACGATATGGCTGGCAGGAGATCAACCGCAGGGCACAGTGAACGGTCTGGCCCTGGGCTTGCCGTTTACCTCGGCTGCCCGCATGCGCGGCATCGGGGCGGGCCTGGGGGGCGTGTTTGGGAGCCACTCGGTTACCGGAGTGGCCGTGTCGCCGCTGGCCGTGGGCTCGGGCGGGCGGACGCGCGGCATCATGATTGGCGGGCTGGGGGTCGGCGGTGGCGACTCGGCCCGAGGCGTGCTGATCGGCGGTGCTGGTGCAGGCGCCGGCGGTGACGTGGACGGCCTCCTGGTGGGCGGCCTGGGCGCGGGCAGCGGCGGACGCCTTCGGGGCATCGGGGTCGGCGGGCTCGGCATCGGCGCCGGCGGAGGTGCACGCGGCATCATGGTGGGAGGTCTCGGCGCGGGGACCGGCGGCACGTTTCAGGGCATTGGCGTGGGGGGCCTCGGCTTTGGCGCCGGCAACAGCGTGCGGGGCATCGCGGTGGGCGGGCTCGGCGCTGGAACGGGCGGTACCGCAGACGGCCTCCTGGTAGGCGGCCTGGGGGCCGGGGCTGGCGGTCACGTGCGAGGGATCCTCATGGGCGGCGTAGCGGCAGGCGCGGGCGATACCATCACGGGGCTCGCGCTGAGCGGTGGCGTGGTGGGTGCGGGCGGCGTGATCCGCGGGATTGGTCTGGCCGGGGTGGCGGCAGGCGCCCAGCGAGCCGAGGGCGTGCTCGTCGCCGGTGGTGCCGTAGGAGCACGCCACGCGCGAGGCCTGCTCTGGGGCGGCCTTGCCGCGGGCGGCGAGACGATCGACGGGCTCGTGGTCTCCTCGGCCTACAACCGCCTCACCGACGACGGACGGCTGCGCGGCCTCGCCCTCAGCACGGTCAACGACTTCCGTGGCCGACAGGAAGGGCTGGCCATCGGCCTCATCAACTATGCCCGCTCACTCCGCGGCGTACAGCTCGGCCTCATCAACATCGCCCAGAACAACCGCGCGCCGTTTCGGGTGCTGCCGCTC
>CAYFRR010000244.1:0-3050 GCA_964345505.1 uncultured Rhodothermales bacterium
TCATCGCTCTCAGGGCAGACGGTGGCTGAGGCGCTGGTCATCGACTGCTCGCGTCATTTGGATGCTATCCTGGAGATCAACGCTGAGGAGCAGTGGGTGCGCGTACAACCAGGGCTCACGCTGGACCGGCTTAACCTGGCCCTCAAGCCGCACGGGCTGATGGTGGGTCCCGACCCGGCCAGTGGGAGCCGCGCCACGTTGGGCGGTATGGTAGCTAACAACTCCACCGGCACGCACTCCATCTTGTATGGCAACACCATCGACTACGTAGCGGCGCTGGAGGTGCTGCTGGCCGATGGCACGCCTGCCACGTTCCGGCCCCTCACGCGCGCCGAGTGGAAAGCACAGGCCGACCACCCGGGCCTTGTGGGCGACATCTTTTTTGGACTGCACCAGCTCCTGAAGGAGCACGCGGAGGTCATCCAGCGGGACACGCCCGATCACTGGCGCCTCAACAGCGGCTACCGGCTGGAGCGCCTGTTGCCCAATGGCGAGGAGGCGGCAGCCACGCGCAACCCTGCCCAGCTCCTCTGCGGAAGCGAGGGCACCCTGGCCTTCACTACAGAAATAACGCTGCGTGTGGTGCCGCGCCCGACCAAGACCGCCCTGGCCATTGTGCATTACGAGACGCGCGATGAGGCGCTGCGCTCGGTCACGACGATCCTTGGGACCGACCCGTCGGCCGTGGAGCTGTTTGACGGGACGGCGATTGAGCGCACGCGTCAGGCGCCGGGCTTTGCGCCGCGCCTTACCTTTCTGGAAGGTACGCCGGGGGCCGTCCTCATCACCGAGTACTACGGAGATACCAAAGCTGCACTGGAGGGGCGGCTGGACGTACTGCAAGAAACACTGCAGGCTGCTGATGAAGGCTACGCCATCGTTACCACGCAAGACCCGGAGCAGATCAACAACGTCTGGACCGTGCGGAAAGAGGGCCTGGGCATTGTGATGGGCGTGAAGGGCGACTTCAAGCCAGTGGCCGTCATCGAGGACGCCTCGGTGCCCGTGGAGCACCTCGCGGACTACATCGCCGACCTCGATGCCATGCTGCAGGCGCAGGACACCGAGGCCGTCTACTACGCGCATGCCTCCGCTGGCTGCCTGCACGTCCGCCCCTTTGTCAACACCAAGACTGCCGATGGCGCCCGCAAGCTGGAGGCCATCAGCCAGGGGTCGATGGAGCTCGTGGCCAAGTACGGTGGCGCCATAGCGTCGGAGCATGGCGACGGCATCGTGCGCGGCTGGCTCAACGAGCAGTTCCTCGGGACCGAGCTCTGCGACGTGTACCGCCGGCTGAAGCACCTCTTTGACCCGCAGGGCATCCTCAACCCGGGCAAGATCATCGATACGCCGGCTGCGAGTGAGCACCTGCGGATGGGCCCCGACTACGACACGATCCCGATGCTGGAAGAGCTCGACTGGTCGGCCGATGGCGGGTTTGCGCGCTCCGTGGAGCTGTGCAATGGCAACGGCGCGTGCCGCAAGCTGGAGAGCGGTACCATGTGCCCCAGCTTCATGGTGACGCGCGAGGAAGAACACTCCACCCGCGGCCGGGCCAATGCCCTGCGGGCCGCGCTTTCGGGCGCACTGCCGCGCGAAGAGCTGACGGGCGAGCGGATGCATGAAGTGATGGACCTGTGCATCCAGTGCAAGGCCTGCAAGACGGAGTGCCCGTCGAACGTAGACATGGCCAAGATGAAGACGGAGTGGCTCTCCAAGGTGTGGAAAACGAAGCGACCGCCACTGCGCACGCGCCTCTTCGCCGAGCAGCCACACCTGGCGCGCTGGGTGGCGGGCACGCCGCTGGCCTCGGTGGTGAACGCGGTAAACAAGCTGAAGCCTCTGCGCTGGCTCATGGACCGGACGCTGGGTATCAGCAAGCGCCGCGACCTGCCGGCGTTCGCGCGGCGCACCTTCACGCAGGACTTCGCAGCCCGCAACGGGCACGCTGGTGAACATACAAACGGGACATCCGCGGATCGCCAAGTCGTCTTCTTTGCCGACACGTTTAATAACTGCCACCGGCCATCTACTGCCGGGGCCACCGCCTCCTTTTTGGAGAAGGCTGGGTATGAGGTAATTGTGCCGGATGCCTCGCTGTGCTGCGGGCGCACCTATCTCTCGAAAGGCTTCATTACAAAGGCGCAGCAGCAGGCCCTCACCATGGTAGACCATCTGCACGACTATGTGCGGCGTGGGCTGCCCATCGTGGGGCTGGAGCCGAGCTGTATCCTTACGCTGGCCGACGAGTTTACGGCGCTGCTGCCCGGCGACCTCCGGGCGAAAGAGCTGGCCGGCGCGGCGCAGACGTTCGAGACGTTCATCGCCTCCGAAGCCGATGCCGGCCGACTCGACCACCTCACGTGGACGGATGAGGCACGGACGGTGATGCTGCACGGGCACTGCCATCAGAAGGCTTTGGATGGCACGGGGCCGTCGGAACGTACGCTTGGCCTGCCCCCCAACTACACGGTGCAGACGCTCGACACCAGCTGCTGCGGCATGGCGGGCGCGTTCGGCTACGAATCCGAGCACATCGACATCTCCCTGAAGATGGCGGAGCGCCGCCTGGCCCCGGCCGTGCGGGAAGCGGGCCCGGACGTGCTGATCGCCGCTGCTGGTTTCTCATGCCGTAGCCAGATCAAGGATGCGACAGACCGCGAGGCGCTGCATCCGGCGGAGATCCTGCTGGATGCCCTGGCTGAGTAAGCAAGCGGTCCATCCTGCCGCCAGCGTGGCCCCTCCCACCGTCCTCGCGCCGTCCGTCCCGGTCGGCACGCACCCGCAGGGCCGTCCCCGGCCCGACGTTTCGGTTGGCACGGGGCGCGGGGTTGCCATGCTGTAGCCGGGTTGCTGGAGGGCGATCTGGGCTACGGTTCGCGTAGACGCAGCATTGTCGACGCAGCACGCTGCGTCGCTACGGGGGGTTGGGTCATCCCTGCCCTACCTCGGGCATCCTTGGGCGCGGGTCATCAGGTAGCGTAGACCCGCCGGTGCTACGCTCACGGTTTTGACGTCGGGTGTTGCTACGTACGGCGATGATGGGAAGG
>CAYFRR010000245.1:0-3046 GCA_964345505.1 uncultured Rhodothermales bacterium
CGCCAGCATCTCGATGGGGTCGTCCGGGAAAAACCCGAGCGCTTCGGCCACCTGCTGCTGTTCGTGTTCGATCCGGCGCACGTCCGCCTCCAGCTCCTCCAGCTCCTCGGCGAGGCGCGCCCGCTCCGTCGCCTTCGCCTCTGCCACGCGGAGTTCTGCCAGGGTCCCCTCCAGCGCTCGCAGATGCGCCTCTACCGCCGGAGGCTCCCAGGCCGCAGGCGCGTCGAGGGAGAGACGCTCGAAGTTGTGCTGATAGGTGCGCGCGGGGGCCGAGCCCCGCGAACGAAACTGCTCGTACAGGAGCACCCCAAGGGCGGCCGCCGCGCCCAGTCCGGTAACAGCCCAGCCCAGCGGCTCGCCCTGCCATCCGATAAGCGCGCCGAGGACGGCTACGAGGAGGAAACCCGCAACAACGAGTGCTACCAACAAGCGGCTGTCCGGGCCCGGGTCTGTTGCCGTGCGGAGCCAGTGGCGCAGTTGCCGGACGCCCTCCGCGTGGGGCTCCAGCGCCGACGGATCGACCTCGGACTCCAGCCATGTGAGCTGCTTCCGGGCCGCCTCCCGTGCGGCCAGCGTCTCTGCCGCCTTGCGCGCAGTGGTGGTGAGCGTGCGTAGCGCCTCCGCGTCAATGGACGCGACGGATTCGGGCGTAGGGGCGTCCTCTACGGCCTGGCCCGCCTCCGTGTAGATCGCTGCCCACGCGGCTGCGGCTTCTTCTGCGCGACCGTTCAAAGCGACAGTCAACCGCTGGACCGTCCCCTCTGCGTCTTCCAACGCCTCAACGTGGCCCTTGAGCGTTGGCAGCAGCGTAGCCGGGAGCCCGCCCTCTGGCAGGAGGTTTTCCTGGAGGGCCGCCTCGGCATCGGCGCGGGTTGCCTCCGCCTCCTCGATGGCTTGGGTGTGCTGGGCGATTTCTTTATCCAGGGTATCGATGGTCTCCAGGTCATCGGGCCGCACCTGGGCCATCGCATCCGGAAACGCCGCCACCTGTTGCGCCGCGGCCTGCGCCTCGGCCTGGGCCTCCCGGTAGCTCAGCGCGTGCCGCAGCACCTCCGCCTCGCGCTCGGCGTCCTGCGCCTCAGCGAGGGCGGCTTTCATGCCCGTTAGCTCGGACTGCTTCTGCTGCAACGCCTGCTGTTTTCGCTGGACCTCCTGCAGTCGCTTGCGCTGCTGGAGCGCCTCGGTGGTCTCCTTCACCCCGCGTCCCGAGGCCTGCTCAAAGCCGAGCGACGTGGCCGCCGCTGCGATGTCATACCCGCCGGCCGCCTGCCGGTGGATGGCGTCGGCAAAGGCGTCCGGCCCATCAATGGCCTGCAGCAGCTCGTGCAGATAGAGATGATAGCGGTGGCGGGTGTGCACCGGCGGCAGCAGGTCGGGCCGATCGTGGTCCACCCCGTCGCGCTGGTAGCGTGCGTGGCCCGCATCCAGCTCCACGCGGTAGGTGTGCGCCCCGGCCGCAAACTCTCCGTGTCCGGTGGGGCGATGCGGGGTGATAAGCGGACTCTCCGGCCAGAGGAGCGCCTCCAACCCGCGGGCGAGCGTGGTCTTCCCGGCCGCGTTCGGTCCGTAGATGATGTTGATGCCGGCGGCCAGGTCCGCGGCGGCGAGGTCGTGCTGGGCTACCCCGTACATCCGGGCAAGCGCCACATGCTTGACGTGGAGCGCAGGCGCCGCATCGGTAGGCATCGCATCTCCAGTAGCACGCGTGAGGTCGGTGGCTTCGGTAGCCATATATAGCAGGCGTTACGTGGGTTGGAAGATCCAGTGAGTACACGAGCGCGGCCTTTCGAACGCCAAGATGATCGATATCGGCAGGCGCTCACGACCCGGCCGCCATCAGTTCATCGAGCAGCAGCAGGCCCTGGCGCTGCAACAGGTCCCGGGGCGTTCCCGCCTCTTCCGCCCAGGCGATATCGGCATCCTGGCGGAGCGGCTGATAACGGGCGCTGCGCTGCAGGCGGCCGAGGGCCTGCGACAGTTGGGCCTCCAGTGTTGCAAGCCCGTCTACCTCGCGCCCCTCCCCCAACGCGAGTAGCAGCTGGGCCAGCACCGCCGGAGGGTCGTTACCTTGGGCCAGCGCCTGCAGGTCATGTACCGGGCGGGTGGCGATGGCGACCTGCTCCACCGTTGCCGTGGCGCTGCCGTGCATCAGCGATAGATCGGACGTGACGTCCGCCACATAATCCCCTATCGCCCGATGCAGCGGCGTCCGCCCCTCAAAGCGCAGCCGGCAGCGCAGGTGCCGGAGCGGCTCCTGTTCGGCGACATGTGCGGCCAGCGCGTCTTCCACCGCAAGGGTCGTCTGGCGCCGGATTTCATCGGCGGTGGTACACTCGTCGAGCGACACGGCAAGCTCCGCGTAGCGCAGCGTGGCGAGCGGCCGCTGTGTAAGCGTGGGCGTACCCTGCACAGGCACGTCGATGATCCACGGCCCGTGCGCGCCTTGCTCCCCCGGATCCAGCGGCTGCGGCGATCCCGGGTAGAGCACCTGGGTGCCGGGCAGGTCCAGCGTCTGGGGCCGGTGGATGTGGCCGAGCAGCCAGAGGTCCACCCCGCTTTGCTGCAGCGCCTGATGGGACACCGGCGCGTACCGGCTCTGGGCGGTGCCAGCATCCGCATGCAGCACCCCGATCACCGGCCGGTCGGTGGCGGGTCGCTCGAAGCGCCGCAGTGGCGACTGATCGACGTGTTGCTGCGGAAACGACCAGCCGGTGAGGATCGCGACCGTCTCGCCATCTTTTTTCAGCGGCTGCTGCGTCCACTCCCCCTGCGCGCCCAGCAGGTGCACGCCCTCGCGGTCAAAGGCCTGTACGCCCGGGAGCGTGTCGAAATCGTGGTTGCCCGCTACGGCATACACGGAAATACCGGCCGCGGCGAGCTGCTGCAGGCCCTGGAGCAACGGCCCGATCGCCTCAAAGTAGCGGTTCTCCCGGTCGATCAGATCGCCCGTCAGCACCACCGCGTCAACCGTCTCGCGAATAGCGGTTTGAACGCACGCCTGCCAGACGCGCTCCACGGTGAGGGCCTCGTCCGCCGGCACGCGGGT
>CAYFRR010000246.1:0-3034 GCA_964345505.1 uncultured Rhodothermales bacterium
ATAACGAGCAGTGGTACAGGGAAAGAAGCGACACGGCGTCCTCCTACACATCAAACGGCGGCCGGTTGACCGGCACCGGGGGTAATTTCATGCGTGGGCTTTCAGCCATCTCACGCTGTTGACACCTTACCAAGGATTCACGTATATTTAGAAAAGCGCTTCCGCCATATCCACACGAGCCCTACGCCGCTATGAACTTATCGGAGGATCGACTGAAGTGGGTGTACCGCACGATGGTGACCGCCCGCACCTACGAGGAGACCATCGCAGAGATCTACATGGAGGGCAAGACGCCCAAGTTTGACATTGCGGCGGGAACGATCCCGGGCGAGATGCACCTCGCCGCCGGGCAGGAACCGTGCGCTGTGGGGGTCTGCGCGTACCTGCGCGACTCGGATGCCATCACGGCTCCTCACCGCCCCCACCATGTGGCCATTGCCAAAGGGGTCGATCTTCGCAAGATGACCGCCGAGATCTTCGGCAAGCAAACCGGTCTCTCCCACGGCAAAGGCGGGCACATGCATCTCTTCGACTCCAACGTGAATTTTACCTGCAGCGGTATTGTGGCGCAGGGCTGCGGCCCGGCCGTAGGCGCTGCGCTTGCGGCCAAGATGCAGGGCCGGGACGATATCGCGGTGTCGTACGTGGGTGAAGGCGCGGTCAATCAGGGCGGCTTCCATGAGTCGGTAAACCTGGCGGCACTCTGGGATCTGGGGGTGCTGTTTGTGGTGGAGGACAACGACTGGGCCATTTCCGTTCACCGCAAGGACGCCGCCGCTGGGCCACGCATCGCGGAGCGCGCCGCCGGCTACGGTATCCCGGGCGTCTACATCGAGGACAACGACACCGTAGCCCTGCTGGAGGCCGCGGAGGAAGCGGTCGACCGCGCACGCCGAGGCGATGGGCCCACGCTCATCCAGGTGGAGACCTACCGCTACATGGGCCACTTCCAGGGCGATGCCGAGGGGTATCGGCCGAAAGGCGAGAAGGAAGCGCTCAAGGAGCGCGATCCGATCCCGCGGTTCAAGACGTATTTGCTGGATGAAGAAATCCTGGCGAACGGCGAAGCGGAACAGCTACAGGCGGAAGCACAGGAGGCCGTCGACGACGCGATTGCCTTCGCGCGCGAGAGCCCCTTCCCCGCACCGGAAGAGGCACTGACGCACGTATTCGTGTGAGCACCACCCCCTGCACCCTCCTTTCTGACAAAACCTGGTGATGTGATATGTCTAAGCGGCGACTGACGATGGCAAAAGCGATGGTCGAGGCCATCGCGCAAGAGATGCGGGACGATGAACGGGTGTTTGTGATGGGCGAGGACGTCGGGCCGTACGGCGGGATCTTCGACTCCACCCAGGGCCTGATCGACGAGTTTGGATCCGACCGGATCCGCGACACGCCCATCTCCGAGACCGGCTTTATTGGCGCGGGCGTGGGCGCAGCGATGTCGGGCATGCGCCCCATTGTGGAGCTCATGTTTGCCGACTTCTTCGGTGTGTGCATGGATGCCATCTACAACCTATCAGCCAAGAACGCCTACTTCTCCGGCGGCAACTGGTCCGTGCCGATGGTCCTCATGACGGCCACAGGCGGCGGCTACAGCGATGCGGGGCAGCACTCGCAATGCCTACATGCGACCTTTGCCCATCTACCCGGGCTCAAGGTGGTGCATCCCTCCAACGCCTATGATGCGAAGGGCATGATGACCACCGCGATCCGCGAAGACAATCCCGTCCTCTACATGTTTCACAAGGGCCTGCAGGGGCTTGGCTGGATGTGGAACGTGCCGGGCGCCATGGCTCACGTCCCGGAAGAACCCTACACCGTGCCGTTCGGCGAGGTAGGGGTGCGACGCGAGGGTTCAGACCTCACGATCGTAACGCTCGGCTTGATGGTGCACCGCGCACTGGATGCGGCCGAGGAGCTCAGTGAAAACGGCATCGAGGCGGAGGTGCTGGACCTGCGCACCCTGGTGCCGCTGGATCGCGCGGGCGTCCTGCGCTCGGTGGAGAAGACCGGCCGGCTGCTCGTGGTCGACGAGGATTACAAGAGCTACAGCGTCACGGCCGAGATCATCGCGACCGTAGCGGAAGCCGGCACCTCGCTGCACGCCCCGCCGAAGCGCGTGGCCTATCCCGACATCCCGATTCCCTTCAGCCGCCCGCTCGAGCAGTTCGCGCTGCCCGATGCAGACGACATTGGCTCGGCCGCCCACGACCTCATGAAAGGCACACCAACCACGGTAACAGCATGACCGAGATCCGCATTCCTGACGATGCCTGGGACACCGACGACACGCCCGAGGGCGCGGTCAGCAACTGGCTTTACGACGACGGCGAAACGGTAGAGCAGGGCGCCGCCGTCGTTACCGTGATGGCTGGCAAGACAGAGTACGACATCCCTGCCCCGGCATCGGGCACGCTTCACGTTGATAAAGCGGCCGATGCCCCGGTGGCGCCAGGTACGGTGCTGGGGCGGGTGGAATAGGGATGACGTCGGCTGATGGCTCCTGGCGCGAACGGCTCAGCGCCTATTATCCGCGGTGGACGGTCTGTGTGGACGCGGGTGCGCAACACCCGGAAAAGCTAAATCCGAAGGCGCAGGTGGCACAGGACGTGGCGCTGGCCCAAGCGCTGCTTGACGCTCCGGAGGATGCCGCCCCCGATGCGGGCCTGTATCGGGTATGGGCGAACACGCAGTGCCTCGTGGTGACGCGGCGCGAGGAGCGCCTGCCCACGTTTGCAGCGGCCGCTCACGCCTCAGCCGCGCGCGGCTGGCCGGTGGTCGTGCGGGACTCCGGCGGCACCACGGTCCCGCACGCGCCCGGCACCCTGCTGCTCACCCTGCTCCTTCCCCGCCGCCGCGCCGAGGATACCCCTATCTCTGAGCCCCGCGCCGATGAGGTCTTCACCCTGCTCTGTGAGCCCGTCATTGAAGCGATGGCTCGCCTCGGCGTCACGGCCACCTATGGCGCCGTGCCCAACTCCTTCTGCGATGGCCGCTTCAACCTGGTTGTAGATAACCGAAAAATCGC
>CAYFRR010000247.1:0-1152 GCA_964345505.1 uncultured Rhodothermales bacterium
TTCACGGTGGCGCGCGACGGCGGCGCGTTCGCGTACACCCGCTCCTTCGAAGACGACGAGGGCCGCCGCGTGGTCGACACCCTTTCCAACGACGGCCTCGCCCGCACGGTCGACGGGGAGCCTGCGGAGATCCCGGAGGACGAACAGGGCGCTGCCCTAACGGCGGTGAACGCTGTGGTGTACTTTGCGCTGCTGCCCTACTTCTTGCAAGATCCTGCGGTGCAGGCCCGCTACCTGGGGGCCGACACGGTGCGCACGCAGCCCTATCATCAAGTGGAGGTTACGTTTGCCGCGGAGGACGGCGGGCCCGACCACGAGGACCGGTACACCTACTGGTTTCATGCGGAAGCGCGCACGATGGACTACCTCGCGTATTACTTCCACACCGAGGACGGCGGCTCGCGGCTGCGCATCGCTGAAAACCCGCGGACGGTAGCGGGCATCCGCTTTCAGGATTATGGCAACTACGAAGCGCCGCACCTGACGGAGGATACGATTGAGCGGTACGGGCACTACGTAGGCACTGACAGTCTGCAGCATGTATCCGATGTGGAGCTGCGCGACATCACCGTGGAGCTGCAGTAGCTTCCCCCTGACGTCCCCAGCGCCTTTTGAATGGGATTCACGACAGCAGAGTCCACCGCTGCGTAGATTCAACCCTGTCGTAAATCAGCAAAAATGAATGTAGTCGATGAGATATTGGTACGCAGGTCTTGGCATCGCGCTGCTCTTCCTGCTCGGAAGTAGCTGGCCCCACGCAGCCGAAGCTCAGACTCCAGAAATGGAAGGCACCCTGCCCGATAGCATCGTGGTGACGGCCACGCGGCTGGCGGAGGAGGCGCGGCTGTCGGGGCGGCGGGTGACCGTATGGACCGCGTCCGATCTGCAGCGGCTGCCCGTCACCTCGTACGATGAATTGCTGCGCACGGTGGCTGGCCTTGAAGTGCAGAGCCGCGGCGGGTTTGGGGTGCAGAGCGACCTGACCATGCGCGGCTCTACCTTCAACGGGGTGCTGGTGTTGCTGGATGGCGCTCGCCTGAACGACCCCATGACGGGCCACTTCCTGGCCGACTTCCCCGTGCCGCTCGCCGAAATCGCCCGCATCGAGGTACTGCGCGGACCCGCTGCCGCCATGTATGGGCCCGATGCCAT
>CAYFRR010000247.1:1252-3032 GCA_964345505.1 uncultured Rhodothermales bacterium
GCGGGGCCGTCCGGACCGACTTTCGGCGCGAGGTCGCCAGCGCGGCGGTGAGCCGGGCGTTCGACCGGGCCACGCTGTACGCCCGCGGCGGCGTGGACACCCGCGACATCAACGCCTTCCAGTTCTACAGCGGCCTCCCCAGCGACACGGCCCGCGAGGCCACCACCACGCTCTGGGCGCAGACGCGCCTCAGCGCACCTGCCACCGCGAGCACGCATTGGACCCTCCAGCTCAACGCCCGCCAGCACGACGACACGTACATCTACAATCCACAGACCCCCGCGAACGAACACACGAGCCGACGAGTGGAGGCGCAGGCCCACGCCTCGCATGCGCTGTCCGCGCAGCTGCGGCTGACCGGCGGCGTCTCCGGTGCGGTACGCGGCATCGAGAGCAACAACATGGGTCGCCACCAAGACGCGTCCGGCGGGGCCTTCCTCACCACGCGCTACCAGCCCACCACCCGCCTCACCCTCAACGCCAGCGGCCGTATCGACGCGGACCCCGGCTACGGTGTAGAGGCTACCCCGCAGGTGAGCATCGCCTACAACCGCGAGGCCCTGACGCTGCGCGGGGGCGTCAGCCGGGCGGTGCGGGCGCCGAACTATATCGAGCGCTTCTTCAACACCGAACTTGCATCCCCGCGGGGGCGCGACCTCGGCAATCCCGACCTCCGCGCCGAGCGGGCCTGGGCTTATGAGGCAGGCGTGGATATGTACCCTGCAGCCGGCCTGTCGCTGCACGCCACTGCCTTTCAGCGCGATACGCGCGACCTTATCGACTTTGCACAGCTGACGCCGGCCGACACCGTTTTCCTCGCCCGGAATCTGCTGGAGGTGCAGACGCGTGGCGTGGAGCTGGAGGCCGAAGGCAACCGCATCGTCGGACCGGTGCAGCTACGCGCCACAGCAGCGTACACGTATCTCGATGCCGCCCTGGGTGATGTGGAGGAGGGCGTGACCTTCAAGTACGCGCTCACCAACGCCCGGCACCTCGTCCAGGGCAACCTCATGATGCGCCTGGCATCGGTGCAGTTGGGCGTACAGGGCCTGTGGAAAGACCCGCTCGAAGGGGATCCGTACGGCGTGGTGGATCTGCGCACAGCTTACCGGCTGCCCGTGGCCGACCGCGCGCTGCACGTCTCGGCCGAGGTGCGCAACGTGTTCGACGTGGAGTACACCGAGATCTTCGCCGCCCCGATGCCCGAGCGGTGGTGGCTTCTGGGAGCGCAGTGGCGATTCTAAAGGAGATCGTCGGCCCGAAACTGTGACGTGCGGCGGCGTGGTCCGCCTGCGCTGCTACAGCCGTTCGATCCGGCGAAGCTCCACGGCCGGCCCGGTAAGGTCGCGGCGGGAGAGGTCCCCTCGCACAATGACGTGAGCTGCCACCGGCGTGCCATCCTGCCGAAACGCTTCCGGCAGCTCCAGCGGCTCGTAGATCTGGGCTCCCCCGTCGATGGCCCAGAAGCCCTCGTCGTAATCGTAGAACCAGACTGTGCCTTCCAGCCGCACCGTATCCGTCGTGTCACCCAGCACCAGCACATCGCCCACCCGCTCGTCCGGCGGCTCGGCGCAGGCGCCCAGTCCCAGCAGCATTCCAAGCACGACGGTGAAGGCGACGGAGCGCATGACGTAGGGGATAAGGCTGGAGGAGAGACGACGGGTGAAAGCTACATGGGTATAGCCGCGGCGTACGGGCGTTTGGTATCAGCGTTACACGCGGGCAGCGGTTTGCCACCATGCTGTGTTGAAGGCACACGCGGGCGGCATCGGTGCTCTGC
>CAYFRR010000248.1:0-2986 GCA_964345505.1 uncultured Rhodothermales bacterium
CCCCGCGCAAAACCAACCCCTCCGCAAACGTATGGCGCCCCGCCTGCGTTGGCGCGGCCCGTGTCTCTCGCACAGCCCCTCCGCAACCCGATGGCCGATGCGCCCGGACGCAACGCGCCCTGCCCGTGTGGCAGCGGCGAAAAGTACAAACACTGCTGCCAGGGCCAGGACGCCGGTGGTACGATATCCACCTGGGCCGCCATCGTGATTGGCCTGGTGCTTCTGCTGGGCGCCGTGATGGCAGGCATGGCCATTAGCGGAGGGGGCGCGCCCGACTGCCCACCCGGCACCGTGTGGTCGGAGGCACATCAGCACTGCCACTGATGGGTGGGGTCACGAACGAGCGCTGCGCCGCATGCGTAGGTTTGATCAATCCACAGGTCGGGCGGAGCGGAATGGGGCTTTACCCGTTTAGGCGGGGCTTGCTAAACTACTGACAGCCATAGGCTTATGATCGACCCCATTGCCCTACTCCTGAAGCGGTTCAACCTGGAGCATCTGGACACACAGATTGCCGGCTGGATGCAACAGCACGGCGTACGCATCTTGCGCATCGCGCTCGGGATCATCTTCATCTGGTTTGGCGGGCTGAAGCCACTCGGTCTCAGCCCGGCTGAGGAACTGGTGCGCAACACCATTTACTTCGTAGATGAAGACTTCTTTCTGATTGTGTTGGGCCTGTGGGAGGTGCTGATCGGCGTAGGGCTGCTTTTCCGGCCCTTCCTGCGCACGGCCATTGCGCTGCTGTTCCTACAGATGCCGGGCACGATGCTGCCGCTGGTGCTGCTGCCCGACGTGTGCTTTACGGTTTTCCCGTACGGCCTCACCATGGAAGGGCAGTACATCATCAAGAACCTGGTGCTGATTGCCGCGGCTCTGGTGGTAGGCGGAACGGTGCGCGAACGCAGCTCGGAACGGGTCCGGCTCTAACGTCCGCCATCCCCAGGCGCTCTTCCTCCATTGCTGCGTGCACTTTATGGCCGAGGATCCGTCGCATTTCGTCTACATCGTGCGCTGTAGCGACGGCACGCTGTACACGGGCTACACCACCGACGTGGAGCGGCGCGTAGCCCAGCACAACGCCGGCACGGGCGCCAAGTACACGCGCGGCCGTCGGCCGGTACGGCTCGTGTACCAGGAAGCCCACGCCACCGTCTCAGAAGCGATGCAGCGCGAGTACGCCATCAAGCAGTTGCGGCGACCGGCGAAAGAGCAGCTTTTCGTGTAGCACCGGGCTGCCCCCCTAAATTGGTAGCGAGATGCCACCGGTGGAGTAGAAGCCGTCCTGCCCGTACGCCACGTTGAGGGTAAAGCCCACGTTGGGTGGGTTGGCAAATCGGACGGCCATGCCCGGGTTCAGGTTGAAGTCGTCGCCAACCTCGCTGTTGAAGACCTGCCCACCATCCAGGAAGGTGCTCACGAGAACGGTCATCGGGAAGCTCATGACCTTCACGTTACCTACCTTGCGGCGGAGCTCCATGCTGCCGAAGAGGGCATGCTGGCCGTAGAAGCGGCCCTCGTCGAAGGCGCGGAGCGAGTTAAAGCCACCGAGCTGGGCCTGGTCGAAGAAGGGAACGCGCTCGTCGGTGGTGAACGTTGCCTCACTGCGAAGGACGAGCTGCCAGCGCTTGTCGATGGTGGAGAGGTACTGCCGGAGATCCAGGAGAAAGCGGCCGTAGGTGTCCACCAGACCAGTGGAGCGCTGGTCGTCGACCACCTCGTTGACCTCGGCAGTAAACTTCCCAAAGAAGCCGCTGGACGGGTTGAATTCCTGGTTGCGTCCGTCGTAGATGACGTTGAAGCGGCCGCCCATCACAGTAGCGCCCCCAAGGCCGGGGATATCGGCAAAGCGGTCGAGGTCAAGCAGCGCCGGGATGAAGCCGTCCACGATCTCATCGATGTCGTCCAGCCCGCGCCCGACCTCCACGTAGCGCGCCTTCACGCCCAGCCCTGCGCGTAGCTTCTGCGCGGGGAAGTGGTACACATCCAGCGTGCCACCGGCTTCCCGATGGTCGTACACCGCCACATCCTCTTCCTTGGTGCCGGCGCCGATCCCGTAAAACCGGGTGCGAGGGTCTGTCATCGCGGTGCCATCTACCTGAACCCCCCAGCGATCGCGTTCGCCCACCGTGAAGTCTTCCCATGCCAGCTGCAGCTCGCGGTAATCGCCTCCGGAGAAGCGCCCGCTGATTTGCAGGTTTTTGTAGGCGGCCGGGCAGGAGAGGTAGTCAAACCCAAGACCAGCCCCCAGAAACTCGTTGTGGAACGCATTGATGCCGAGCGAGCCCGTCATGATGCCTTCGCGGGTGGTGTTTAGAAAGGTCACCCCGCCGCCAATGCTGAGACCCTCCTGGTTGGAGCTGGAGATGAAGGGAAAGGGCGCGTGGCGAATCGTCTTCCCGTGGTTTGGAGGGTCGATAAACAGCGTGTGCATGAATCCGGTAAAGCCCGAGGGCTCATACGCGTGAAACATCGGGGAGAGGGCCGTGGGATAACCGTCGTCGCGGCGTACGATGAAATCCTCGTCGACCGATGCCACCGAAGGTGCGGGCTTACGGCCGGCCGAAGCACCTGCGCGCACGGTGATGGCTGCGGTATGGCGCTCGTTGGCGTGCGTCGCCAGGCTACCCGCATTGAAGCCGGGCGTGTAGGTGACGCGGGCTTCCACGGTGTGCGTGCCGACGGAGGCTTCGGCGGCTACCTCAAACGGCACCACCACCTGCACCTCGCCCTCGTAGACGCGCGTCGTGCCCACATGCACCGGCACGCCCTCCACGCTCGGTTCCGGGTACGCTGGCGCGCCAAACGAAAACGCCGGATGGCCCATCATCCGAATCTGCGTACCCGCGGGGGTCCGGGCTTTGCCTGGCTCGGCACCCAGCCACATAAACTTGGGCAGCTTGAAGGTCACCACCAGCGCCGACGCATCGCCCGGAGCCACGGCATCGGCGGCGGGCGCTACCGCCACCACGACCGGATCTTCGAT
>CAYFRR010000249.1:0-2956 GCA_964345505.1 uncultured Rhodothermales bacterium
AGACGAAACGATAGCAGACGAAACCGCGGCTGCGGAATGGCTGCTCGGTTTTAAACGGGCCGCGCCGCCTACTGAATCCGAAACGTCAGCGGCCAGAACGATTGCATCGCCACAGGTTCGCCGTCCGCTATGCCCGGCTCAAAGGTGGATCGCCAGATCACCTGCTGCGCATGGTGCTGAAGATCGGCGAGGGCTTCCCGTTCACCCTCCGATAGCTGCGCCAGTACCTCTTCGGCCGGCGCCCGGGCAATGGCCACATCGTAGGGCTGCCCGTCGGGCCCAACGGTAAACACGACATGGACGGTCGTCTCCAACCCGTAATAGCGTGCGGTCCTTGGGAAGCCGATGCGCCGCTGGATCTGCGGCATCCCCCCTTCGGCGGTTGGCATTCGGTCGATGCGCTCGCGGTCTTCCGGGTCGCTGGGGTTAAGCACCGGACCGTCGTAGGTGCGGTCTGGGAGCTCCGTACGGGTGTAGGTGGGGACGGCTTCTTGTGTGCTGTGGCAGCCGGTGAGTGCGAAGACTACCGCCAGAAAGAGGACAGCAGGTATAAAAAAGAGCACGGGCAGGCGCATAGCTCAGCGACGGTGTCAGTCGATAAGGTAGCAGTCGAAAAAGTAGCTGGGGCGCTCAATCGGCCCCAAACGTCACCGGCCATGTCATGCGCACGGGCACCGGCGTATTACCACGCATTCCGGGCACCCAGGTAGAAGCGTAAATCACGCGCTTGGCCTCATACTGGAGATCGTCAAGGGTCTGCGGGTTGGCATCTGAGGGGATGCCCTGGAGGCCCGTTACCTCCACGTTGTACGTCTTGCCATCCGGCGCCACGACAAACTGCAGGCGTACCTGGCCTTCTATCCCAGCGCGGCGGGCCGACGGCGGGTAGCGCACCTCGTCCTGGATACCGCGCATGCCGCCGATAGGCTCGGGCATGGTCGGAAGCTCCGAGGCGTCACCACTGGCCGTCGCGCGTTGATCGAAGTCATAGGTGCGGTCGGTCGGGAGTGGCGTACGCTCAAACGGGGCGTGGGCGGCACACCCGGCAAGCAGAAGGGAGACCAAGACGCAGAGCAGAACGCCAGGGGGAAATGAATAGTCGCGCAGCATCGGAGCACCGATATAGTGGATAGACGAACGCAATATGTGTCTTGCAGCGGTTACATGCAAGGCCACGCGTGCTATTGCTGTCCGTTGTATCGGTAATACCGTGCAAGCGCCTGGGGATCGGCGCCGGCCATATAGCGCGTCCAGAGAAAGGCGTTCAGCAGTTGCTGCCTGAGGGTGCCCATCGTCGAGAAGCGCCGGGCGGAGGTGGTCACGGCCGCGTTCAGAAAGCGAAACCCGCCGCGGCGATGCAGCGCGCGGACCAGGTCGAGGTCTTCAAACATGGGCTGATCGGGAAATCCCCCCACGGCTTCGAAGGCGGCGCGCGTCACAAACAGTCCACGATCCCCAAAGCAAAGCTGCGGGAGGGGCCAGCGGGTGCACCACGCGTAGAAGTCGAGCAGGGGGCTGGACCGATCAAACGCCAGCCGAAACGCCCCGGCTTCTGTGCCTGGCGTTTGCAAGGTCTGCCGGATCTGGGCAAAGGCGTCGGGGGGCAGGCGCGTGTCGGCATGCAAGAAGAGGAAGGCCTCCCCAGTGGCTACCCGGGCTCCAGCGTTCATCTGCCGCGCCCGGCCGCGCGGGGCCTCAAGGAGGCGGGCGGCGTCCGAGGCAACCGCCCGCGTGCCGTCGGTCGAGCCGCCATCCACCACGATGATCTCGCAAGCGTGGTCCTGCGTCACCACCGACTGCAGGGTGCGCGGCAGCTGCGTGGCCTCGTTGAGCGCCGGAATGATGACGGAGAGGGGCATGCGCGGGGACGATAGCATTCGCTGGTGGCGTGCTCCATGTGCGATGGTACGTTCGATTACCAGTACATTAGTTTCATGCAGAACACCGAGCCGCCGGCCTTCAGGAATTCACTCGTGTCGAGCGGCACCGGCGTAAACCCTGCATTTTGGAGCGCCTCCGCGGTGTGGGTGCAGCCCTCCTGCATCAGCACGTGCTGCCCGTCCGGGCAGTGGGCGTTTACCGCAAACAGATCACGGGCCTCATGGTCGTTCGCCTCAATCAGCGTATCAAACAGCGCCGAGAGCATCCGCAGGCCCTCGTCGTCGAAGGCCCCCGGGTAGATGAGCGCCGTCGTCTCGTCGAGCACGCTCAGGCAGGTGTCGAGATGGTAGAAGTCGGGGTCGTCGAGCCGCAGCAGGACGATGGGCACCTCCAGCGTATCGCTGATGGGCTCGTACGCCGCCGCATCGGTGCGGAAGCCGTAGCCGCCCCAGAGCAGGCGCCGCCCTGTGTGCCAGAGCGCATCCCCCATGCCCTCGAACGTGTGCGTGTCATCATACAGCGCGTGCACGGTATAGCCTGCCGCCTCAAAGAAGGCCGCGTAGTGGGCCACCTCGGGGCGGCGCTCCGGGGCATGCATCCGGCTCAGGATCACGTCCTTTTGCCCGGTGGCCGGGTCAATTGCCGGGAGCGTCTGGTTGGCACAGAAGACCATATCCAGCAGGCCCTCAGCCCCGCTCATCACCGCAACGTTGAGGTCGAGTCGCGCATACGCATCCTTTATGGCCTCCCACTGCTTCCGCGCGCGGGCCCGGTCGATGTCGCCAATGTGGCCTTCCATGTGGGGATTGATGACGTACTGGACGTCAAAGTGCTCGGGCGTGGTCAGGAGCACCTTCGAGGGCTGTGGCAGGGCAGGCAGATCCGGGCGCTGGAAATCGAGGGCAGAAGCTGTAGTGTAGAGCATAGTGGTAAGGAGCCGATGAGGGGGCAAATCGGGATGGGGGTCCGCAAGGTACCGATTTGATGATACGGATGCACCACCGAAGTTTTCGGGGACGTCGGCCCAAGGGGCGGGGGACTCCACCGCAGCGCCTGAGGCTCTGAACGCGCTTTC
>CAYFRR010000250.1:0-2932 GCA_964345505.1 uncultured Rhodothermales bacterium
TCAAACCCGAGGGCGCGCACGTCAGCGAAATGGTCCTTCGCCCAGAAGAGGCACGTGGTGGAGTCTTGCCCACCAGAGAAGAGGACGAGCGCGGTGGTGGCATCGGCAGGGCGCGTGCGCATGGGAAACGAGAAGCGGTGGAGAAGACAACAGAGGCTTTGGCATACCAGTGAATCCGACCAAGGCTTCCTTGCGTGGAAGATGGCCCCTGTTTTCTTGTGCGAGCGCTTCTCACACCCGCGCTTCGTTTTCTGCCCGTACGTTTACCCTACCATGTCCGACGACACCACCCCCAACACCCCGGCCCTCGAAGAACAACTCAGTGCGCTGGAACGCGAGGCTGTGGAAAACACGCGCCGCTCCCTACGGCACATGGAGGAATACGGCATCCGGCCGGAGGGTAAGGTGCAGCTTTTCCTGCCGCCCGACGCGCGCGCTGCCGACGAGCTCGATCGCCTGCCCTACCCGCACGAGACGCGGCAGGTCGTCACGTATCAGACGGAGCCGGGCGAGTTCTCTGCCCTATGCCCGTTCTCCGGCCTACCGGATTACGCCACGCTTTACGTAGAGTATGTGCCGGGCAACTGGCTGGTGGAGTTGAAAAGCCTGAAGTACTACATCGTCTCGTGGCGCACCATCGGCGCGGCGCAGGAAGAGCTAACCCCGCTCATCTTCCAAGACCTGCACGCCGTGCTCGGCAACCCGGAGTACCTGCGCGTGAAGACGGAGTACAACGTCCGCGGCGGCATCAATAGTACCGCCGTGGTGGATAGCCGGGAGCAGTAACCTCGTGCTTGCAGGTGCTCGTGATTGCTCAGTCATGCGGATGAAAGCGCTGGAGCGCCTTCCGCACAGCCTCCTCATCGCCAGCAAACGTGACGCGGTCGCACGCCTCTAACCGATTATCCGCGGAGGGCACGTAGGTCTCCCCGTTGCGCCCCACGACGACGATAATACACCCGTCTGGGATCTCGGGATTCACCTCACGGATGGACTGCCCAATCAAGTCTTTGGCCGTCAGCTCCACCTCCTGCACGTCATGTCCCTCCCCCAGCTCGTTCATCCAGTGGTTAAGGGCCGGGCGTTCGATTTGATTGTTAATGGCATGGGCCGCAGCCCTCGACACGTCAATCGCCGTCACATCCAAGGTGCCGAACGCGTCCGCGTTTTCAGTTTTGTTCACCCGCGCATAGACGTTCGGCACGCCGAACTTCGCCCGGGCCAGCTGGCACACCAGCAGGTTATCGTTATCCTTATGTGTGACCACCACCACCTGCTTCGCATCCGCGATGCCCGCGCGGCGCAGCGTCTCCGGCTCGGTCGCATCGCCCTGTTCCACCGTGAATCCCGCGTCGCGCGCGCGCTCCACCATAGCATCCTCCTCTTCCACGATGATGACAAACTCGCCGCGATTTTGCAGCCGCTTGGCCAGCATCATTCCGACGCGGCCGCCGCCTACTACCAGTGTTTTCATGGGTGATACCCCCAGTGCATGAGCAATATACCGTGCCAGCCCGGCCTCCAACACAACGGTTACGAAGATAACCAAGAAGACAGCCCCCGTCAGTATTTCCGCGGTGGCGGTGTCGCCCCCTGCCGCCAGTTCAATAGCAAAAAGGGTGGCCACGCTTGCCGGGATAATGCCGCGCGGGCCTACGGCGCTGAGGAAGAGCCGCTCAGCAATTGTGAAGCGTGCTTCGCCTACAGTGGACAGCGCGATCACGAGCGGGCGAATCGCCAGGACGATAACCGCGACCACGGCTACGCCGGCAGCCCCCAGGGCCAGCATGGCCCCGATGTCGATTAACGCAGCCAGCGCGATAAACACAAAGGAGAGGACGATCAGGGTCAGGTCGCGCCCGAACGTCTCCATCGTCTCGCGGTGTGGGAGCTCCAGATTCCCCAAGATCATTCCCGCTGTAGCGGCGGCGGCCACCCCCGCTTCTGGCGCTACCAATTCAGCCAGTGCAAACGCGCCGATGCCCGCGCTCAGAAATAGAAACCGGGCCACCTGCAGAGCTGCCCGTGGTACCAGGTCGCGCGTCAGCAACTGATAGATAATCCAAGCGGCCAATCCGCCGGCTACAACGCCTGCGCCCATGCGCTCGGCGAACAGTGCGAGGCTCGCCAGGGCCCCTCCATCGCCATGCAGCATGACTTCGAAAATAACGATGGCTGTGATAGCCGCTGTTACATCGTTAATGATGCCCTCGGCTTCCAGCACCGAGGCTACATGCTCCCGCACGCGCACCACTTCAAGAATAGGCGTGATTACCGTAGGCCCGGTCGCCACCAGCAGCGCCCCTACGAGAAGCGACAGTTCCAACGACACCCCCAACAGCAGGTACACGGCAGCCGCGGTGCCCAGGAGGGTAAGGGCTGCACCCAGCGTCACCAGCCGGAGCGTGACGGTCGCGGCCTCTTGCAGCCGAGACAGGCGCAGCTGAAAGGCACCGTCAAACACGATGATGGCTACGCTCAGCCCCACGATTACCGAGAGCCCCTCGCCAAACAGCGCAAACGTAATCAGCCCAGCACCTTCTTCCCCAAGCACCAGCCCGATGGCAATCAGGAACAGGACGCTTGGCACCTGGACCCGTTGCGAAATCAACTGAGCAGCAATGCCCAGAAGAAAGATGCTGGCGACAATGGGAAGCAGGTAGCCTTCCACGGGTATTCAGGTCAGTGTAAAAGAAACAAAGCTACATACGCACAGGCCGGGAAAAGGTGCATGGTGTTTCTGCTTGCTGGAGCATCGACCTCGCGGACCTCCTCCAGTTGCTCCCTCTCGTTCATCTTTGGCCGAGGCACCCGGCTTACCCTATAGCTCTGTACCTTCCCTGTTCACCTCTCACGGAAGCGGGCCTGCCCTACTCCTCCAGCCCTGCCTGCACGCGGATCCAGGTGGACAGGCGTTCCAGCATCGCCGGCG
>CAYFRR010000251.1:0-2916 GCA_964345505.1 uncultured Rhodothermales bacterium
TTCTCCTGCTCGGGATCAGTGGCGAGCGGTTGCGTAAGCTCATTGACGAGCTGGACACCGACGATGCGGTGGATGTGCTCAGCGAGCTCCCCGACCGCCGCGTCGCGGATGTGCTGCCGAAGCTGGAAGATACGTACGACCTCACCGCACTGCTGACGTATCCGGAGCAGAGTGCGGGCGGGCTGATGGCACGCGAGTTTGTGGCGGTGCCGTCATCGGCTACGGCCTTTGAAGCTACTGAGGCCGTACGCCACCGCGCTCGCGACATCGACGAAATCTACTCGGTCTTCGTCCTCACCATCGACGGCCACCTGAAGGGTATCGTGTCCCTCAAGAATCTGATGCTCTCCCCCGCGGATATGCCGCTGGAGGACCTGATGGAGACGGACTTTGTGTCGGTGCCGACGGGTATGGACCAGGAGGAGGTAGCGCGAATTATGGAGCGCTACGACCTGGTCTCGCTTCCCGTGCTGGACGAAAATGGCGTGATGGCTGGACGCATCACCATCGATGACGTGATGCGCGTGGTGCGGACGGAGGCGGAGGAGGACATACAGCTGATGAGCGGGGTCTCGGGCGCGGAGCAGCCGGGGGACTCGGTGTTGCGCATCAGCCGCGGACGGATGCCCTGGCTCCTCATCGGGCTGCTTGGGGCAGGCCTCTCCGGCACGGTGATCGGGACGTTTGAGGCGACGCTGAAGCAGGCTGTTGTGCTCGCGGCCTTCATTCCTATCGTAACTGCCATGGGGGGCAACGCAGCGGTGCAGAGCGCGGCTATCGCGGTGCAGGGCCTCTCCTCGGGCAAGCTCTGGCCGGGCGACCTGATGCGGCGCATAGGAAAGGAGATGCTGGTGGCCATCGTCAACGGTATCCTGCTGGCCGCGCTGCTGTGCCTGATGATCTTCCTGTTGCAGCTCGGTGACGTAATGCGCCTGGTGCTGACGCTGGGGGTTACGATGTTCACCGTGATTCTGCTGGCTACCATGAATGGGGCACTCGTGCCCTTCGTCCTCAAAAAGATGGGCGTCGACCCCGCCAGTGCGATGGGCCCGTTCGTCACCACGCTTAACGATATCATCGGGCTGACGGTGTACTTCATTTATGCGTCCGCGCTGTACCTCTGACAGCGAGGGAGGTGATGATGCCCTGGCCCCGGTGCTTAAAGATACACCACCTGATGGGCCGCCCCATCGGGCGCGAGGGCGTCGCGAAGTTGATTCAGCAGCGCCGGGCTGTACTTATTCAGAAAGTAGAGTACCGATACCACGCGCTCCTGCGGGCGGCCGTCGGGGAAGAGGTTGACGTGGGCCTTTTGTAGCTGGGCGTAGAGCTCCTCGTGCTTTCGCTTCTCGGCACGCACGACGCGTTCCTTGAGGTCGTTCAGTTCCTGCACGATCGCGGCACGCGCGGCTTCCACAGACTTCCCGAGCGTCCGGTCGACGTCGGTAACGTGCGTCTTGAGGCCGTTTAGGCTCTGGTGGATAGGCGGCTGTGCCGCGCCAAAGATGGCGTCCACATCTACATCCATCTGGTCGATGACCACGCGCTGAAAGAGACGGTCCAGGTCGGCGTCCAGGTCGGCGACGCTCAAGCCGAACTGCTCCAGTACCTTGGCCACCTTGCCTTCCACGAGGGTCACGCTGGCCCGCGGATGCAGCAGCGGCATGGGGATGCCGGCCCAAGCGTAGACCTCTTTGTACTGCGCAAAATAGGAGATTTCGCCTGGCCCAGCGACGTACAGCGCCGTAGGCAGAAGATGGTCCTGCGTAAGGGGACGGAGCACTACGTTGGGGCTGAAGCGCTCGGGATGGGCGTCGAGCAGGGCGAGCAGATCGTCCTGGCTGTATGTGCGGTCGGTGCCGCGGAGCGTGAAGCCATCTGCAGTGGCGTCGATGGGGGTGCGTTGGTCGTCTTCCAGCAGAAAGAGGTTGGTCGCCTGGGCGTGGACCTGGGCGTGGTAGGTCTCTTCGAGCGCCGCCCCCGCCTCATTCACCAGGCGGCTGCTGGTTTCGGGGTCGGTTAGCTCCTGGCGGTAGAGGGAAGCGGATAGCGCCTTCAGCCGAGCATCGTCGGGATTGAGCAGGACGAGCCCGGTGTCGGGAAAGAGGCCCCGGAGGAACCGGCCGAAGGCATCTTCGAGGGGGGTGCCCGCGGTATAGGCTTCGCGTACGAGCGCCGTCACGTCCGGCTTGAAGTCGGAGGGCGGCAAGGCCGCATCGAGCGCGTCGATCACCTTCGTGAACTGCGCCTCTACCGGCAGCCGCCCGACGGCGCCCAGATTGCCCTCGGCTGGCGGCGTGTAGCCGTCATAGCGCAGATCCACCAGCGCGTTACGGTGCAGGACGTGCGTCCCGGCCATCTCCTCCCAGTCGTGGTCCTCACCCTCCAGCCAGAAGACGGGCACCACGGTGCGGCCGGTTTCCTTTGCGAGGCGCTCGGCCTGTTGCAGGGTAGTGAGGATTTTGAGGGGCGAGTATAGCGGGCCGCCCAGTACCGTTGTCTGTTGCCCGGTAACGACCGCTACGGTCTCGGGGTCGCGGAGCGCTTCAATGTTGGCGCGTGTCGCGTCGTCAAGGCCCCAAGCGCTGTGCTGCTCCCGTAGCACGTCGGCCAGGGTATCGCGGTCACGCGCGTAGGCGGCCGCCCGGTCGGCCGCGGCGCGGCGGTCAGCAGCCGAGGACCAGGCACCGGCAAAGCGGGCCTGCAGCGCCTCGGCGTCGGTACAGTAATCGACAAACAACGAGGGGAAGGCCCGCAGCGCCGCGAAAGGCAGCGTCTCGGTGCGGAGCGTGGCGGGCGGGGCCGGGGAGGAGGGCATGAACAAGAGAAACGGTGAGAAAGGGGCATAAAAAAAGCGAAGCCGTCAGGAGGGGACCCCAGGCTCCGCTTGCTATCATAACG
Source organism: uncultured Rhodothermales bacterium (assembly GCA_964345505.1). Classification (GTDB taxonomy): domain Bacteria; phylum Bacteroidota; class Rhodothermia; order Rhodothermales; family Salinibacteraceae; genus Tc-Br11-B2g6-7. The sequence goes on from CAYFRR010000251.1 coordinate 2,902, forward strand.
TGCCGTGCAGGAGGT
>CAYFRR010000252.1:0-2900 GCA_964345505.1 uncultured Rhodothermales bacterium
ATGCGCGACGGCAAGAAGCTGAAGGCCGTGGTCCCCGGCGGTAGCTCTGTCCCGCCCCTGCGCGCCGACATGATCGAAGGCGTCACGATGGACGCCGACACGCTCCGCGAAGCCGGCTCCATGATGGGCACCGGGGGCATGCTGGTATTGAATGAAGATACCGACATGGTCACCTACCTGCGCCGCGTCAATCACTTTTATCAGCACGAGAGCTGCGGACAGTGTACGCCTTGTCGCGAAGGCACGGGCTGGCTGGAAGCCATCGTGACCCGCATCGACGAAGGCGAGGGCAACCTGCGCGACCTGGACCTGCTCATCGACCTGTGCGACCAGATGGAAGGCCGCACGATCTGTGCCTTTGCCGATGCCGCCGCCTGGCCGGTCCGCTACACTATCGAGCGCTTCCGCGAAGACTTCGAAGCGAAGTGCAAGCCTGCCGTGTTCGATACCGGCGGCGTCACCATCAGCGCCTGATTCCCTATGACTCTACTCCGCACACTTCCCCTGCCCCTGCTGGCCGGACTGCTACTGATACTGACGGCCTGCCAGACGGAGCCCCCCCGCGATGTCTCCACTGACGCGCTGTATGACACCTACGGCGCATCGGACGCCACGCCGGAGGGCGCCATGCCGGTGCAGGCCGTGGTGGCTGAGCACGCGCAGTACGTGGATCAGCCGGTGAAGCTGGAGGGCATGGCCACGTCGGTGTGCCAGCGGATGGGCTGCTGGCTGATGCTGGATGCCGGCGAGGGGCAGCACGTACGCGTCCACGTTGACCGCGACGACGAAGGCGACTACCGCTTTACGCTCCCTGAAACGGTCGTGGGCCAGCGCGTCATCGTGCAGGGCCACCTGTTTGAGCATGAGCTCTCGGCAGATGAGCAAGCCCATTACGCAGAAGATGCTGGCGTGGAGAGCGACGCCGATGCCGCGCCCGACACAACCCCTGAGGCCGCCCCCCGCCCCGAGCTGCGGATAACGGCTACCGCTGTGCTTGTGGAGAAGGCCACGGTCTGAACCCACGCCTGCGGCACCTGCGCTCGGCTGTCGAGCGCCCCCCAATTTTGCTGTGACTTTTCCCTTTTTGCTATGCCTACGGTAACAATCGACGGCGAAACCATCGAAGTAAGTGGCGACAAGCCGCTGCTCCAGGAGTGCCTCAACATGGGCACGGAGCTGCCGCACTTCTGCTATCACCCGTCCATGAGTGCGCCGGCCAACTGCCGGCAGTGCATGGTTGAGGTGGGCACCCCGGTGCGCGACCGCGAGACGGGCGAGCTGAAGCTCGATGACGACGGCAACCCCGAGATCCAGTGGATGCCCAAGCTCATGACGAGCTGCACGGTGCAGGTGACCGACGGCATGGTCGTCAAAACGCACCGCACCAGTGAAAAAGCCAAACGGGGGCAGAAAGACACGCTGGAGTTTCTGCTCATCAACCATCCGCTGGACTGCCCCATCTGCGACCAGGCCGGCAAGTGCCCGCTGCAGATTCAGGCGTACAAGTACGGCCCGGAAGGCTCGCGCTTTGAGTTTCGGAAGGTGCACAAGCCCAAGCGCGTAAAGCTGGGGCCGCGCGTCACGCTGGATGCCGAGCGCTGCATCAACTGCACACGCTGCACCCGCTTCACCGAGGAAATCTCCGGCAGCTGCCAGCTGACCATCAGCGAGCGCGGCGTGAAGAACTACCCCATTACCATGCCGGGGCAGTCGTTCGATGATCCCTACTCGATGAACACCATCGACCTGTGCCCCGTCGGCGCGCTCACGTCTACCGACAGCCGCTTCAAGGCGCGCGCCTGGGAACTGAGTCGTACGCCGTCTCTCACCACGCTGAATGCCCGGGGCTCGAATTGCTACTACATGGTCCGCGACAACCTCATCATGGAGGTGGTGCCGCGCCAGAACATGCAGGTGAACGAGTACTGGTTGCCCGACGAAGAGCGCGTCGGGTGGGCGTATGAGCGCTTCAACGATATGCGTCCGGCCCATGGCCCCGAGCTGCGGTCGGGCGGTGAGCTGACGCCCGTCTCGTGGGACCGTGCCACCGATGCGGCCTCCAAGGCACTCGGCGCCGTGGACCCGAGCGAGATCCTGTTTCTGGGGTCAGCCCATGCGACGGTAGAAGACAACTATCTGCTGAAACGACTGGCCGAGGCGCTTGGGGCTGATGCGCCCCGCTACATCCCGCACATCGACGCGGGGCACGACGACGACTGGCTCCGGACGGACGACCGCACGCCCAACGCGCAGGGTTGCGAGCGTCTCGGCATTCACCCGATCGATGGCGAGCTGGTCCGCTCGCGCGTGGAAGCAGGCGAGATCAAAGCGGTGTACATCCTGGACGACGACCCCGTTGGCGCGGGCCTCTTCACGGAAGCCCAGCTCGACGATCTCATTGTGGTGTTGCATTACTACAACACCACGAACCAGACGCTGCCCGTTACTGACGTGGCGCTCCCGGCCGCGATGGTGGTGGAGACGGTAGGGACGTACGTCAACGACCAGGGCCACGCGCAGACCGTCCGCCCCGCTAAGACGATCAAGGAAGTCAACCGCACGCTCATGATGGCCACCGGAAAGAGCCGGCAAGACATGCACGGCACGCCGTTCGACCGCTGGCACAACGATGACAATCAGGTGGACTGCCTGCCCGGATGGGAGGTGCTGCCCATGGTGGCTACCCACCTCGACATCGACCTCTCGTACAAGGGCCCGAAGGCCATCATGGCCGAAGCGAGCGAGGAAGTCCCTGCTTTTGCAGGTGCCACGCACGAAGCCATGGGCCTGAAAGGCGTGCGGCTGGAAGACGTTGGCGAGCTGGCGTAGCCATGCGGTTGACCCCGTCGCCCCTCGTAGCTACGTAGCACACGGCTTTGCCCCCAAACGCACGCTGCCAG
>CAYFRR010000253.1:0-2879 GCA_964345505.1 uncultured Rhodothermales bacterium
CTTGCCCTTCCCCCGGTTACCTCGTACACTCGCTACAGACCTTCAACAACAAACGCAACGACCATGGAAGCCACGTCACCCTCCATCGGGCAAGCCATCGGCCACTGGATGATTTACGTAGTCGTTTTCTGCGTGGCCGGAGGCCTCGCGGCAGGCGTGACGGCCTTGCTCTACGAGGCCATCATCCAGGAGCCGTACGCGGAGGAATTGTACGCCGTCATTTTTGGCGTAGCGGGCTATATCGCGTACCGTCGCGCCCTGGCCATTGTAGAGCCGGAGCGTGTGGCGTAGCATATGTGGTGTGGCGTGTAAGGCGTAGCGCCGGGTTACGCGGTGCGTTGCGGCAACACCTCGGTGCGGAGCGTACGTACCAGCGTTTCAGGATCGGACCCTACAAAGACCTGGGCGCGGTGGGCCGGGCGGACGAACCCCTCCTCCACGGCATGGTCGAGGAAGTCGATCAGGCGGTCATAGTAGCCGTCCACATTCAACAGCCCGATGGGCTTCCGATGGATGCCCAGTTGCGACCACGTCCACATCTCGAACAGCTCCTCCAGCGTCCCCAGCCCCCCGGGCAGCGCAATGAACGCATCGGCCTGTTCGGACATCAAGGCCTTGCGGTCGTGCATTGAATCCACCGTATGCAACACGGTAAGGCCGGGATGCGCCACCTCTTTCTCGACCAGTTGCTTGGGGATCACCCCGACTACGCGCCCCCCGGCATCCAGCGCCGCGTCGGCCAGCTGGCCCATGGTACCCACACTGGCGCCTCCGTACACCACCGTGATGCCTTGACGCACCAGCACGCGGGCCGTACGCTCTACGGCGTCGGTATAGAGGGGGCGGCTTCCGGGACGCGAGCCACAGTATACACAGACAGCGGAAAAGGTGGCCATACGCAAGTTAAAGCAACATATTGTGACGGTGAACGAAATATTTCATGCATAAAAAACTGACGGTCGCACAAGAAATGCAAGCTCCCCGTGCAACAAACGCGTGCATATCGCATGGCGCAGCGGAAGTCCTATTCCTACGTTAATTCGTCACTTCCCCTTCAGCATGGGGCAGGGCTACAACGAATGTGCTGCCCTCCTGCGGCGTGCTCTCGACCCAGATGCGGCCGTCCATGAGGTCTACCAGCTTTCGGGTGATGGCCAACCCCAGCCCCGTGCCCTCAAAGTGGCGCGAGAGCCCGGAAGAGACCTGCTCAAACTCGTCGAAGATCACCTCTTGCGCCTGCTCTGGGATGCCAATGCCGGAGTCCGCCACCTGCAGGTGCACCTCGCCATTGGCCGCTGCGGCCCGCACTGCCACGTGGCCTTCCGGTGTAAACTTGCAGGCATTGGAGACGAGGTTCACCAGCACGCGATCGAGCGCGGAGGGATCGGCCTGGATGTACAGCGGCTCGCCGGGGACGTCGAGCGTCAGGGCAAGCCCCTTTTCGGCAGCGGTCTCAGTGAAGAGGTCAGCCACCCGTGCGACATGATCCGTCGCGTCTACGCGCTCCAGGGTAGGCCGGAAGGAGCCGCTTTCGAGCTGCGCCAGGTCCAGCACCGAGTTGAGCGTGTCCATCAGCCGCTTCCCGTTCTTGCGGATCAGTCCGACGATCCCGCCCTCATCGTCGGAGACGCGCTCCTCCAACACCTCCGAAAACCCGATGATGGAGGTCAGCGGGGTGCGGATTTCGTGGCTCATGTTGGCGAGGAAGGCTGTTTTCAGGCGGTTCATCTGTTCAGCTTCCTCTTTCGCCTCAACGAGCTCTTGCTCAAACCGCTTCTGCTCGGTGATATCGATGACGGCGCCATCAAAGTAGTCGATGGTGCCGTCTTCCTTTCGGATGACGGTGCTGCTAATCCGCCCCCAGAAGACAGAGCCGTCCTTTCGGCGCAGCCGCACATCTACGCTGGAGAGGGCGTTGCGCTCACGCTCGCGGCGCAGGAGGTCGTCGCGCGCATCTTCATCGGCGTACAGCGTGGATGAGTCGGCGGCCAGTAGCGCCTCCACAGAGTCAAACCCAAACATCTCGACGAACGCCCGATTGACGTACTCGAGGCCGGTCGCAGGGCGGCTGCGATATACGCCCTCCGAGAGGTTGGAGGTAATGGACCGGAGCAGTTCCTCTTTTTGGCCCAGGGCGTCCTCCACCTCACGGCGGGCAGTGATGTCCTGCATGATCCCACGCATGCGAACCGCCTCGTCGCCCTCAAACACGACTTCTCCCTGCGTGCAGACCCAGCGTGTGCGGCCTGAGGCCGTGACCAATGGGACCTCCACCTGAAAGGATGTGTGGTTCTCTATCGCCCTGCGCGACGCTGCCTCGACGGTAGCTCGCGCCTCCGGAGGATAGTAATCCAGGGCCTCCTCGGGGGTCGGTTGCGGGGCTTCGGCTGGGTCCAGGTCGTGCAAGCGGAAGGTCTGGTCGGACCATTCGTGCGTGCCCGTGCGCAGGTCAAGCTGCCATCCGCCAATACGACCGATGCGCTCCGTGCGCTCCAGCATCTCCTGGCTGCGCTGGAGTTTCTGCCGGGTACGGACGGTCTCGGTGACGTCGAAGTGGCTCACCACAGCCCCACCGCCGGCCACAGGCCGAACGTGCATCTCGAACCAGCGCTGTGCGGTGGGGGTGAGGCACGGATAGGTTAGCGTGGCGTAGTCGCGTTCGCCGGCCAGCACGGCCCGGAGTCCGGCCTCCGCAGCCGCAGCTTCAGGCGCAGCGGATGACGCCTGCGCGCAAACGGCAACATAGTTGGCGCCGATGGATCCACGCAGCTTGCTCCCCTGCGCTGCTGCGAATTGCTTCCAGGCCTCGTTCACATCCAGGATCGTGCCCTCGGCATCCACTACCGCTACGTGAGCCGGCAGCGCATCGAGAAGCGCCC
>CAYFRR010000254.1:0-2867 GCA_964345505.1 uncultured Rhodothermales bacterium
GCGGCGAGGTCCTCGGGGGTGCCTGCGGCGACCACTTCACCGCCGTTCACGCCGCCTTCCGGACCAAGGTCCACGATCCAGTCGGCGCCCTTTAGTACGTCCAGGTTGTGCTCTACGATGATGACCGAGTGGCCTTCCTCTACCAGGGCGTTGAACGCATCCATCAGCTTGCGGATGTCGTCGAAGTGGAGGCCGGTGGTGGGTTCGTCGAAGAGGTAGAGCGTGCGGTCGGAGGCGCTGCGGCTGCGGCCTTTGCTGAGGTGGGAGGCCAGCTTGATGCGCTGCGCCTCGCCGCCAGAGAGCGTGGTGGAGGGCTGGCCCAGCGTCAGGTAGCCGAGGCCCACGGCTTGCAGCGGCGTGAGGCGGTTGACGACGGTGGCTTCGTCAGCGAAGAACTCCGCTGCCTCGTCGACCGTCATCGACAGGATGTCGTGCACGTTCTTGCCGTTGTAGGTGATATCGAGCACGTCCTGCTTGTAGCGCTTGCCGCCGCACGCCTCGCACTCCAGGTAGAGGTCGGCCAGGAACTGCATCTCCACCTTCACCACGCCCTCGCCCTTGCACTGCTCGCAGCGGCCGCCCGGCACGTTGAAGGAGAAGTAGCCGGGCTTCAGCCCGCGCAGACGCGCCTGATACGTGTCGCTCAGCAGGTCGCGGATGCCGTCGAAGGCGTTGGTGTAGGTGGCGGGGTTGGAGCGGGGCGTGCGCCCGATCGGGCTCTGGTCCACCATCTCCACCTGATCGATGTGGGCATGGCCACGGACGGCATCGTGCGCGCCCATCTTCTCATCACTCTGCTGGCCCATCCGGCGGAGCAGCGCCTGGTAGAGCGTCTGATGCACGAGGGTCGACTTCCCCGTGCCCGAGACGCCCGTTACGCAGCAGATCATCCCGAGCGGAAACTCCGCATCGATATTTTTGAGGTTGTGCTGCCGGGCGCCCTCCACGCGAATGACGCGCTCGGGGTCGAACGGTCGGCGCTCCGTTGGCACAGGGACGTTCTTGCGACCGCTCAGGTAGGCGCCCGTGAGGCTCTCGTCATCGTCCAGGATATCCTCGTAGCTGCCCTGAAAGGTGATGTTGCCGCCGTAGCGCCCGGAGCCCGGTCCGAGGTCCACGAGCACATCGGCGCGGCGCATCAGCTCGGGCTCGTGCTCCACGACGATGACCGTATTGCCGATGTCGCGCAGGTTCTCGAGAATGGACGTGAGCCGGTCGATGTCGCGGGGATGCAGGCCGATGGTGGGCTCATCGAGCACGTAGAGGGAGCCGACGAGCGAGGAGCCCAGCGAGGTCGACAGGTTGATGCGCTGCGCCTCGCCGCCGGAGAGCGTCTGCGCCAGGCGGTCGAGCGTGAGGTAATCCAGCCCGACCTCCACCAGGTACTTCAGCCGCTTGCGGATCTCTTCAAGGACGCGGCCAGCCACCTCTTCCTCGTAGGGCGTGAGGCTGACGTCCTCGAAGAACGCCCGCGCATCGGCGGTGGTCATGGCCGAGACTTCGCCGATGTGCTTGCCGCCCACCTGCACGTACAGCGCCTCGTCGCGCAGCCGGTAGCCGTCGCAGGCTGGGCAAGTGAAGTACCCGCGGAAGCGCGCGCGGAAGATGCGGAAGTGCATCTTGTACGCTTTCTTGGAGAGAAACTCGAAGAATGGCGTGAGGCCGATATAGTCGCCATGGCCTTCCCACAGCAGGGTGCGCACGTCCTCGGGAAGATCGCGGTACGGCGTGTCGATATCGATGCCTTTTTCCGCGCAGACGCGGATGAGCGTGCGGAAGTGCTTGCTCCACTTGTCGGTGCGGAAGGGAGCGAGAGCGCCCTGCCGAATGGTGAGGTCTTTGTTGGGCACCACGAGGTCTTCGTCGATGCCGGGCACGCTGCCGAACCCCTCGCACTCGGGGCAGGCGCCCAGCGGACTGTTGAAGGCGAAGAGCTGCGGTGTGGGCTCTTTGAAGGTCATCCCGTCGCGCTCGAAGTGCTCGCTGAAGCGCAGCGGCTCGGGCGTGGGTTCGTCGTCGTCGCTGGGCACCACCTGTACGAGGCATCGCCCACCGCCCTCGCGGAAGGCGTGCTCGGTGGAGTCGGCGATGCGGGTGAGCGTCTCCTCGTTGCCCTTGCGGATGGCGAGGCGGTCGGCCAGTACCAGCAGCCGGTCGCTGCCGTAGTAGATGGCCTTCTCCGGGGGCGTTTCGTTGAGGTCGAGGACCTCCGGCCGCTTGCCATCTTCGGCCTGCTTTTCGGTGGGCAGGAGGATGAGGCGGAAGTAGCCGCGCTCCAGCAGGGCGGTGAGCTCGTCGGTGAGGGTGGTGTCCTTGTGCTCCGGCACCGGGAAGCAGAGGTAGAAGCGCGTGCGGTCGTCCAATTCGCGCTGCAGCGTCTCCGCCACGCTGCGGGGGCTGTCCTGCGTCACCACCTTGCCGCTCACGGGGGAGATGGTGGTGCCGACGCGGGCGTAGAGCAGGCGAAGGTGATCGTACACCTCGGTCTGCGTACCCACCGTGGACCGCGGGTTCTTCGATGGCGCCTTCTGCTCGATCGCAATAGCCGGCGCGAGGCCCGTGATGAGGTCCACGTCGGGCTTGTCCATCCGCTCCAGAAACTGCCGCGCGTAGGCCGATAGGCTCTCCACATAGCGCCGCTGGCCTTCGGCATAAATGGTGTCAAACGCCAGGCTTGACTTCCCCGACCCCGACGGCCCCGTCACTACGATCAGCTTGCCGCGCGGGAGCGTCACGCTGATGTCTTTCAGGTTGTGCTGGCGCGCGCCACGGATGACGATGCTCCGGCGGGCTTCTTCGCGTGCATCGGCGGAGGCCACCGCGGCGACGGGCGTTCCGGAAGCGGCGGCAGGACTGGCAGGCATAAA
>CAYFRR010000255.1:0-2861 GCA_964345505.1 uncultured Rhodothermales bacterium
CCCTGTTACTGAGCGACCCGACCGCCGGCGACGAAGAAATCGTCCTGGCGCCAGGCGCAGTCCACGTCCGTGAAGCCGGCCCGCTCGAAGGCTTTGAGCTGCCGGAAAAGCGGCAGTACGCCTACATGGTCGCCAATAATCAGGTGGCCGCCCGGCATCAGGCTGTTGCGGATGCCCTGAAGCAGCAGCTCATAGCGGCTCTCCGCCTCGGCTCCTTCCACGTCGTGCCCCACAATCGCGTGCAGCGCCAGCGAGCCGATGACGAGGTCGTAAGGCGCCCCCGGCAGCACGTCCCCCTCCATGCTAATGGATTCCCGCAGGAAGGTGGCGTCGTCCCGCATCATGCGGATCTTGGCGCGCGCCACGTCGAGGATATCGACGTCTTCATCGATGGCGGTGAGCTGCACCATCGGGTAGCCTTCCAGCACCATCATGGAGGCATTGCCCGTGCCGCAGGCGATGTCGCACACCAGCGCGTCCGGCCCCAGCGGGGGCAGGGCCATCAGCAGCTCTTCCAGCATGGGCAGCACCAGCGGCATGCGGCGCTCCAGGTGGAGGTCGTACCACGAGCCGTTGCGCCAGAAGCCACCGCGTCGCTGCAGGTTGGTGCGCCAGTTGGGGGTATTCATTCGGTAGAAGAGAAATGACCATGGACGTTGGCGGCGTATGCACCCAGGGGGCTGCCTGAAAGATCCACGCCCACGTGCACGCGGCGGACGCGCCCGGCGACGCTACGCCGCCACGCGCTTGTGGATGCCATGCGCGTTCATGTGGCCCACGTAGCGCCCCAACACGTTCACCTCTTCAAACACATCGGGTGTAATGCGGATGCTCTCGTATTCTTCGTTGCAGGGCTCCAGGCGCAAACCATTCTGGTCGTGGTACACACGCTTGAGCGACGTCTCGCCATTGTACAAGATGGCGCCGATGCCCCCCTCGGGGATGTCATCGTCGATGAGCAGCACGTAGTCGCCGTCATTGATGTTGGCTCCTTGCATCGACTGCCCAGACACGCGGATGGCGAAGATGCGGTCGAGGTTGGGGAAGAGGTTGTCCAGCGTGATGGTGCCCAGGTTGGCCTCCACGGCTTCCTGAAGCTGCCCGGCCGAGATGATCCCTTTGACCGGGATCCCCACCTCTGCGTCGTCCTCGCGCGCCAGATGGTAGCCGTCGTCGTCGCGCGTCAGGTAGCCCTTTTTGTGCAGCGCCTGCAGGTTTTGCGTGACGCTGTTGGGCGAGCGGTATTCGAAGTGGTCGATGATTTCGCGGTAGGTCGGCCAGACGTTTTCCTCCTCGATGTAGTCCTCGATGAAGGTGAGGAACTCGTGCTGCTTGGCGGTCAGTTTGCGGCGGCTCATAGCAACGTGTGCGTGGGCGGCAGGAAGCGATGCACATACACTGCACAGTGTACGACAGGAGGAGCCGCAAGTCAACCCCTCGGATGTGACGACCCCGCACCCGACAGCTGGCTGGCGACATCGTCGCTGCGCGTGGGATAGGCTTCTTCGACGTGGTAGCGCAGGTAGTCTTCGATGAGCCCATCGACGGCCAGCTGGGTACGCGGCGCCATCTGCATCCGCATCACGTCGCGGAGATCCGCGCGGGCAATGACGGCAAATGCGCGAAGGGCGGCACGGGAGGCGCCCCGGGCCTGCGGAAGCTGCGCCTCGGGAGGGTGGATGGCCCCGGTGTCCAGGTTGAGGCGTCCGCCCTCGTCCGTGAGCGCCGTCACGTCCGCTTTGCGCACGGCAGGCGCAAACCCCAGCGCACTGGCCAGCTGCAGCCGGAAGTAGGCGAGCAGGTTACCCAGCCGCTCATCGGCCTCGTTGAGCGTACGCAGCACCCCTACCGTCAGGTTGAAAACCACCGGGTTGTGCTCCTCTTCCTGCAAAAGGGCGTCAACGAGCTCGACGATGCGTTGCCCGATAATCAGCTTCTCCAAGCTGCGGTGCACGTCGGGGAAGCGCTCCACATGGCTCGTTTCCGTGAGGGTCTGCAGGCCCCGCGTGGGCTTATAATAGAAGACGGCCTGGATGTAGCTGGTGGGCTGCAGTGTGGCGCCAAAGCGGCTCTTGATCTTGCGCGCGCCCTTGGCAATGACCGCCACGATGCCGCGCTCCCGCGTGAAGAGCGTGACGATCTGGCTCGTCTCGCTGTAGTCAAGGGAGCGCAAGACCACAGCATCGGTGCGGACAATGGTAGACACGGCGCAACCGGGTTAAGAACGCATGAAGGTGGTTATATGGCAGCGGGATCAGGACTCTGATAGATCCCGCGGAAGGGCACAACGCGTGCTGCACCGCGCGGTTTTACGGTTTGTCGGATCAGCCCGTCTCTTGCCATGTGGTACTACCGTCTTCAACAGCGCCTGGCCCTTACCACCATTGAACTGCGTGTGCTGGTGGCGCTGCTGGCGTTCTTTTTCGCGGGTCTGGTCGCCCAGCAGTGGCCCCAGGCGCTTCCGTACGATGAGTCGACCTATGCCGCTGATGCCAAGGCGTTTGCAGAGGCGGCGCCGGACACCAGCGCCGTGGCGCTTTCGGATACCAACACGGCCATATCTTCTGAAGCGAATGGAGCCGCGACGGCGGCACCCGCGCTTCCCGGCGCTGGGGAGCGCGTGAACCTCAACACTGCCGGGGCAGCAGCTTTGCAACGGCTGCCAGGCATCGGCCCTGCTCTGGCGGAGCGCATCGTGGCCTACCGGGAGGCCCATGGCCCCTTTGCCCGCCTGTCCGAGATTACGCGCGTGTCGGGTATCGGCCCGCGCACTCTGGAAGGCCTCGCCCCGGAAGCGACGGTGGAGTAAGAGGGCACCGACGCAGGCTTGCACGGTTGACAGGCGGTTGCGCGTGAGGTGT
>CAYFRR010000256.1:0-2840 GCA_964345505.1 uncultured Rhodothermales bacterium
CGCTATCTCATGCCCACGTAGCTCAGTCGGATAGAGCAACGGTTTCCTAAACCGTAGGTCGCAGGTTCGATTCCTGCCGTGGGTACACGCACCAGCGGGCTATTGGCGCTGAGATCGCCGATGCGCCGCCGTTAGCTTTGCCCATCAAGCAAGCGTGTCAGGAACGTCCGCGCCTGGGTTCGGGTGAGTGAAAAGTACACCACCTCCTGCTTCCGTATCCGTACGGTGTCGCCGTGGTCCTCATAGCCATCGATCAGGTCACGTTCTTGGCAGGTGTCGAGCAGGGTATCGAGAGAAGAATCGCCCAAAGCAGGGTACAGAGGTCAGTAGGAGATATGCCGGTGAGATGCACCGTGCAGAAGACACATAATCGAGCCGTGCATAACGTACACGATTGTAACGATCGTTTCACCGGTACGTGCTACATCTGAACCTATTACGCTAAGTAGTCCTTTCGCTGACCGGTACTTGCAAACGGCCACTGCGGCGCTTTCCTTTCTCGTTGCAAGACCTTTACCATCCCTCACCCCATGACCGACGGTATTTTCCTGGCCTTAGGCTCGAACGCGGGCGACCGCCGGGCGCATCTCGAAGCGGCGTGTGCCCGGCTTCGCCGTCACGCGCTTTCGGTGACGGCCACCTCGCCTGTATATGAGACCCCGGCACACACCTGGACACCGGAGGAGACGCAGCCCCCGTACCTCAACCTGGTGATGGCGATCGATACCGAACTCAACCCGTTGGCGCTGCTGGAGGTGTGCCAGGAGATAGAACACGCTGGGGGGCGGTCCCGCCCGGCCGGGCAGCCCTGGGCGCCGCGCACCATTGACGTGGATGTGTTGGCCTACCACCAGCAGACGCGCGACGGCGACCGCCTGACGCTCCCGCATCCACGACTGGCCGAGCGCCGGTTTGTGCTGGAGCCCTGGGCGCAGGTCGCCCCTCAGTTCCACGTGCCGGCTCCGTTCGATGCCTCCGTTCATACGTTGCTTTCGGCTTGTCCGGACACAAGCTGCCTCACCCGCGTAGCGTCCCTCTCCTGATTTCCAGCCGCCATCCCGCGGTTCTTCTACTTACCTTACCGCCCCTCCGTGCTGCATGTCCGATCCCATTGCCGCTGCCGTTGCGTCGCTGCCTGACCCGCCGCCCCTGCCCGATGACGTGCAGTACATCGTGGTAGAGGGCGTGATTGGCGCAGGAAAGACTACCCTGGCGCGGCGCCTCGCCGCCTGGCTGGACGGGCAGCTGGTGCTGGAGCAGTTCGAGGAAAATCCGTTTCTGGACCGTTTTTACGAAGACCGCCAGCGGTGGGGTTTCCAGACACAGCTGGCCTTTCTGGCCAGCCGCTTCAAGCAGCAAAAAGATCTGCACCATCCGGACCTGTTTCATCAGACGCTCGTCAGCGACTACGCCTTCGACAAGGACCGCATCTTTGCGCACATCAACCTGTCGGGCGATGAGCTGCAGCTGTACGAGTCGCTCTACGGCCTGATGGAGCCCAACACGCGGCGGCCCGACCTGGTCGTCTACCTGCAGTCCACCCCCGAACGCCTCATGCACAACATCCGGCAGCGGGGCCGATCGTACGAGACGGACATGGACCCGGCGTACATCGAAGAGCTGAACGATGCCTATAACTTCTACTTTCGGCGCTACGACAAGAGTCCGCTGTTGGTGGTGGAGGCCGCGGCAATCGACTTCGTGGAGCACGATGAAGAGTTGGCTGCTCTCCTGCAGAAGATCGTGGCCGCCCCGTATGAGGGGACGACCCATTGGACGCCGGTTCCTGTGAGCGACACGGGGGCGTAGATGCTGCTGGATGTAGTGCTGCTGGCTGTGTTTGGGTTCTTTGTGCTGCGGTACACGCTGCGCATCCGTGATGCGATACAGGAAGACCTGGCGGAGCAGCGCCGCCGGCAGATGGGGACGCATACGGAGACCACGATCGAGTGGGAGGGAGAACCACGCCCGCGCGCCGCCCATCAGGAGGCGCCCTGGGAGTGGCCACGTCCTGATGACGTGGTGGACGTGCGCTGGCGGGATAAGCAGGAAGCGTGAGGACGCGATCAGCGTGTAGGACGGAGAAGGTAGATAGGACGGAGATAATGCGCCCGCACAGCCGCTGGAGAGCCCGGCTACGAACCGCCCTTACGAGTTGCCGCCGATCGTCAGGGTCACGGTGGTGCGCTCCGTCACCTCGCGCCCTTCGCGCATCGCCGGGCGGTAAAGCAGCCGCTGGGCGGCCTCCAGCGCGGCCTCTTCCAGCCCATAGCCCAGGGTGGCGACCCGCTGCTCATTTCCGGACGCATCGATCAGGTAGCGCTCCATGATGGTAGCCTCCTCTACCTCGCCCTGCGGCGTGACCACAATCTCCAGCTCCACGCGGGCCGTCAGGTCGCGCTGACGAGCGGCCGCTGGAACCGCCGGCTCCGATACCCGCAGCAGCCGCGCCCGCCGCGTCCCTCCGGTCGCCACGGGCTCGTCGGCGCCGTCCACGCGTACCGCGTCCTCCCCGGGCTCGTCCGGTACCTCAAAGGCGTCGGTAAACGTGAGTTCTACGTCATCGAGGACGATGTCATCAGGGACTTCGATGGGAAGTGGAGGCACGGGTGGTGGCGGCCGCTGCTCCTCTTGCTGGGTCTGCTGCACCTCTTCCATCTGAATGACTTCCTGCCCATCTCCCTCAGGGAACGGCGGCCTGGTGGCGAACTCTGGAAGTGTGGGCCAGAGCTGCACCAGAAGGATCGCCCCAGCCAACGTCCCGATCAGCGACCAGGCCAAGCGGCGCGTATAGGCCAGGCGGCGCTTGGATGTGGAGCGGACGGCAGGCACAGGCGGTC
>CAYFRR010000257.1:0-2761 GCA_964345505.1 uncultured Rhodothermales bacterium
GGCAAGTCCTCGTCGCGGTCTGTGAGGTGGCTTTCGTGGAGCCGGTAGCCCGCGGTGCGGAGGAGGTCGGCATCACGCTGGATGATGGCGTGCGCGAGGCCGTACACGTCGCGCGTGGTATCGCTGAGCGTCGCGGTGCGCGTCCAGTCGCCAGCCGGGAGGGCCTGTAGCACCTCCACCAGGGTGGTCCGAGCGTGCTGTACATGCTCCAGGATGGTGCGCATCGGCGTCTCGTTCCAGTCGGCTTCCGCCGCACGCGCTTCGTCGCTGGGAGGCGTAGCCGCCGGGGTGTTCGTAGCCATCATCTGCTCTACCAGCGGCACGTGCGTCTCCTCATCGGCCTGCGCCAGCACGCCGTACAGCTCGCGCAGCGACAGTTCAGTGCCCATCGGCTTGTCTCGCTGCAGGGCCTCGGGCACCTTCCCGATGACGGCCTTCAGCGCTTCCACTTCATCCACGAGGTACTGCAGCTGGTCGAGCTGCGCGTCCCGGAGCTGCGCGGCCGCCGCGTCATCGAGATGCGCAGCGGTGGTCAACGAAGACGCTTGGGCCGGTGCGTGGTCTGGGGAAGGGGTGTCAGGCATAGAAGCGAGGCGTTAGGAGCGCTCAGAGACTGCGGGTTCGGTAGAGGCATAGTCCAGGCCGCCCGAGCGGGCGCTGCCCCAGGAGCGGTTGGCTGCAGACGGCTCCTCGCCGCGCTGATGGGTTGTTTCCAGTGCCTCAGCGCCTTCCTCCACCAGCCACGAGAGGAAGCGGCGGTCCTTCAGGCTGTGCAGGTTGTTATCGTGCTGGAAGTCCCATTCTTGCCCAAACTGCGGGTCCTTGTACGTGTGTAGGTAGTCCAGCCGGTCCATCAGGCGCTCTACCGGGACGAGCAGCTTGTCCAGTCCAAAGACGGCCTCGTCGCGGTCCTGGAAGGTGAGGTCGTACTCCTTCGACATCACGATGGCCTCTTCCGGGCACACCTCCTCGCAGAAGCCGCAGTAGATGCAGCGCAGCATGTTGATCTCAAACCAGGCGGGCTTGCGTTCTTTGGCGTCGTCCACCTCCTCCGACTGCATGGAGATGGCCATGGGCGGGCAAGCGCGGGCGCACAGGTTGCAGGAGACGCAGCGCGGGCGGCCTTCTTCTTCGACCAGCACGGGCCGGCCGCGGTAGCTATCCGGCGGGTACCACTGCTCCTCCGGATACTCCACCGTATACACCGGCTCGTTCTTTATCTTGTTGAACGAGTAGCCCAGCCCCTCAAAAATTTTCGGGAGGAAGATCTTCTCCCAGAAATTGAGCGAGCGTTCGTCGTCGTTGCGGTTATTGACCGGTGTGCCTGGCATAGCGTCACAGAGTTAGGTACCAGCGGGATGGAGGCTGCAGCCCGTAAGTCACAGCATGGGTACTGTATGCAGTAGGGGCGACGGGGATTCTCTGCCCAACACCGCTTTCATGATTCCTTGAAACGGCAACCCTCACTTCACTTCCGGCGGAACTGCAGGGTGAGAGGGACGCCCATAAACCCGAAGCGCTCGCGCAGCCGCCGCTCCAGGAAGCGCTTGTACGGCTCGGTAATGCCCTTCGGGTGGTTGCAGAAGAAGACAAAGACGGGCGGGGCCGTGCGAATTTGCGTGGCGTACTTGATCTTGACAAACCCTCCGCGGTAGCTCGGCGGCGGGTTTTCCCGGCTGGCATCCTCCAGCAGGCCATTGAGCGCGCTCGTAGTGATGCGGCGTTCCCGCTCCTTGGCCACGGCCATCGCGGTTTCCATCACGCGCACCACCCGTTTGCCGGTGAGGGCCGACACGAACACCAGCGGGATGTAGGCCATGGTGGGGAGCCGCTCGGCCACGTACGTCTCGTAGCGCCCGATGAGGTCCTCTTCCTGCTGTACCAGATCCCACTTGTTGACGGCAATGACCAGCCCCTTGTGCATCGCCTCGGCCTTCTTGAGCACCTTGATGTCCTGCGCCTGCAGCCCTTCGATGGCCTCGATGAGGAGCACCGCCACATCGCCGCGCTGCAGCGCCCGCTCGGTCCGGAGCGTGGCGTAAAACTCGATGTTTTCCTTCACCTTGGTGCGCCGGCGGAGGCCGGCCGTATCTACCAGCAGCACCGGCTCGCCGCCGACCAACAGCTCGGTGTTGACGGCATCGCGGGTGGTGCCGGCAGCGTCGGTCACGATGGAGCGCTCTGCACCCACGAGATGGTTTACGAGCGACGACTTACCCACGTTGGGCCGGCCAATGACGGCGATGCGGGTGAAGCCAGGGGCCGGCTCGGGGTCGGTCTCGGGAAGGTGCTCCAGCACGGCATCCAGCAGGTCCCCCGTGCCGATGCCGCTGGTGGCGCTCACAGGGAAGACTTCTTCAAAGCCGAGGGCATAGAAGGCCGGCGCTTCCCAGCGGCGCTCCTGATTGTCGGCTTTGTTGGCAATCACCAGCGTCGGGGTGTCGCTCCGGCGCAGCAACGTGGCCATCTCCTCGTCGATGCTGGTGATGCCGGTGGTGACGTCCACCACGAGCAGGACCAGGTCGGCTTCCTCCAGCGCCACATGCACCTGTTCGCGGATGGCGGCTTCGTAGGCGTCGGCGGAGTTGGGCACGAAGCCGCCCGTATCGATCAGGTCGAAGGTACGGCCCGTCCAGTAGACCTCGCCGTATATCCGGTCGCGGGTAACGCCAGGCTGATCGTCCACGATAGCATCGCGCTGCTCCGTCAGCCGGTTGAAAAGGGTGGATTTGCCGACGTTAGGACGGCCGACAATGGCGAC
>CAYFRR010000258.1:0-2709 GCA_964345505.1 uncultured Rhodothermales bacterium
TATTCGACCGCACGCCGGGGTAAGGGTCCTTCCTTTTGCTGAATGCGCTCGCGCAGGCGATCGGCGAAGACCTCGGCCGGGTCGTAACCGTACCGGCGGAGCAAGTGGTTCATGGCCACCACTTCGCAGATAACCGTGATGTTCTTTCCGGGGGTGATCGGGATTTTTACCATGGGTAGCGACACGCCCAGGAGTTCGTACATGTCTTGCACCATCCCCAGCCGCGTGTACTCTTCGGCGGCATCCCAGAGGTGCATATTGACCACCAGCTCGATGCGTTTCTGAAACCGGATCGCGCGGATGCCGAACATGGCCCGGACGTCCACCAGCCCAAGGCCACGTACCTCCATGAAATGCTGCACGAGGTCGGTGCCGGAGCCGATGAGCAGATTAGCTTCCCGCCGTGTGGCAATTACCACGTCATCGGCGACGAGGCGGTGGCCCCGCTCCACCAGGTCCAGCGCCACTTCACTCTTCCCGATGCCGGGCTTGCCCACCAGCAGGAGGCCCGTGCCGTAAACGTCCACGAGTGCCCCATGGACGGCCCGTTGCAGCGCAAACTGATCCTGCAGAAACTCGCGCACCAGCGCCATGAATTCGGTCGTGGGCTCAGGCGTCCGGAGCAGCGCCACGTCTGCCTCCCGCATCAACTGCGCGAGTCCTTCGGGAGCCTTGTTGCCGTGCGTCAAGATGAAGCAGGGCACGGGGAAGGCCAGCACCCGCTGCACCGCCTCGCGGCGGGCGGCGGCGCCCAGCGACCGCAGATAGGCACACTCGGTATTCCCGAGAATTTGCACCCGCTGATGCGTGTAGAGCTCCACAAACCCGGACAGGGCCAGGCCCGGACGGTGAAGGCAGCTTTCCGTCACCTTAGCCGCCTGCAGGTCGACTTCCGGGGTCAGCACCTCCAGCCCTATGCTTACGTTAGTGCGCAGGTGGTTTACCAGCTCGGCTACTGACAGGGCGTCCTTGCGGAAAGGGGCAGCATGGTGTGGCATCCGATTTCGATGGTTGACTGATAAAAATGCCAGTGATCAACAGGGGAGGGCATGTCGACGCAGGGGCGGCACACGTCCTCCGCGTCCGCATTCAGGGCACTTCAACCGACTCGAGCACCTCTTTGAGCAGGTCATCGCTCGTTATTTCCTCGGCTTCCGCCTCGTAGGAGGGCACGATCCGGTGACGCAGCACATCGGGGGCAATGCTGCGCACGTCTTCGGGCGTCACGTACGCCCGCTTTAGCAAGAAGGCGTGGGCCCGAGCCGCCAGGTTCATGTTGATGGTCGCCCGCGGCGACGCCCCGTAGCTAATCAGTCGCGTGAGCGCCTCGGCGCCGTACGTGGCCGGGTTTCGTGTAGCCATCACCAAATCTACGATATACTGCTCTACCCGTTCGTCGATATACAGCTCGTTCAGCACCGTGCGTGCTGAAAGTATCTGACTTGGGGTAACCACCTGCTCAACCGGCGGCATGGGCTCCGTCTGCGCCATACGGCGCATGATTTCCAATTCCTCCTGACGGGACGGATAGGTAACCACAATCTTGAGCATAAAGCGATCCACCTGCGCCTCAGGCAGCGGATACGTCCCCTCTTGCTCAATCGGGTTCTGTGTGGCCAGCACCAGGAAGGGCTCCTCCAGGGGAAACGAGGTGTCGCTGATCGTCACCTGACGCTCCTGCATGGCTTCGAGCAAGGCGCTCTGCACTTTTGCAGGCGCCCGGTTGATTTCGTCAGCCAACACCAGGTTGGCAAAGATAGGCCCCTTCTTGATCGAGAAGTCCGCTTCTTTCTGGTTATAGATAAGCGTACCCAGGAGATCAGCGGGCAGCAGGTCCGGAGTGAACTGAATGCGCTGAAAGGACGTGCCAATGGCCTGCGCAAGGGCGCTTACCGTGAGCGTCTTGGCCAGCCCCGGCACGCCCTCCAGCAGTACATGGCCACGCGCCAACAGCCCGATCAGCAGCCGGTCCACCATGTACTGCTGCCCGACAACCACGCGCCCGATCTCGCCCCGGAGATCATCGACGAAAGCATATTCCGTCTGTAGGCGCTCGTTAACAGCCGAAAGATCGAACGAAGACATAAACAGGGGGCAGAAGTGACGGTGGTGTGCAGAGCCTGAGTCCGTCGGATGTCAGAGCACAAGCGACTGAGCATCCAAGCCAAAAGTAGCGTGAAGGTCATCGGTGACCTCATTCAAACAACGGTGCAGCGCAAGCGAGCGTCCCACGAGCAGTACTGCCCGGCCGCGCCCGGTGAGACACGCCCCAAACATCCCGTCCGTTGCGCGGTCTGCCACCGCATCCACGATGTAGTCTACCACGTCATTTGTGCCGCCCCATTCATCACGCAGCGAATGGTGCGACATCATGAGCAACGTACCCAGCAGCTGCCAGTCGTGCGTTTGCACCGCCCGGACCAGCCGCGCCACCCGTCGGTTTTCGCCCACCAGGTGACGAGCGATCGGCCGATGAACAGGGGCAAGAAGCTCAAGCGCCTGGTCAAGGTCCCGGTGCTCCATCTGACTAAACGATGTGAGGGGGCCGTGTGGCGTTCGATTGAGGGCCCGCAGCGCATCAATCGCCCGCTGATGGTGGTCGTTGTGGTGGGCCGTGGAGCGGACAGGAGCCCGGCTCGTGGTAATGAGGCCCCACCGCACCTCCTCAGCGGGCGGGGCAGGCAGCGGGAGGTGGTCGGCTTTGCTTGT
>CAYFRR010000259.1:0-2700 GCA_964345505.1 uncultured Rhodothermales bacterium
GTGGAACGCCCACGGCAGCCGGTGCTACCATTCCTGCACGGTCCCTGCGACTGCGCTGCCCGACCGGTATTTTCGCCACCGACCCTCTTTGGTGTATGTCCAAGCATTCCCTTAGCGCTCTCGTTGTTATCCTCGTGTTTATCGCTGGCCTCTTGGCCGTGCTGACTATGCTCGCGCCAGATGCGCTGGCCGGTCAGGTGCCGCTGCTCGCCGGGCTGGGCGCTGTCGTAGCGCTGGCCCTCTGGTTTACGCTGGAGCGGCTGCGCCCGACGCCCTCCGCCACGCCAGCACCTGAGGAGACGGCCGAAGAAGAAGCCGCGGCCCCACCGGAGCCCGAACAACCCTCGCCCGTCCCGGCGGTACAGATTCTTTCGCTGCTGCAGCGCAAGGGGCGGCTGATCGATTTTCTGCAGGAAGACATCCAGGCGTACGACGACGCGCAGATCGGCGCGGCCGTGCGCAACGTGCACAGTGGCTGCCGCGAAGTGCTGGACGAGCACGTGACGCTGGCGCCGGTGATGGAAAAAGACGAAAACACATCGGTGACGATCGACCCCGACTTTGACGCCCACGCGATCCGCCTCACCGGCACCGTGAGCGGCGAGCCGCCCTTCCATGGCGTGCTGCGCCACCGCGGCTGGCGCGTGGAGCGCATCGACCTCCCGCAGCAGATGCAGGAGCGGGACGACCTCATCGTGGCCCCGGCGGAAGTGGAGGTCAACTAACCGTACGTCAACAGACCTCCCGCCGCCCACTTTCTCTCTTGACCTGAAAGGTTATGGCTGATCCCCAATACGCTGATCCCCAATACATTGTAGGCATCGACCTGGGCACCACGCACTGCGCGCTGAGCTACGCGCCAGCGGACGCCGCGACGCAGGAAGAGCCGACGCCGTTTCGTATCCCGCAACTTGTGAACCCGGGCGAGGTGGATGGCCGCCAGTTGCTGCCGTCCTTCATGCTCCTGCCCGGGCCGCACGACGTGCCCGAGGGCGGGCTGCGCCTGCCCTGGACGGATGCCAACGACTACGCCGTCGGCGCTTTTGCCCGCGAGCGCGGCGCTGAGCTGCCGAGCCGGCTCGTGGCCTCGGCCAAGTCGTGGCTGTGCCACACCGGGGTGGACCGCACCGCCGACCTCCTGCCGTGGGAGGGGCCGGACGATGTCGCGCAGGTCTCACCGGTCGAAGCGGCCCGCCGGTACCTCCTCCACCTCCGCAACGCCTGGAATCACGAGATGGCCGCCGACGACCCGGACGCCCGCCTGGAACACCAGACCGTGCTGCTGACGGTGCCGGCCTCGTTCGACGCGGTGGCCCGGGAGCTCACCGTGCGCGCCGCGCAAGAAGCCGGGCTGCCGGACATCATCCTGCTTGAAGAGCCGCAGGCGGCGTTCTACGCGTGGCTGGCGGCCCAGGGCGATGACTGGCGCGACGCCATCGGCGTGGGCGATTCTGTGCTTGTGTGCGACGTCGGTGGCGGCACCACGGACTTCAGCCTGATTGAGGTGGTGGAGGAAGACGGCGCGCTGGACCTGCAGCGCGTGGCCGTGGGCGAGCACATCACGCTGGGCGGCGACAACATGGACCTGACGCTGGCCTACGCCGTCCGCCATAAGCTGGCGCAGGACGGCACCGAGCTCGACAACTGGCAGTTTCGCGCGCTCACGCATCAGTGCCGCAAGGCCAAGGAGCATCTGCTGAGCGACCCAACGGCCACGGGCGCGCCGGTCGTCATCAGCGGCCGCGGCTCTTCGCTCATCGGCGGCTCTATCCGCACTGAGCTTACCCGCGAGGAGATCCAAAACATCCTGACGGATGGGTTCTTCCCGCATGGCGCCCTCACCGATCACCCGGAGCGCAAGCCCAAAGTCGGGATGCGGGAGATGGGCCTGCCGTACGCGTCGGATCCGGCCATCACGCGCCACCTGGCGGCGTTTCTGCACCGGCACGTGAACGCGGACGGAGGCACGGCTTTCCCCTCTGCCGTGCTCTTCAACGGTGGCGTGATGAAGGCCGAGGGCCTGCGCGCCCGCATCCTCGAGGTGCTGCAGGATTGGAGCGGCGAGGCGGAGGTCCGCGCCCTCCCCGCGCCTGACCTCGACACCGCCGTGGCCCGTGGCGCCTGCTACTACGGGGGCGCCCGCGAAGGGCGCGGCATCCGCATCCGTGCCGGTGCGCCGCGCGCCTATTACATCGCGGTCGAGAGCAACATGCCCGCCGTGCCGGGCGTGCCTACGCCGCTCAAGGCGCTGTGCGTGCTCCCCTTCGGCACGGAAGAAGGCTCGGCGCTCCGCATCCCCGAGAAGGAGTTCGGGCTGGTGGTGGGAGAGGACGCTGTCTTCACCCTGCTGGCCTCCACTACACGCACCTCGGACGAAGCGGGCGCGATCGTAGACGACTGGGGCGGCGAGATCGAGGAGGTCGCCACCATGGAGGCGCGCTTCGAGGCCACGTCCGAAGAGGCCAGCGGCACCGTGATCCCGGTCGTGCTCGAAAGTGCCTTCACGGAAGTCGGCACGCTGGAGCTGTACTGCGCCACGCGCGATGGCGAACACCGCCGCAAGCTGGAGTTCAACATCCGCGAGACGCAGGAAGCGTAGCTGCGCCGTTTCGTCCCGTTCGTTCATCGATACTGCTGACCTGCCATGCCTGCGCCCGATTCGCGCTACCTCGTTGGGATTGACCTGGGGACGACCCACAC
>CAYFRR010000260.1:0-2646 GCA_964345505.1 uncultured Rhodothermales bacterium
ACTGAGCACGACAAGGACATGAACGCCGCGCACGAGCGGGCGCCCGATCTGCCGGCGTCGTTTGTACCGGGCCGGAATGCGCTCTTTCTGACGATGGCCGCCAGCTTTGCCTACAACCACGGCATCCATGATCTGGTGGGGGGCATGTGCCAGACCGACTACTCCGGTTACCCTGACTGCCGGCGTGTTTTCATCGACGCCACGGAAACGTCGCTCTCCCTGGCCCTCGATGCGGACCTGCGCATCCACACGCCGCTCATGTACCTGACGAAGGCGGAGACGTGGAAACTGGCCGCCGATCTCGGCACGGTGGACGGCTGCGACGTGCTGGAGATCGTCCGCCGCGATTCTCACACCGACTACAACGGCGACCGCTCTCAATTCAACGACTGGGGCTACGGCAAACTGGATAACCCGGCATCGAAGCTCCGCGCCGCAGGCTACCGGGAGGCAGAGGAAAAGGGCTGGGTGTGATGCTGCTGACGTAACGGTCGGCTGCAGCGCACGAGCCGCCGCCTACTCCTCCATCCCGACCGAAAAGAGATGCTCCAGGTCGTGCTGCGAATGGACTCGGAAGCCGATCAGCGTCTCAGAGCGCTCGATGCCGTCGAGGGCGCGGATATGCTCCGTCACGAGCGTCGCCAGTGCTTCAGCGTCCTTCACCCGGATGATGACAACGAGGTCATGGCGGCCGGCCACGGAGTGCACCTCGCTGACGCCCTCAAGGTTGGCGAGCGCTTCAGCGACAGGCGTGATCTGGCCCTGGGCGACGTCGAGCAGTACAATGGCAGTGGTCATGAGGAAGGGATGGGTGATATAGGGGAGAGCTACGAGGCGACGGCGGAGGCCGGGGTCAGATCCGCGAGTAGCTGCTCGTTCAGCCCGACCAGGTTGAAGTGATGCGCGTAGCGCAGGATGTCGGTTTCGATGCGCCAGCGCACGTAAGATGCGGCCGGGTGATGGTCGGCCACGTTAGTGTACAGGCGCTGCCGGGCAGCGTCCACGGCCGGGTGGGTCCACACGTAGCGGCTGCCGGTACGGATGAGCCACTCCTGCCGCTCGGCCGCCAGCTCCTCGAACGACCGGCCTTCCTCGTCGGGCTGCAGCCATTTGCGCCACCGGTCACTGTCGATGACGGCGTTGCGGAGCGCTTCCGGAAACCCCGAGTGGTGGTCCAGATGCTCCTCCAGGCGCACGAGATCAAGGAGCGCCTCATACTCCACGGCCGAGAAGCCTGGCCCTACGTTGGCGCCGCCCATACCGCTGATAGGATAGGCCTCAGGGTTGGCCACGTCGTCCGTGTAATGCCCTTTGATGAGCGCAGGCAGCCGCTCAGCCGCCTGCGCGAGCGTCTTGGCTTGTGCGGGGTTGAAGTGGTCGCTGGCCAGCGTTGTGCCTACATCGCCCACGACAAAACAGGGCCGGGGCAAGTGATGCGCCTCCAGGGCCGCTTCGAGGGCGTCCACATACGCCGTGAAGCGCTCCACGCCCTGCAGGCCCCCGCCAGCCTCTTCCGTCCCTACCTCGTACGCTACGGGCGGCAGATGGGCCTGCGCGCGCACGTCCTCCGCGTGCTGGAGCAGTTCCACCGTGCGCTCCACAATGGTTTCCACGGGGACGGGCGTCCCCGCAGGCAGGCGGCGGTCGACGGTGGGGTCCAGGTGCAGCAAGCGGTAGCCGGCCTGCAGACAGGCTGTAATGGAGTCCTTCACTGCTGCCATGGTTTCCTCGTAGGGCCAATTCTCCATCGCGTGGAGGTCTTTCTTCCACGGCCCGCCATGGTCAAGGCATAGAAAGATCGGGACGTCGATGGCCTCGCGCTGGCAGGCATCCTCCACGTACGAGGCAAACGACGCCTGCGTCCAGCCGGTGTAGCCGCCGTCGGTATCCACCTGGTTGAGGGTGGCCGCGAACAGCAGCGGCATATCGGCTTTCTGGGCAGCGCTGAGGGCGGCACGGGTGACCGCTTCGGAGTTGGGGCAGACGGCGAGCAGCGTGTGGCGCCGGGCGCGCGGGCCGCGAAGAATATTGACCAGCCCATCCAGCGTGGAGCGGCCGGCCTGGCGTAGCAGGGCCTCAAGACGGGACGCGCGCGGCGTGTCGGTTACCTGCATGGCAGTAGGGGCTCGGCAAGGAAGACAGACGGGGGTGCCAATCCGTAGCGGTCATTGTACCGCAGGCATAGAGGGAGGTTTAGGCCGTGCTTCGGGGCCAAGGGCGTGAGGCGTGTCCCTTCTCGCATACGCCGGCATGCGCCAAACCTTGGGTCTCTCTTTAGCACATATGACCGCATTGCACGAGCAAAAACGCTATGTATATACAAGCCAGGTTGATGCTATTTTTCCTTTTGCCGTACCGGTAGCCCTATGCGATTAAAATGGCACCCAAGCGAAGAAAGATGTATCCTGCGACGTCCACTTATTCCCACGAGGCTGTGCTATGAGGTCTGTTTGCCATGACGTTTAAGCTTTTCGTTTCCCGTACGAGTGAAGATCAGGCGGCCGAGGTGTATCGGTTTGAGGACGAGGTCGTGACGATTGGGCGGGGGGCAGCGAACGACCTGCAGCTGGCCGACGACACGCGGGTCGTGAGCACACGGCACGCCGAGATTCGGGCGGGGGAAGGGACGTGCCAGGTGGTGGATCT
>CAYFRR010000261.1:0-2646 GCA_964345505.1 uncultured Rhodothermales bacterium
TCTTGAGGGGGCAGTGACCGAAAGGTCGTGCTGGTTCGACTCCAGTCCCGGGCACCACGCAGTACCCTCCCCCGGCTTCCGCACCACGCGGAGGCCGGGGCTTCTTTTTGGTAGGTGCAGAAACGGGCAGGGGGAATGGCCAGCCGCGCGAATCTTGTGCAATCTCGCACGGATCAATCCATACCTTACGTCCACGGATGCGTCAACCCGACGCACCCCATGGGGAGACCTGGAGATACCTACCTTTTCCATTGAAAGGCAGCGCAGGTTCTTGTAGTGTGGGAAAGTGTTTCGCATCCCACCCACTTCAGACGCCCCAGCCCATGCGCACCCGTACCCTGCCTCTCTTGAGCGCCCTCGTGCTGGCCGCCGCGCTCTTCCTCTCCGGCTGCTACCACGCTACCGTCGTGACCGAGGCCACGCCTTCCAACCAGACGATCGAAAACCCCTGGGCGCATGGCTTCATCGCCGGGCTGATTCCCCCCAGCACCGTCGAGACCGCCCAGCAGTGTCCCAATGGCGTAGCGCGCGTAGAGACGCGCCTCAGCTTCCTCAACATGGTAGCGACAGCCCTCACCTTCAACCTGTATTCGCCCATGAGCATTGAGGTGACGTGCGCGACGGGCGGGTCGGCTGACGCTGGGCAAGACCTGATGCCAGAAGTGACGGTGGCGGCGGAGGCCGACGACGCGGCGGTGCAGGCCGCATTTCAAGAAGCCATCCAGCAGTCGAGCGCGCGCCAGCAGCCGGTGCATGTGCGCTTCACCCCATAGCCCTCAAGCGGCTCCGGTTACGGCGTCGTAGGCCAGACGGAGCGGGCGGACGGCGTAGTAGAGCGGGTCGAGGGCGCGGGGCAGCGGAACGAACGCCCGGTCCTTGGCCGTGGGCTGCACCGCGAGCGTCGCCAGGTGGGCGAGGTACGCCCGGCGATCGCGCCACCGCTCGCGCATCTGCAGATGAAACCGGTAGGCCGCCAGCGACTCCGGGCGATGAAACGGCTCGGTAAACAGCCACCGGACCACCTGCTGCGCCATCCGCTGCACCGCGGCGTTTGTTGCTGCTTGGCGGGCGATAGGCTGCGGGACGGGGGCGCCCAGCAACCGGTCGGCCAGGTGCAATCCAAGTAAGAGGAGGCGCCGGCTGCGGAGGGCATGGGCCCGTGACCACACCACGGACCAGTCCAGCGCAGCATCCGACCGCAGCAGCTCGGCAATGTCGCACACCCATTTGAGGCGCTCGTAGTGGTGCTTCGCGCCGTGGGCGCAGAGGTAGAGGAGCGTATCTTCCGGAGACAGGCAGGGGATCGTGCGCCCATCCAGCGTGGTGGTCGCGAGGCGCTCCCAGACGGCTTCCGGCGTCAGGTCAAACTGATGCATCGCATGCAGAAAATACCCGTGCAGCTCCGCCACGGCCTTCCGCTCAGGGTGCACGTACTCCCGGCCGATCTGCGCGTCCATGGCCTCGTCCGTACTGGCCGCGCAGGACGCCACGCGGTACCCGGCAGCCCGTAGCACGGCGTCGGCTGCCGCAAACTGATGGCGCGGCACAAGGAAGTCGATGTCGCCGGCCGGACGCAGGCTGAACCGCTGGTAGCAAAGCGCCGCCAGCGCCGGCCCTTTGAGCGGCACCGCTGGCACGTCGGCATCGTCAAATGCCTGGAGCAGGCGCAGCACCTCGCCCGTGAGCAGCAGGTTGTGCCGGCTGATGGTGCCATGCATACGGTGCAGGTCATCCTGCACGTGGGCGGGAAGGACGGCCGCGTGCGGCTGGAAGGCGTGATGCAGCAGGCCCGCCACATGGTGCCAGGAGGCGGCCCGCAGGAGGAACGCCCAGTCGGTGACCTGCCCGAGCGCCGTGGCCAGCGCCTCGTGGTCGATGGCGGCAGCGCGGCTGTGGGCGCCTGCCAGGATGGCCCGCCCTTCCGGAGGTATCGACGCTACGTCCATACGATGTGCGATGCAAGCGATAAGCAAACAGAACCGAGGAAGGTATCGGCGCTGCAGCCCGACCACTTGAATGCACAGCTATAGCACCGGGCGGCAGCACCCGGAGATCCACATCGCTCGTCCGTCGGAGTTATGCTGCTGGCGTGGCCGCGCGGCGCACATCGTCCGCCACGGCCTGGGCCACCTCCGGCAGCAGGTCCACCCCGTTCGGATACACGAGCCGCCGCACGGGCACCGCTTTCACGAGCGATGACAACAGGTGCAGCCGCCGCCCCTGCCACCCGGCGGCTTCGATGAGCGTCGCCACAAACGACTCCCGCACGATCGAGAGCAGCGCTTCGCTCTGGGAGATCGGTTCGATGGTGATTTCCTTGATGTCGTCGCGCCGATCGGGCAGGTAGAGTGCCGCCAGCGGACGCGCCTCAGCGCAGAACGCCCCGCCCATGCCCCCCTCCCCTGCCGGCACGCGCTTCTTTTCGATAAACGGGTGCACCGTTTCGAGGGCGTCTACGTCCTCGACAAAGTGCGCCGCCTGCTCGGGCCACATGCGCATCTGCGGAAAGCCCGGATGCGCCAGGGGCGGCACGCCGGGCGTGAGCGCCACGATGTCGTCGCTAAGCAGCGGATGGCCCTGCCGCATGAGCGTGGCGGCCAGCGAGCTTTTGCCGCCTTTGTTGGTGGCCATGAAGCCCACGGCGTG
>CAYFRR010000262.1:0-2501 GCA_964345505.1 uncultured Rhodothermales bacterium
TTCGTCCGTTTGTGAACATCACCGTTGGGGACATCGAGGACTATAACCTTCCGGAGAGTCTCTCGGACGGGCAGGGAGGACGTGCAGACGGCGTTTCGCTCGACGATCCGGCGGTTATTGAGCGGTTTGGCGAGCTTCTCGACCAGGTGGTCCCTGTCCTCCTCGCGCACGATGGATTTATCCTCGGGGTTGGAAATGAGGTGGACGCCCGCTTTGACGGTCCTTATCCGGGAGAGCGAGAGGCCTACGTCCGGTTTGTAGAAGCGGCGCGCGAGCGGGTCCACGCCATCAATCCCCGGCTTGCCGTTGCGGTAACCCTCACGGCCCACGCAGTCCGCGACCGGTCGCCAACCTTTCGTGCGCTGCGGACGGTCACCGATGTGCTGCCCTTTAACTACGGGCCTATCGATCCCAACTTCTTCGTCCTGGAGCTGGAGGATATAAACGAAGACGTTCGAGCGGTGGTGTCAGCGTATGGGGAGGGGCCCATTCTTATTCAGGAGCTCACGTGCCCCAGCGCGGCGTCGATGGGTGCATCTCAGGCGTGGCAGCGCTCGTGCTTTGAGCGCTTGTTCGAAGAAATCGCCGCGACGTCTCAGGTCCGCTTCGCATCTGTATTTACGTTTCAAGACTTCGATACCGAGACGTGCACCCTGGTTCGCGACCTGATTTTTGGGGATGAGCTCAGCGACCTACCAGAAGAGGTGGCGGAGCGGCTCTCGGATTACCTCTGCCAGCTCGGCGTAGTAGCGCCCGATGGAACTCCAAAACTGGCGTGGGACGCCGTGCTGGAAGGGGCGGAGTCTTTGGCCGAATAAGATCTGCCGGCTTTCCTCACGTTCAACCGCCAGCGCCTGGGGCAGCGTGTCATCGTCCATCAGGAAGACGGTCACGCAGCCCTCACTTTTCTTGGGCGCAAGCCTACCGTTGTTGTAGGTAATCGCTGCCTGCATATCGTAGGGCTGTCTCCGCCGCCTTACATGCGCTGCCCAACCATAGACTCCACGGCAGGCGCTGGCGCCGCCGTCAGGCCATACGCAACGCGCAGAGCACACAGCGCATCGGCCGCCAAACGCCCATCGATGGCCGCATCGTCGTGATGTGGATATTCCTGCTGCACCATCGCCAGGTACGCTGCGATCTCGGCACTGGTGAAGCCATCCACGAGCATGATGAACAGCGCCGGTACGTGGCGCCGGTAGAGGCCCCGTCCGTGCGGGCCGGCGCCAACGTCAAGCGGGTCCCAGTGCCGACACAGCACCGTGCAAATCGATCCGCGAAGCTGCTTCGAAAGGCCGTCTTCCTGGTAGATGGGTGGGAGCTGTTTCATGGCATGGGTTGGGTCAGGAGAACGCGTCTTGTCGGAGTCCGGGAGGAAGCCCCGTAGTATATCCGGCAGTGCTGCTGGCTGGGTAGTACGTCCGCCGCGTGCGGTGCTGCCGAATCCACCCTCATCATACGTAAGCTTCCGCACGGGCCCATTACCACGGAGTTAAAACACGCTTGTCCCGGGGGGTACGCCCCGCGTGTTTAATCGTCAGGTCATGATTTGGTGATGCTTTCCTAACGCAGGCCCGGTGCATTATGCCTACATTACCACTCCACCAATAATATCGTGTTATCCTTGCGCATGAATCTGTGTCCGCCCGCGTCAGGCAGTGGCCCCAATGGGCAGGAGGACGCACGTGCCGGGCGGGTAAGCGCCAAGGCGGTCATGGCCACGTTGCGGCAGGCCCTAACACAAGACGAGGCGTGCGTGCTGTGCCTGGGCGATGGACCGTTCATGCGCCATAACATGGCAGTCTTCCTCGAAACGATGGGCCTGGCGCCGTTGGATATCCGTTCGGAGGTGCGCCCTGCGCTCCTCGTGTGCGGTCGGGACAACCTGGACATCGACCAGGTGGATCGTCTGATGCGCCCGCTGCACCGCGCGCCTGTTCTCTGTGCGCAAGAGCATGTGCTCCATGCGTTATTTAGCTGTCGGTATGAACAGGGCAGTACCGTCCTCATCAAGCTGGGCAGGCATCCCGTACAGCGATGGCTGACGCCGCTCCATGCGCGTCACGAAGACACTGCCTCTGCCGAGCGCAATACCGGGGCATCGGCCGATGTCTTTTGCCACGGGGACCTGCTGCAGGTGCTGCCCTATGTGGCATGCGCGATCCATGGCACCCAGGCCCGCCGCCGAAAGGTGTTGCGGCAGGCCTACGTGATGGACCTCCGGGCCCTCGAGCAACTCGCTCCCGCGTCTGATGCGCGGTGGGCGGCCGCTACCGGCAGCTCGGGCCAGAGCCGCAGCCCGTGGGGACCTCGGCGCAGCGCCACGCGACTGCAACACGTGGCGGGGTCGCTGGCGCGGGCACAGCAAACCCTGGATAGCCTCAGCCCCCCGCTGCGCAGCATCTGTAGCAAAGACCTCAGCTGGCTCCGCATCAATATGTACGATGCAGGTGGGTTCGACTTCCCCTGGCCTGCGGCGTAAGTAGCAGGAGCGTCCGGCG